>DIWL01000003.1:0-2715 GCA_002428455.1 Anaerolineaceae bacterium UBA6107 | reverse complement strand
ACCCCCATGACCAACTCCTCCTCCACAATGCCATGCAATGGATTGCCAGCGCTGGCAGCGCGCAACGCGATCATCTTTGCCCCGCACCCCAGGGCAAAGAACACGTGCAAATTCGTGTGCGAGGAAATGCGCAAGGGCTTAAAGAAAGTTGGCGCACCTGAAGACCTGGTCCTCTACATTGAAGAACCCACCATTGAGCTTTCACAGGAACTGATGAGCAAGGTGGACCTGGTATTGGCTACCGGTGGACAGGGTGTGGTTAAGCCCGCTTACAGCAGCGGCAAACCCGCCTACGGTGTTGGCGCCGGTAACGCGACGATCATTGTAGATGAGACCGCTGATCTGCCCGTCACTGCGGCCAAGATCTGCAAAGGCAAGATCTTCGACAATGCCACCTCCTGTTCAGCCGAAAACAACATCATCATCGAGGAAAGCATTTTTGATACGCTGCTTGAAGAACTGAAGAAGACCGGCGGGTACCTGGTAACGGGAGAAGAGCGCGCCAAACTCAAAGCCGCCATGTGGCCCGATGGACAGCACCTCAGTGGCAAGCTGGTGTGCAAGAGTGTCAAGACAATCGCGGATACAGCCGGTATCAACGTTCCCGAAGGTACCAAATTCATCATGGTGCTGGGCGAACACATCGGCCCCGAGGATATGTTTTCAGCGGAAAAACTCTCCCCTATCCTCACCCTGTGGAAATACAAGGACTTCAGCGCCGCGGTGCAGATGGTGATCGACATCACTGCCTTCAGCGGATTCGGGCATTCCTGCGGCATCCACTCTGTTAATGAAGACCACATCATGGAACTGGCTCACAAGGCCAAGGTCAGCCGTATGATGGTGCGCCAGGCGCAATCTGTGGGCAATAGCGGTGACTGGGAGAACGGTATGGCCTTCACCATGTCGCTGGGATGCGGTACGTGGGGTGGCAACATCACCACCGAGAACATCACGGTGAAACACATGATGAATGTTACCTGGGTCTCTTATCCAATCCCCCTGTCCATCCCCAATCCGGATGACATCTTTGCCCCACACTTTGCCAAGTACGGAAAATAATCACAATCATTAACTCAAACTACCACCCGCTCAACGGGTGGTAGTTTTTTTTAAACCAACTAAACCTTCTGCGCTTCCACGTGAAATTGCTCGTAAAAAGGCAGGAAATCATAAGTCGGGTAGAACTCGGTGGTAAAAGCCTTCCAGGCGCGTTTTTCGACCACCATGTTCACCTCACGCAACCTTGACGCGGGCACATTGATAGTGACCACGTGGCCGATTCCCATCATCACATACCACGATTGGATCTCGATCCCCTCCGGTGGAAACTCGCGCCAGAAGCCGCTTTCGCGTAAATGCGCCTGAATTTCATCCAGGTTCTTGCTTTGATCATGTTTGAAGAACACAGTGATCATTTGAAAATCGTCCGGCATAAAAACCTCCTGATTAGAGACAAACGTGGAATGATGATTATTTCCTGCTTTATCATTTCCGCCGATCCATCAGCGGTGAAAGTTGTTTTCATTTACATGCGGGTGTGACTAATATACTCGATTCATACCGATTTCGTCTTAACCGGAGCGTGACTGATTGACGTTCAAGATTGGGGATGCTATACTCAATCTACGATTAAAAATAACACGAAAAGGATATAAAATGAAAATTGAATTCCCGACCCCTGTAACAAAAGAAGACATGACCATTGATCTGCGTGAGATCGAGGCCATTCTGCAAGGACCCGCGATGGATTTACCCGCCATCCCCGAAGCCACCGTTACCCTCAAAGACGGTCGCATCGTTTACATCCGCGGTATCCAGGACAGCGACATTGACCCCATGCTTGGCTACCTCGAAAAAGTAATGAAAGTCGAAAAAGACTTTTACGACATCGTCGGTGTGCGCGTATATGGTGAGGTTCTCGCCCTGCGCCGCAAACGCCTCAAAGACGCCTTCACCATGGTCGGCCTCGTCGACGGTGAATGGCTTGGTTTCGCCAACGGCCGCGCCTGGGACAAAGACGTGGCTGTCAGCCTGCATACCCTCACCTTCTCCCGCCGCGCCCGCCTTGGCTGGCCGATGTACTACGTTAAGACCTACTACGCGATGGAACTCCTTAAGGTGCAGGAATGGTGGTCAACCTTTGAAAGCTACAACGGTTGGCGCATGGCCGGCCTTTCAATGGCCCAGCCTACCAAACCGTGGCCTCAGTACCAGCACGAACTTGGCGGCGCCAAGATCTTCTACCTCAACCAGGACATGTGGCAGAGCCGTATCAAGAATTACATCCGTGAAGTTATTGGTGGAGACATGAACTTCAACGTGACCGACGAAGTTCGCAAAGCCAACGAAAACTTCCGCGTTCCTGAGACTGTTGACCTGTAAGATTTTTCCATCATGAACACAGAAACTCCTCAATGAGTAGTAACCACTCAAGAGGAGGTTTTTTGATTAACCTGTGTAATTTGTCAGTGTTTTTTCCGATTAAGGTTAGTTGACTGTCAATAATTGTTAATGATATATTGAAGAATGGAGGTTGAATCATCTGTGGATAAGGTGTGACCCTCAAAAAACCCGTTTGATGCAACACCCGACGGAATGTACTTTATCAAAATCGGGATCGGCACATAATCCCCTCCCTCATGTACTCGGGACCGGTTTTGTGAATCAGTAATCCCCAAATATCTCACTTTTCAGGAGCAATAATGGCAACAT
>DIWL01000026.1 GCA_002428455.1 Anaerolineaceae bacterium UBA6107 | reverse complement strand
TCTTTCGGCGACCTGGTTTCTTCAGCCCTTTGGGTTTTGGTCCATGCCTCAATACTCGTATGGCATATTTTCGGTGATATCCGGTTGTAGCTATGAATTCATTTAGTATTTGTTCTTTTCCAGCTTTATTAGCTTTCAAATACCGCGGATGAATCGCTTCGATCATCTCGCGTTTGCTGCGTTGACTCATCGTATGCTCCTTCTGCGAATATAAAATCCGCTCTAGAGTAACATTTATTTTGAGTCAACGTACTTTCCTATAGTAAGATTAATTGTGAGTCAATTCGCGAACGACGGGCTGATAATCGAATGCGGTATAATCAAACGGTTAATTAATCACAGGATGGTCTTTATGGACAACGGGTCAGTACAGCAAGTCGACATTGATGAGCAAATGCGGGCAGCATACCTCGATTACGCGATGAGTGTGATCGTTTCGCGCGCCTTGCCGGATGCCCGGGATGGGTTGAAACCGGTGCACCGCCGAATTCTGTACGCCATGGCGGACATGGGCATCCGATCCAACACAGCTTTCAAGAAATCCGCCCGTATCGTAGGCGAGGTGCTGGGCAAGTACCATCCTCATGGCGACATGGCGGTTTATGACGCGATGGCGCGCATGGCCCAGGAATTCTCGATGCGCTACCCGCTTGTGGATGGGCAGGGCAACTTTGGCTCTGTGGATGGAGACCCGCCTGCGGCCATGCGTTACACGGAAGCCCGTCTGCATGCTGCTGCTGAAGAGATGCTGGCGGACATTGAAAAAAACACGGTCGATTTTGTTGACAATTTTGACGGTTCTTTACAGGAACCGGTAGTACTTCCCTCACGCCTGCCTAACCTTCTGTTGAACGGATCGAGCGGAATCGCGGTGGGTATGGCGACCAGTATTCCTCCTCACAACCTGCGCGAGCTCGCGGGAGCGATCGGTTACATGATCGATCACTATGAAAAGATCGAAGACATCTCGGTCGAGGAACTGATGCATTTTGTCCAGGGTCCGGATTTTCCGACCGGCGGCATCATTGTCGGGCGGGACACGATCCAGCAGGCTTACAGTACAGGACGCGGCCGACTGGTGCTGCGCGGTACGGCGCACATCGAGGAAATGAAAGGCAACCGTTTCCAGATCAATATCACCGAGATCCCGTACCAGTTGAATAAGACCAGCCTGATCGAACGCATCGCTGAACTGGCGCGCGGCGGCAAGCTGGACGCGATCACCGATCTGCGTGATGAATCCGATCAACGCGGGATGAGTATCGTGATCGAGTTAAGGCGCGGTGCCCAGCCCAAGATGGTGCTCAATCAACTGTACAAATACACAGCGCTGCAATCCACTTTTTCGGTGCACCTGCTGGCATTGGTCAACGGTGAACCGCGGCTGCTCTCCCTCAAACGGGCATTACAACTCTATATTGAACACCGACAGGAGATCATTACCCGGCGCAGCCAATTCGACCTGGATAAGGCGCGGGCAAGGGCGCACATCCTGGATGGATTGCTCATTGCGCTTGCCAACCTGGACGAAGTGATCAAGACTATCCGGGAATCAAAAGATGTTGAAACCGCCAAAGAACGCCTGATAAGCCGCTTCAAATTATCCGACCTGCAGGCGCAGGCGATCCTGGATATGCAATTACGCCGACTGGCTGCCCTGGAAAGGCAGAAGATCGAAGACGAACATACTGAGATCATGGCGCGTATCGCTTACCTGGAAGAATTGCTTGAGAACCCGGTGAAGATCCTGGGATTGATCAAGGAAGATGTCAACGCGATCAGCGAGAAATATGGTGATGAACGCCGGACCAAGATCATCGGAGAAACCCACGAGGAAATCCGGGAGGAAGACCTGGTCACGGATGAATCTGTGCTGATCACTTTCACGGAAAAGGGTTACATCAAACGCGTGGCTGCAAGCCTTTACCGTACGCAGGGAAGGGGCGGGCGCGGAGTTTCAGGGCAGACGGTGCGTGATGAAGACCAAATCGTCTTCCTGATCCCGGCGCGCACGTTACACACGGTGCTCTTCTTCTCCGACCGCGGCAAGGTCTATTCCGAAAAGGTGTACCAGATCCCGGATGCCAACCGCACCGACCGCGGCATACCGATCGTGAATGTGCTCGCGCTTGATACCGGTGAACGCATCACCGCGGCTGTTTCTGTGCCTAACTTCGCAGAAGGCTCGTATTTCACCATGGCCACTTTAATGGGCACGGTTAAACGAGTTGCGTTATCCGAGTTTGCCAGTGTTCGCCCGTCAGGCTTGATTGCGATCACACTGGGAGAAAAGGATCGGCTCGGCTGGGTGCGCCTGACGAGCGGCAATGACGATATCATCCTTGTTACGCGCAACGGACAGGCGCTACGCTTTGCTGAGAAAGAGATCCGCAGCATGGGCAGGCAGGCGGCTGGTGTTACGGGAATCCGGTTGAAAGGGGATGACAGGCTGACGTCGATGGACGTGATCGAGCCGGGCGGTCAACTGCTGGTGGTGAGCGAGTATGGCTACGGTAAACGCACAAACCTTGATGAATACCCGAAGAAAAGCAGAGCGACCGGCGGCGTCGCGACAACCGATCTGAAGAACCTATCAAAGATCGGACACATCACTTCTGCGCGGGTTGTTCAGGAGGTTGATGAATTTACGATTATTTCCAGCGGCGGAATCATGCTGCGTTTGAAGGTCAAGGACATCTCTTCAAGCGGGAGAGCGACGCGCGGTTTCAAAATGATGGACCTCGGAGCGGATGACAGGGTCGCATCCGTGGCTCGCATCAATACCACTGAAGTTTTCAGAGCTGAAAACGACGCCGTTCAAAGCGAAAAATAATAAAAAGATCCCGGAAAATTTTCTCCGGGATCTTTTTGATTTAAACAGATCAACTGATCGGCGGCATCATCTTTTGCGAAACGACCAGGATGGCTGCGCCGATAATTAACACCATAAGAAAAAAGATGACCGAGACAATAAAACGCTGGAGCGGGGTCATACCCAAAAAGGGTTTGCTGCTCTTACTTCGTTTTATCTCCAGCAGTTTTTCTTCTTCCGCAAGTTCTTCTTCGTAAGCTGCATTGACTGAATTGCGTAGATCATCAAGCATGAATTCCTCTCATTCCAGCGGGTAGACCGGGACGCAAGTGGACATCTCCGATCTCGATATCGATCTCGTTGCCGTTTTCCTCCACGAGCACGAGATGCCCCTTGTGGTCGATCCCTTTTACTCTACCAATTATAGATGGTTTTTCAGAATGTTCAATCCTCACCCATTCACCCATGAAGGCCAGATGCGACTCCCATTGGTGCATGAAAGCAGTTGAACCGAGTTCCCCGCGCCATTTTTCGATGGATTCCAGTACGCGGGCCAGTACCTGGAAGCGATCCACCTGCGCCCCGAGTGCGTTTTCAAGGCAGGTGGCGGGAAAATTCTGGTGCATCGCGTCCGGAAGCGAATCCGGGCTGATGTTAATACCGATCCCCAAAACGACTCCTTGCACTTCTGAGCCGTGCCAGGCAGCTTCAACGAGGATGCCACAGAATTTTTTACCGTCAATAAGTACATCATTCGGCCACTTGATGAGGGTATTCAATCCAAGCAGGCTGCTGACCGCCTCCTGTACGGCAATACCGCATAAGGGTGAAAAAAATGCAACGTTCCAGGTTTCCTGTGTGGATGATTTGAGAATGAGGCTGAAAGCAAGCGAAGAGCCGGGGTTGGTGATCCAGCGGCGGTCGAATCGTCCGCGGCCGTTGGTTTGTTCATCGGCGATCACCAGCGCGAAGTCAGGTGCGCCGTCAGCTGCCCATTGTAAAGCTTCGGTATTGGTGGAACCGATGGAGTCGAAGTAGCGCAATTCTGTTAATGCGGTTTTTTTTAAAACCTCTAACCATTTCTCTTTCATAACGGGTAATTCTACCCTTAAAACGATAAAAGCGGTTTTCACCGCTCTTATCGTTCAGCAAAGGTGGTTACCCCGTGTTACTTTGCGTTGATCTTGATCGTCTTGGGTTTGGCTTCCTCAGCCTTCGGAATGAGGATGGTGAGGATTCCGTCTTTCATGCTGGCGTCGATCTTATCCACCACGATGGGTTCTTTGATCTCGATCGAGCGGCTGAAGCGGCCAACCGGCATTTCTGAAAACAGGCATTCCTTGCCTTCTTCATTGATGGAAGTATATTCGCCATCAATCGTGAGGACACCGTCCTCGTAGCGGATGTTGATCTCTTCTGCGGAGAGGCCGGGCAGCATTGCTTTCAATGTAAAGTCATTTTCGGTGGCTTTCATTTCCAGCGGGAATGAGAGCACGCGGTCAGTATTGTAAGTTTCGTCCATCATTCTGCGTAACATTCTGCGGCGGGATTCAGCAATCATTTCGGGGTTTCTGAAGTAAAGTGTCATTTTGTGCCTCCTGAGCGCTTATTTGTTTATTTATGCCCTCATTTTATGTTCGCTGTATATGAGAAGAATAAACAGAATATTAATATCGTATTAAATCACCGTCCTTGAGGAGGTACCGGCAAGTTGTGGTATCATACGAGCCAATAGAGGCAAGAAATGGACGACAAGATCACAATTATCGAAGGACCGCCGCCGGTTTTTGAAAAGATCAATGACGGCTGGGCGCTCGGGTTGAACGAAAGCCCGGATTACTACGGGATGGCATTGACCAGGCTGCGGACTTTTAATGGTCCAGCCCTGGTCGAGCGCTGTCACCGCATGTGGAACCAGAACGAGCCGATCTACCTTCATTATCGGAATGAGATGGGTTTGGAGCAGAAAGTGCCCATCCTGGCTGCACGGGCGAGCGAGGTGGATGAAGGACAGGTGTTATTCCTGTGGATCCGCTACCCGGAGAACCCGGCGGATGCGGAGTAAATGAATGAAACCAGACAATGCCCGGTACAAATCCGGGCTTTGTGGTTAAAAAGTAAGAAACACTTGGGTGAGGGGGGCACCCAAATGTTTCTTATCTTTATATTACAGCAAATAACTTATAACTGCAATAGATAAAAGTCAACTCTAAAAGTCAACTCTTTGATGATCATTCGTCAGATGGAAAGTGCCCCGGGAGGGACTCGAACTCTCAACCTAAGCGTTAGGAGTGCTTTGCTCTGTCCTATTGAGCTACCGGGGCAACGAAAACATTATATCATTGTGGTATACCCCATTCAAGGGTAGCGAAAGGAGAACGCCATGGCGATGCAGAATACCGCGAACATAATTGAGGAGTTGGATCTGATCGATTTCACTTTTGGCGGTGATGCCTTTGGACGGCTGGCGGATGGTAAACCGGTTTTTGTGCCTTTCGGGTTGCCCGGTGAACGTGTGCGGGTGCAGATCCCGCAGGAAAAACCCGATTACTGCCTGGGACGCCTGGTCGAAATCCTCACCCCGTCACCCAAAAGGATCGAAGCGCGCTGCCCGCATTTTACGGATTGCGGCGGCTGCCATTACCAGCACCTGGCTTATGAACACCAGTTGGAGGTGAAGCAGAAGATCGTGACTGACCAGATGCGGCGGATCGGCAAAATCACCGAACCAGCGGTAAACGCGGTGGTCCCTTCTCCTGATCAGTGGAATTACCGCAATACGATGCAGTTCCATCTTTCACCGATGGGCAAGCCGGGTTTCAGGGACACGACAGGAGAACGGGTCGTTGAGATAAGAGAATGTCACCTGCCAGTTGCGGAGATCAGTGATGTGTGGCCGAACCTGGAAATCGATCCGGGGGTAGGCGTCAAACGCATCATGCTGCGGGCAGATTCGGATGGCGAGGTGCTGGTGGGATTGGAAGGCGAGCTGGACAGCCCACCGGAACTCACGCTCGATATGCCGCTGTCGATGCATTACCTGGGCAGGGGGCAGGACTTCCTGCTGGCCGGGGACGCGTACTCAATGATGACCGTGAACGGTGTGAATTTTGCGGTTTCACCGCGCTCTTTCTTCCAGGTAAACCTGCCGCAAGCCGAGGCGATGGTGAAGTTCGTGCTGGCAAATTGCGGGGTTACACCCGCGAGCACAGTGCTCGACCTCTACTGCGGGGTGGGGCTGTTCTCGGTGTTCCTAGCCCCGCGCGTGAAGGAACTGGTGGGGGTGGAACTATCGGAAAGCGCGTGCAATGATTTCGCGGTCAACCTGGATGCTTATGACAACGTGTCGCTTTACGTGGGAAAGGTTGAGGTTATTGTCTCTTCGATCGAGGTTCAGCCGGAGGTGGTCATCGTTGATCCGCCGCGGGCCGGACTGGACAAACGCGTGGTGAAATACCTGGCAGAAAGCAGCGCCAAACGGCTGGTGTATGTGTCCTGTGATGCGGCGACGCTGGCAAGGGACTGCAAACGATTAACAGCGGGCGGATTCAGGATCGAAAGCATCCAACCTTTTGATCTTTTCCCGCAAACGTTCCACGTGGAGACGGTGGTGTTGCTCGAACGGACTGCGGTTTAAATATTCATAGAAGAAAACTTGAAGAATATGTGATAGGACCGGATTAATTCATGTACGCGTTGCTGCTGGCGCTGATCTACGGGGCTTTTATCAGCCTGGGATTACCGGACGGCTTGTTGGGCTCTGCATGACCTTCGAGGTATCATCCCATCCTGAATAATTATTGGAGCAATTTGTGTATTCGTTGTAATTGATTGGATCTAAAGAACTAGGAGCGAAAAATGCTTCCGCCTGTCTTATTTGGGTTTGAAAGGGGTCGGTTATGCTGACTGATAGAGACATCCCCGGTGAAGCGGCTCGTGCGCTACAGGTCATTAAGGCGTCACTCGGGAACGCGGTGGTGGCAGTGTACCTGTACGGCTCGGCGGTCAGCGGCGGATTGCGTAACGAGAGCTACGTGGACTTGCTGGTAATCCTGGATCAGCCGATGTCAGAATATGACCGCAGTGACCTGGCAGAGCGCTTAATGGCGATATCCGGTGGAATTGGAAACGCAGATGGATCAAGGCCGCTGGAAGTGACAGTGGTCAGCCGCACAGAGGTGGTGCCCTGGAGATACCCACCCAGGAAGGAATTCATCTACGGTGAGTAGCTGAGGGAAGAGTTTGAGCAGGGTCAAATCCCTCAACCGGCGGATGATCCCGACCTGGCTATCATCCTCAGCCAGGTCAGGCAAAGCAGTATTGCACTGGCCGGTGAGGAGGCGAGCAAGATACTCGCACCTGTGCCTGAGCTGGATGTGCGTCGAGCGATGAAGGATAGCCTGCCTGGGCTGATCGCAAACCTCAAAGGTGATGAGCGCAATGTGATCCTGACCCTGGCCTGCATGTGGGTGACGGCAGCCACCGGTGAATTCATGGTGAAAGATGAAGCGGTGCAGTGGGTGATCCCGCATCTGCCTAAAGAACAAGCTGCTTTGATAGAGCTGGCAGAGAAAGCCTACCGGGGAGAATGCTTCGATGACTGGGAGAACCTGGATGCAGAGTTGAAGTAACTTGTGGTCCGCCTGAAACAAGAGATAGAGTTATGCCTGGGGTAAAATGAATTGCTGATTGTTGGCGGGGGTAGGGGAAAACTTAAAATCCGGTATTATCGGAAGATTCGATAAAATATAGACACTGCAAAAAAATGAGATAAAAGGATCTGATATGACCAGTACTCACAAGAAAATACCTCCATCGATGGATGAATGGCTGCGGGAAGCGAAAGCGGATGCTGCAGCGGCGAATGTAGGCATGTTCCTTGTTCACAACGGTGTTGTGCGTGAAACCCCCAAAGCCAGGGTGCGCCAGGGGGTGGAGGATTGCGGTTGTGTGACGGGCATGGAATTCGCATACGACCCGAAAAAGGTAGCGGCAGCAGAAGACGAGACACGCAAGATGAAGGGCGTCTTTTACGTGCGGGTGTGGCTCAATGAAGGCAAGCTCGAAGTGGGGGATGACATCATGTACGTGCTGATCGGCGGCGACATCAGACCTAATGTTATCGATGCGCTGCAGCACCTGGTGGGAAAGATCAAGGCTGAGTGTGTAGAGGAAGTAGAATTGAAGGATTGATCAAGCATATCCACCAGATCCAATAGGGTTTCTGATCAAGGCTGTGGACATAGAGTCTGGCAAGAAATAGAATACATTCATGGAGCATCAATAATGAGGTTGTATCACGGTTCCACCACAGGTGGGCTCAATGCACTTGAACCGCGCCTGGCAGATCATGACCAGCCATATATTTACCTGTCCACAAGTGACGTTGTGGCGAGTTTTTACATTGTCAACGCGGTGGAGCGGCCTTACTACTGGTTTCCGTACGGATTCAGCCGCGAGAGAATTCCCGTTTATCATGAGCTTTATCCCGATGCGATGCGGGAGGTCTCTGAAGGGAAGCAGGGCTTTCTTTACGAAGTGGAAACAGAGGAATCACAATTGAAGCCTTTTCTCAAAATTCCCGGCGCGTGGTTGGGAACTACACCGTTGCAGGTGGTTCATTGCATTGAAATACCCGAAGCGTACGAATGGTTTTTACGTTTGGAAGTGGAAAAACGCCTGATCATCTGGCGTTTTGAGAAATGGCAACCTGACCAATTGGAATGGTGGTACAACGCAACTCTTGAATACCTGCGTGAAAAGGAAATGATCCAAAATCCCGAGTGCTCATATGCACTATTTGTGCAGCAGAAACTCCCTCGGGTGTGGGAAAAATATGTTCTTTCCTGTAGAGATAACTCGGAATTAAACGATTGAAAAGCGACACCTTTTCAGCCTTAAATCATTTTTATGCCCTCATTCAGGAGGGATTACCAGCATCGTTAAAGTCGTATGAATATTGCAACCAATATCGCGAGCGTCTCATTGAGATGACGTTGATCCTTATTTAGTGCTCAGGAGGAAGAATGATAAAAGGGATTCGCTTATTGACCATGATACTGGTGATCGCATTTTTTGCTGTAGCCTGCAACCTGCCGATCTTCAATGCGCCTGAAGAACCCGGTGACATTGCACCCAACCTAACCTTGACAGCGCTGTTCGATACCAGTATGAATATTCCTCCGACTGTTACGCCCGCACAGCCCACCGCAGCGCAGGAAAACCCGCCAACAACTGCGCCTACAACAGCTCCTACGGCAGGTCTGCAGACTGAAGTTCCGACCATAGAACCTTCCCTGGTCCCAACAGCTACAAACACGAGTATTCCCCCCACGCCTGAAGTGCGGCAGCGCGGTGGAGCCTTGATGAAGGCCGGATACCTGGCAGATGCCCCGGTGATGGACGGAACCTACGCGGAGTGGGTGGACAAGACCAATAAATATGCGATCCCGCACATTGTGTGGCAGAAGACCAACTGGAAGGATGTGGCGGACCTGGAAGGTGTATTCGCTGTTGCGTGGGATGAGGACTACCTGTACGTATCAGTAAAAGTGACCGATGATGTGTTCGTGCAAAACAAAAGCGGTGAAATGCTCTACCTGGGGGATTCGGTCGAGATCCTGATCGATGCCAACCTGGATGGCGACTTTTTCACCACCAGCCTGAGCGCGGATGATTATCAGTTTGGCATTTCACCGGGTAACCCGGACAAGGGGATCGATGAAGAGGTATATTTGTGGTACCCGACCAGCAAGAAAGGCAGCAAAGCAAAGGTGCTGGTATCCTCTCAATTTGAAACCAGCCCGATCTACCGGGTAGAGGTCGGAATCCCATGGTCTATGCTGGAGATCACCCCTGCCAAAGGTTTGCACATCGGGTTTGCGGTTTCGGTGAGCGACAATGACAAAACGGGTGAGAACCTGCAGCAGACGATGATCTCCACCACCGCGACGCGTGATTTCCTGGATCCAACCACCTGGGGAGAACTGGTATTGGTTAAGTAAGTGTTGCCAACAAGAAAATCATCAGGCTGCCCACTGGCAGCTTGATTGTTTTTTAGAAGAGGATGGAAGCCAGCTCCGTGCGGTACTGGCGCGTCAGTTCGTTTTGCGGGTCGAGCAGGTCGAGCAGGGCGAGCAGCACGCTCCGGGCGCGGTCCTTGCGATAGCGTTTATCCTGGCGCAGGATGTCGAGCAGACCGTCGATGCTGGCCAAAGTATTACCGCGCGTGGCGAGCCGGATGGAATTGGTAAAGGCCGCGTCCAGATCGGTGTCAGACGGCAGGCGGTTATTGTTGAAATCCTCCATCGCTTTCATCAGCGGGACCAAGCGTTCTGCTTCGTTGTACTCCTGGCGGGCTGGAAAACTGCGGAAAATGGCATGGGCGTCAGCTGAATTGCCCTGCAACAGGAATATCTTCATCAAACCCAGCATGCTGGCTGGATGCCTTTCATCAAGGTCAAGTGCCTGCAGGAAAGCTTCACGGGCGCCTTCCTGGTCACCAGCGGAGAGGAGGCTGTTGCCTTTCTGCGACAGCAGGTCTGACGGGCTGGGGGGGAGGATGTTGTTGATAAATTCAATGATCTTGTTCTCGGGGATAAGGCCGGCAAAGTCGGATACTTTCCTGCCCTGGCTGAAAGCCATGACTGTCGGGATGGAACGCACGCTGAAACGTAAAGCCAGGTTCGGATTTGCATCGACATCCACCTTACCGAGCCTGAAGCGTCCTTCGGCTTCTTCTGCCAGTTTCTCCAGAAAGGGGGTTAACATCTTGCACGGTTTGCACCACTCCGCCCAGAAATCAACGACGACGGGCGTATTCTGTGAATACGCGATGACATCGTACTCAAAACTTGATTCTGTGATTGTGATGATGTGTTCAGATGCCATTCACTCTCCTAATACAGCGCTGTTAGCGGTACTATTCTCCATCGCCCTGTCCATCAGGCGCAGCCGCGGGATACTCGATCTTGAGAATCTCGCCGTGAATATCCAGGATCACCCGAAATCCCATCATGCCCAGGTACACCCGGGTTTCTTCTGGGATGCCGGTGTTCAGGATCAGATCATATTGTTTGTCCAGGTTCTTCAATTGAGTTTCAACGATGGCGCGGGTGAACAGGTCTTCCTGACCTAGCATCTTCGTCGCCTGGTCAGCGATCAGTTTCTCGTTGCCCTCGATCTGTTTGCCGAACGTCTTGAGTATTTCCAGATCGATCGGTCGTGAAGGGACGTGACGCAGGAAACCGTCATCGTTGATGACATAACATGGTTCATCACCAACGACCGCAGTGTCCACCAGCTGGTCGTATTCGTCACTAATCAGGCCTTTGAATAACGGTTCCACGGTTAATTACCCTTTCCCCCTTATTATAAAGCATAGCGACCGGGTATGTTTGGCGATGCGATGAGTAACAATCAGAGAGCGATCTCCACCTTTGTCCCGCCGCGTTTATCCACGAGCTGCTCTGTGTAGGGTACCTGCGGGGTTGTCCAGCGGTAGATCCATTTGGCATTATCAGACAGCAGGTTGATGCAACCATGACTGCGCGGGCGCCCGAAGTCGTTGTGCCAGTAGGTGCCGTGGAAAGCCACGCCTTCTTCGGTGAAGTAGCAGATCCAGGGAACACCCGGCAGATCATAACTGTAGGCGGAAGCCAGGCGGCTGTTGACCATGTGACGGGAGGGACGTTTGTAATTGGTGTTGAAGACGCCGGTTGGGGTGAGGTAACCGCGATGATATGCTGTGCCGCCGGAGCAGCGCATCATTTGTACCGGGGTGTCACCTTCATAAGCGACAACAATCTGATCGCGCAGGCGTACTTCGAGCTTCTTGTCCTGCGCGGGAATGTCGGGTGAGAGCATTTTTACTTCTTCCGGCGGGATCAAACGCAAATGCGCAGGGTTGACGTAATACTTGTACTGGTAAAAATCTTCCAGAATCTCGTACCATAGCGCCCCTTCATCATCCTCGACAATGGAAGTGATCCAATGGGTGGATGTGTAATACAGGCGGTAAGCGACGCGTTCCTTCCGGTTGGGATCCCACAAGGCATCAGTAAACGGAACAGTAACCTCAGCCAGGATTCCTTTTTTGGGAATGGAATTGACCGGATCGTTGGTCTCGATTTTGACCGGTTGAACACTGCCCGAATGGACGAATCCTTCATTTTCCAGCTGATACCAGACGCGGTTGTGGCTGGGTTCGCCGGTGCCGATCTCTATCCTTGAGATCGGCAGTACCAGGTCCTTCCACAGCGTGCGTATCAGTTTGCCATCCAATGAAGGGGTGTTGAACATATCCACCTTGTTGGTGGTGATACGGCCAAGCATGGTTTTGGTGTCATCCGCACGGAGTGATTGCGCATAGGCAAACGAATTGCGATCGGTAACCAATAAAGCGAGCAGAGCGGCACTGCTAAGCCTTAGAAACTCGCGCCTGGAAATACTGCGGATATCGAGTGAATCTGCCATGGCTCAATCGTGCACGTTAACGATCGTGCCAACGGAGGACCAGTTGAAAAGCCATTCTGCATCGCTGGTGAGCATGTTGACACAACCGTGGCTCATGGGCGTGCCAAAATTGTTGTGCCAGTAGGTTCCATGGATGCCGTACCCCTGGTAAAAGTACATGGTGTAAGGAACGTCGGGCAGATAATAATCATCGCCACGCATATCGGTGTATGTGTACTTGACGTAAATCTGATATTGCCCGGTGACCGTGGGGTGGAGGTAGGTTCCCGTGGAGACCAAGAACGAACCCACAAGGTCATCCCCATCGAAGGCATACAACATCTGGTCGCCAAGGTCAATATCGATCCAGCGCTCATCTGTGTCGATCACTGCCACCGGTTCAGCGGGAATCTCTGTGGGAGGATCCGTTGGCCAGGGAGTGTCGGTAGGGGCTGGCGTGAAGGTTGCCGTGGCGGTAGGAGTATTGGTCGGTGTGGGGGTGGGGGTTGATGTCGGCGTAGGCGTGAATGTGGCGGTGGCTGTGGGGGTGAGGCTGGGTTTGCTCAGCATGTTACCGGGTATGGGGGCGGCTGAACTGCGCGCCAGCGCCATCCAGGCGGGCAAGGCCAGCCAGACAACAAGCGTCATAAGCAGGAGGAGGATCAGTACTGCCAGGACATAAACCCATTTCTTTCCAGAAGGTTTTTTCTGTTTGGCCGGTTTTACCTGTGCACGCTTGCCAACGGCGGCGGCAGGCGCGACTGGTTGCGGCAGGTGGTCAATCGCAGCTGGCGCTGAAACAGGGCGGGAAGGTGTGACCCCGGTTGTGGTACTGACAACGGCAGCGGTTCGCGGTATTCGTTGAATCGGTTGTGTATCACTGACTGCGGGACTTTGTGGCGGGGATTCTTCAATAGGAGTTTGAGCGAGGCGATTGAGCGCCCAACTCATGCCACGGGCTGCGCGTTCGCTTTGCGGATTGATTTCGAGGGCGTGCTGCAGGTAGGCAATGCTCTCAGGCGGTTTCGATACTGCCGCCAGGAGCAGCCAGGGTTCCTCCCGGTCCGGGGCGATGTTTGACGCGTTGAGAGCCCATTGACCGGCTTCGAAAAGTGAGCGCCTTTTCAAAGCCGCCTGGGCGTTTAGGATCGCCTGCCTGTACCGTGCGAGGTCCTGTGGGTTCATGGGATGGGTGTGGTGACCGTTACGTTTTCATTGCGGATAAAGCAGATGAGACCATTCACAATTCCCTGTGCAACCAGGTCTGGATTTTCGGTCAGGATCTGCCGGTCAAGGTTGAGAAAACCTGTTTCGATGATCGCCGCCGTGGTTTCGGTGTGGATCTCGTCGAAGGCGTGGTAACTGGTCATGTCGATGCTTGCAGAGTTGGGCATGTATACCAGACCGGTGGTCGCCTGGTAGCGGTCAGCCATACACTGAACCAGCCGATCGGCTTTTTCAGGGTAGAGGCTATGAATGGCTGCAGCAACTTTGAAGCCGGTGGCTTCATTGCTGATGAAATCACAGGTATCGGCGTGAATTGAGATGAGCGCCATGCCCTTGTACTGTGATAATTTTTCATCGAACTCAGCCAGCAGGTCCACTTTATATCCCTCAGCGATCAATTTCTGTTGCACGAGGGTGGCAATTTGCAGGTTCACTTCTTCTTCGGTCAAACCATCCGGGCACAAGGCGCCGGAATCATTTTTCCAGTGCCCCGATACGATGCCGATGGGCGCTGTATCCGTAAGTGAATTGTTCACGATCAAAGGTGCAACGGTGGTCGGGTTAGCCTGCCAGGCCTGGAACACGCGGTCGAGCATTTCACCTGAGAACAGGTTGGAAGGGGTAAAAAGGGTAAAAAGCGATGCAATGAGGAAGGCGGCAATTAGGATCGATTGAAGACCGCCAAATATACTGAAACGGCGCGGACCTGATCCGGCTGAGGTATTTGCGGCTTCAGGTGTTGAGTCTTCATCAACAGTCCCCTGATCAGGCAATTTGGAGGTTAAGAGGTCATCTTCGTTCATAGTCAACTCGTTCTTTGAATTATAGCAAGGTTTATGCCATAATAAGAAACATGGCAGGTTTATTTCAGTTGACTTTCACCTGCCGGGTTATGAGTATGAGAGAGTGAGGTGTTTCTTAGATGATGACGCCGGTTGATTTGCGTGAAGTCATGCGACGCTGGGTGAGCGGGGTCGCCATTTTGACCACGGGGGACAGGCATCAGCAACACGGGATGACTGTGAATTCATTCACTTCGGTCTCGGTGGACCCCCCGCTGGTGACGGTAACCATAGCCAATAACACCAGAACGAAGCAAATGGTCGACAGGGTTGGCACTTTTGCCATCAACATTCTTTCCGTCGGGCAGGAGGAATTATCCGAGCGGTTTGCCGGACATGTGAGCGAACAGGATGACCGCTTTGCAGGATTAACAGTCGATCACCTGTTTGAAGAGATACCTACACTCGCGGATGCCGCGGCGTGGGTATTGTGCAGGGTGGTGCATTCTTACGCGATGCCCAATTCAACGCTTTACGTGGGGGAAGTGCTGCATGCATCGAAAGTGGAGAATCACGTACCGCTGGTCTATTTCAACCGGGGCTATCACAGGATTGAGAATGAACACGATACTGACTGAAGACGAAAAGCAATACCTGTTAAAACTGGCGCGTGAAACGATCTCGAATGTGCTGAACCAACTGCCGGAACCAGTAGTGAACCTCGCAGGATTATCACCGAATCTACTCGAGCAGGGAGCTTCGTTCGTGACGCTGACACGGCATGGTGATTTGCGTGGTTGCATCGGCAGCCTGGAAGCGCACCAGAGCCTGGCTTTGGATGTGCGTGAACACGCTTATCAAGCCGCGTTTGAGGATTACCGCTTTCCGCCGCTGACCAAAGCTGAATTGCCTGATCTTAATATTGAAATTTCGCGGCTAACCGCTCCGGTGGAGCTCACTTACGATGCGCCAGGCGACCTGGCGCGGGTGTTAACCCCGGGTGTGGATGGCGTGATCCTGCAAGACGGGTACCGGCGGGCTACTTTTTTGCCACAGGTGTGGGACCAACTTCCGCAGGCGGAAACCTTCCTTGCTCATCTTTGCGCAAAAATGGGTTCCCCTTCCGACGCATGGAAGCACAAGATGCTTAAAGTTAAAACCTACCGCGTGGAGGAATTCCACGAGTAGGCAAAACAGCAAATATTCGTAAATTTGTTTAGAAGTGGTGTGTTTCTGCGACGTTTAGGACGAAGATCTTGCAGCGTTTTTGCGGCTCGCCATTAACCGGCGGAAAACAACTATGGAAAACAGTAAGGGCGGCAGCGAGTTGCTCGTCTTCAAAAGCGCACAATAAGGTAGAGAGCCCACGCCTTAAAAAACCACCGGTGGACGCGATCGTGGTCACACGGAATTCGGCGTGAGTGAGCGCGTGAGTTACCTGCTCTGAATCCTCGTCATTTACGATGGCAATGATCATCTTCATGGCTACAACTCCTCGTAATATTCGACTTCAAGCGCAAACACAGTTGCCCCACCCACGGTTACCGGGGTTGGCGCAGGCATGGGTAGCGGGGCGCTTTCCAGCGGGACAGCGATGTACTCGATTCGTTGGCGGCAATTCTCTTTCAGCGCCTCAACGATCTGTTGTTGACGTTCACAGGGAATACCGATCAACAACGTGGCGTTGCGTCGACCAAGAAACGCCCCAGTGCTTGGCAGGCGGGTAATCGAAACGTTCATTTCCTGCAAGATTGATTCAACGATATCTGCGTCTTGGGATTGAACAACAGCTATTAACATAGTGTTGCATGACTCATTCGTTTTTTTCGTCATCTGCGGCATCCTCCTTTCGTTATTCGAGCATCAACCGGTTGGGGCCGGCACGGTTCAGATAGATGACCTCGCCGGTTTGGGTACGTAACTCAGTCACAAAGGGTTTCATTTTCAATTCAACTTTATTATATTGTACCGTAACTGCATCCAGTTGTCGCTTAATAAAATGCGAGAGGATGACCTCTTTGCCGGTTATCCGGACCAGGCCGCGAATGTTGAGAAACAGGTTTACCGGTGCAAGATCGTCAATTGTTCTCAGCGTTACGGGTGGCGCTCCGCGTGTCGCGGGTTGCTTTACGCGTAAACGGTCGATGAACTGGCAGTGATACAACTCTTCTGCCAGGCTGATGCGTTTGTATCGCAAGAGACCCTTTACGATCAACGTCACAATATAAGCGGGCGCGGGAAGCATTGCCCCTTTTCTGTCAAGTGAGATCAACGCGCCTGAGTGCTCAGAAAAAAATTGCTTGATCGGGTTTGCGCGTAAAAAACGGGCGACACGCGAAGGAGAAAGAAAGCCAGCGTACAGGACGAGAAAACCAGTGAGATCTTTTTCCATCAGATCAGCCTGACCAATTTCAAGCGTTGATCCAACAGGCAGGTCTATGATTGTGACAGAATCGACTGAAGAAAAGGCCTTTTCGCTGACACAAACCCATGCCTGACCCGCGGCGAGCAGGTTGGATTGTTGAATCAACATTTCTATACGTTCATTCTCATTCGTGCCTTGGATGCGGCAGCAAAAACGCGTGGATACACGGTTTTCTCCGCAAATACGCACGTAGATGCGGCCGCTGCGCGGCAACCGGCGCACAGGCTTAAAGGCACCATTCTTGCGGTATTGATGGATGATCAACCCTTTGGATGCCTGCCCGGTAGAACGGTCCGGTTGGATGAAGGTCGCGTTATTGTTGTCCCAGAGATGTTCCAGGAGTGCGCGTAAAAGCTCCCGCACCTGCTCCAACCAGTCAACCTCAGTTTCTTTTTGTAACAGATGGGTGATTTGAAGCAGCGCACTCACCTCCCGCAAGAGAAGTGAGGGAACGAGGATGTTGTCACTGCTCTTCAACCGGATCCAGAGATCCGAGGGAAGAAGACCAGACTGCGGGTTGTTGAGTTCAATCCCCACTTGAATCGGGTGAGATAACTCCCGTATCTCCAACAAATCACTGGCATTGATCGTGATCCAGGTCTTCAAGAATGCGAGCAACCGGGGGTGAATTTCTTCGAGCCAGTTGAGATCCTCCAGGTAGGGATAAAGATTCGCGACCAATTGTGAGAGGATAGGCAGGGCTGAATGCCCGGTGCGTGGACCGTTGGGACCCACCTGGTGGTCAATACTGCCATCGGGTGATTGGTGGGTGAACATGTTTTGCAGCAATCCTTTGATCACCCCGAAATTGCCAGGTAACAGGTTTTCTGCCAGCAGGAGGATCTCGGGCAGGGTTTGCCCACTCCAGCCGGGGTTAATCTCGAGGATATCCAAACGGGGATAGGAACCGGTGTTGGCATCACGGGTGGTTACGTAGGTGGGCTGATTGAATTGCTGGAGCGCCGGCATGACAAATTGGCGGGCGCGAAGGTTAGATCGCTCGAGCATTTGCGTAATATCCTGATGAGCAGTTTCGCACATAAGCAGATCGCGCTTGTCGGCCATTTCGAACTTGAGCTGCTCCACATCAAGAGACTTTGACGAAAACTGCCGTGCCTGTTGAAAGGAAGCGTCCATGGATGTGTGTGAGGCGAGTGCCCAGGTTAATCGCTTGTCCGCGCCGGGCATGAGCAACAGCTTGGTTGCCAGACCCGGAATGGCTGCGCTGGAGGCATACGCACCACCAGCCAGATAAAAAACCGGGAACAGATCAGCACATTCCCCTTGCAGCACTGTGCTCAATCCCATGGGCACCTGTCTCATGGGACTACCGTTGTTAACCGGGATCAGGTGAACAAGCCAATCCACACCGAGGGTTTTTGTGTGTGGGGAGTTATTGACACAAGCCAACTCACCAACGATGATCTGGGAGGTCGGAACCCACAACCTGTAAAAAACGTCTATGTCCTGAAAGGGTGAAAATTTTACTACAGTGAAATTTGTTGATGAGTAAGTGATCTCAGGGAATTTTGAATATTCCACAGGATCCGTGATGACCTGGTCTTCCAGTGTGAATTCAGGAAAAACATGCATCTGGCTGGCACGAAATCCGTATGTTGTTATCAGCGATAATGCGCGCGGCTGGCTAATGCCTGGGTTTAGTTCCCAGACCTGGTCATTCATCACGTCGGGCAGGCTGAAGCGCACATCCGCGCTGAGGATCTGGCAGAATGCATCGGTTTTTTGCGATTGCGGCATAGGGACATTGTAAGAGTGAACTTTGCAGGGGTCAATTGATTTATGCTAGAATCAAATTATTACAATTGAAATAATGTCTAAGAGAGATCATGACCGATACAGATAAACCAAATAACGGATATGTTACAGACGGGGATTCAGAAAATCCTGAAGAAATAAAGAATAACTCAACACAAGAGTTGGCAGGGTCAGATGAACCGGCCGTGGGTAACACAGAACCCTTGCAGAATTTGATCGAGCCCATAAAGGGTAACTCAATAGAGCAGCCGGGTGCAGAAGAACCGATACAGGATCAGGTGCAATCCATACCGGATCCTGATCGACCGATGCTAGGAAAATCACAACCCCTGCCCAACCCGGAAGAGCCGCCGGGCTATCTCTGGCAGTTCCCTGAAGACGGGAGCCTATTGACTGACACAAAGCCGATCCAGGTGCCAAGCAGCCCCCTTGAGGATCAACCCACTGTAAACGCTGCACCTGCGACGAACGGTGAAGTTGCCGTTGAGATCAATCTTGATGAAAAGATGGCACCTCCTCCGGGACTCGCCGATGAGTTGCCCAGAAAGGTTGACGAGGTGGACCTCGCTGCAACGCGTGTTACCCCTTCGGCACTTCATGTCAGAAGAATGGAACCCGCACCAGGAGAAAGTCGCCAGCCTTCCCGGATGAAAGTCACACCCTCAAATGGAAATTCTGCATCAAGTGTAACTCCGGGTGGAAAGGCTGCCCGGAAAGGTACTGGAAAGGCAACCACAACAGACGCGAGGGGTAGCAAGAAACCACCAGCGAATGGCAGTGTAAAGCCACGGTATGATTTTGGAGGTTGTTTTGTGAAAGTGATCGTTTTGTTGCTATTCCTGGCGGTACTGGGGGCAGTGATCGCCGGTGTTTTCCTGGTGTTTCAATATTTCTCAATTGCTGCCACTCTACCCAGCGTGGATGACATCCAGGGTCATGCCTCGCAGTTCGAGACGACGCGTTTTTATGACCGCAACGGTCTGATGATCTACGAAATGATCGATCCCAATGCCGGGCGTCGAACATACACCAAGATCGAAGACATTTCTCCTTACGTCCTGGCTGCCACGCTTGCCATTGAGGACAAGGAATTTTACAACCACCCGGGTTTTGATATTTTTGCACTGGCACGCGCGATGGTATCCAATTACACCAGCGGCGAGGTTGTCTCAGGGGCTTCGACCATAACACAGCAGCTGGCGCGAACCTTATTCTTCTCACCCGAAGAGCGCGTGGAAGTCTCATATCGGCGCAAAGCCAAGGAGATCATTCTCTCCTCAGAGATCACCAGGCGCTACTCAAAGGACGAAATCCTTGAGCTCTACCTGAACGAGATCAATTACGGCAACATGGCCTATGGAATACAAGCCGCTGCCGAGACCTACTTTAACAAGAACGCCAGAGACCTCACTTTGGCGGAGTCTGCATTCCTGGCAGGCTTGCCGCAGGCACCCAGTGTGTATGATATTTTTAATAATCGTGAAGATACCCTGAATCGCAACAAACAGGTATTGATCGCCATGTACAACCTGAGCCAGGAGAGAGGCTGCATCGAAGTCAGCAACAGCCCGGAACGCGTGTGCCTGGAGGCACAACAGGCAGCTGATGCTTATGTTGAGATGGAAAATTATGATTTCAAGCAGCGGACCAACCCGATGGTGTATCCGCACTGGGTCACATATATCCGTTACCTGCTTGAACAGCAATATGATCCACAACTGATCTACCGTTCCGGCTTCCGGGTTTTTACAACCCTGGATCCGCAACTACAGAAGGAAGCGGATCGTATCGTGAAGGAACAGGTGGAGGCGCTGGCTGAAAAAAACGCGACTGACGGCGCGCTGGTTGCATTAAAGCCGGACACCGGTGAAATCCTCGCCATGACAGGTTCAGCTGATTTTTACAACGATGAGATAGCCGGGCAGATCAATATGGCATTGCAACCCCGCCAACCGGGCTCCTCAATTAAACCTTTGACCTATGCTGCTGCTTTTAAGAAAGGCTGGACACCGGCTACGATTTTATGGGATGTACCGAGCGAGTTTCCACCTTCTGGTGATCCCAATGACACACGGGATCCCTATAAACCGGTCAATTATGACGGAAGATACCATGGCCCAATGAGCCTGCGCTCTGCGCTGGCCAACTCTTACAACGTTCCCGCGGTAAAAGCGCTGGAATTTGTGGGCATTTACGATGATCCCGCCACCGCTGAAGAGGATGGATTGATCGCTTTTGCGCGCCAGTTGGGGATCACAACGCTCACTCAAAATGACTACGGTTTATCCCTTACCCTGGGCGGAGGGGAGGTCACGCTGTACGAAATGACCTCGGCGTTCAGCGTTTTTGCCAATAACGGAAAAAAGGTTGAGCCCGTTGCGATCACGCGGATCGAAGACCACTCAGGCAATATCATCTATGAATTGCAGCCGCAGGAAGCGAAGCAGGTGATGCGGGCAGAGCACGCTTACCTCATCACATCAATCCTGTCAGACGCGGCTGCCCGCGCGCCGATGTTCGGCACCAACTCGATCCTCAATCTATCCTTCCCGGCGGCTGCTAAAACCGGTACGACCAATGAATACCGGGATAACTGGACCATTGGTTATACCCCTGACCTGGTGGTGGGGGTTTGGGTGGGCAACGCAGATAACACACCCATGGTGGATACATCAGGTGTTTCAGGCGCGGCACCGATCTGGAGCCAGTTCATGGAAGTAGCTGTACCTTACCTGACCAGCAACTCGCCGGCTGATTTCGCGCGACCTGATGGGATCGTGGAAAAGCAGGTTTGTGTTTACTCGGGCACTGAGCCTTCAGAATACTGCCCGAAAACGCGTACCGAAATCTTCTCAGCAGACACCCTTCCTCCAGAAGCTAAAGATGATCTATGGAAAAAGGAAACGATCGATACCTGGACGAATTTGAAGGCTTCCAGCGCTTGTGAAGGATATTCAAAGGAGTTGATGGTTCTGAATGTAACCGATAAATGGGCGAAGAAATGGATCGAAGGAACCGACCAGGGTAAAGCATGGCTGGAGGAGATCAATTTTCCTGAACCGCTTGTTTACGTTCCCAAACGCGAATGCCGCGCCGATGATCCGCGCCCGACATTGTTGTTTGTAGGACTGGAGAACAAGCAAACGATCACATCCGACAAGCTTGATATTTACGCCGTGATAGATGCAACCGACAAGTTCAAAGATTTCTATCTTGAGTATGGCGTGGGCAAAGATCCAGAAAGCTGGAAGATGCTGGTGGAGCCGGGTGGCTCACCTTCTGAAAATCCTCAGAAGTTGTTGACATGGGACATGACGAAAGTGGAAAATGGCACGATCACCCTGCGTCTCTTCATGAACTCGACCAATGATGGACATGCCGAAAAACTTTTACGGCTTAAGATCCAGGTGCCGACACGCACACCCACACCGACGAAAACACCCAAACCCACCAAGACGCCGACAATGACACCTACCGAAACACCGACGCCTACGATCACCCCCACTTTTGAAGGGGAGATCACACCCCCGCCGACGGATGACGGCGGACTGTTCCCATGGCTGCCGACGGTGTTCCCGTTCTTCCCGACAGACACGCTGACGCCGTGATCTGGCGTTCCAACGGGTAAATCAGTCGCGCCTGTTTCTAGGTTGAAGAATTATCGGGGTATCGCCGTTCAGCGGGGATTTAAGTTCCTGACCTTCAAGCGCCATCACCCGACTGCTGGCGAAGTATTCGAAATCAAAACCTGTTGCATCACCCGGGGCTTTTCCAGGTATTGGCATTAAACGCGCGGTAAGCGGTTTTGCCAGGCGAACAGACAGAGCGGCAACGTCCATCAGGATGGATTCGAGTTGCTCCTGTGTTGTCGCGCCGGCAAGCGGTATGGTATCCAGACCGGTACCGCAAACGGTGGAGTAGAGCAGCAGGTCTTTGATTGTGAGCAACCCCTGTTCGGCACGCCGGGCAAGGACAGAATCTTCCAGCACTGGCAGCATCATTCCATTGAACCCCACGCGTGGCCAGTTCCCTTTGTCGAGCGAATTTGCCACCACAGCTACAGCCGCGAGCGACCCGCTCCCGCCGATGTGCGACAAGCCCAGTTTCTCCACCGCACCGCCCAATGAGCACCAGTCCACGGGGAAGGGAGCAGGAGAAAAATCGAAACCGAGTAGATCAACCCCGCTGCCTGTTGCCAGATTGGTGAATATACTGCTGATCACCGCCGCCAGATCTTCCAATTGCCTGATAAGGGAAGCGGAGGAAGCTTCGAGATCAGTTGTACCGTCAAACGCTGTCAGTACCGCATCCGCGCATTCCACCGCAATTGAGATGGCAGGGGGTGACGCGTGCTTGTGATAAGCAGCGGGCAGGAAAGGTGCTCCCGGAGCGACATTGGCAAGAGCAGCAAACCTGAGATTGGCGAAACCATCCGGTGTGAGGATTGCTGTTTCGCGAATCACGTTGGCGGAAGCCCTCACCGCGGCAGGGTAAATGCATCTTTCATCCGCGATGACCGCGCTGCAAAAGATATCCCCGGCGATACTTAACAATTGGGGTATGGCTGCATAAGACCATGGATGATCGGGGAGTGCTGGTCCGAGCGAAAGGTATTGCCAGCCCAGTTCACGTGCCTTTTGACCCAGGGCAGCGACCATGGATTGCTGTTTTGTGTTGGATAAACCCGACAAGTAATAGGGAAAGGGGACGGTAGCCAGGCGGGTGGAGAGGACGGGAATGACTTGAGCGTTGATCGTCGCACGCAAGTTTTCACTTAAGGATGCGAGCCTGGCCAGGTCCTGATCAATTGAAGGGAAGGAAGGGTCGAAAAAACTGGTGATGGAGCGGATTCTCATGGGTTCCTCTGGCGCAGGATCTCATATAAGAGTATGGAAGCTGCCACACCGGCATTCAATGATTCAAATTTGCCCGGCATGGGGATGTGGATCTTTTCCGCGAGGGTCTGGATAGATCCCATATCTGTACCTTCTGCTTCACCCCCCACCACAAGGGCAAGCGAACCGGTCAGATCGGCCTGCCACATGCTCATACCGCCGCCTGAATCAGCCAGCAGGATCCTGAGCGGTGCGGGAAGATTCCCGGCGCAGTAGGACTTGATCCAGGGCCAGTCAGCCTGGTGGATATGAAGGCGAAAATGCGCACCCATGCCGGCACGCACGACTTTTGGCATGAAAGGATCAACACTGCCAGGTGTAACAATGACCAGTTGGACACCGGTGGCGGCTGCACTGCGCAAGATCGTGCCCATGTTGCCTGGATCACGTAGCTGGTCCACGATGAGTACAAGATCTGCATGTGCTGGAGGGGTTTGAATGGACTGGGGTACCAGGCAAAGGATACCCTGGGAGGTTTCTGTATCCGAAAGACGATTTAACAACTCCGGATCCAACTCGAGCATTTCAATCCCGCGGGAGCGGAATTTTTCGAGGAGGGTGTTGCCACGGGGGGAAAGCTGGCTGCTATAGAGAAGCAGGCGGGGAGCAATACCCGCCGCGTTTACTTCCTCCGCCAACCGGATCCCTTCTACGACAAAAAGCTGATGTTGTACGCGGGCAGCCCTATCCTTCATCAACCCGCGAACGAATTGCACTTGCGGGTTGTGCATGGAGCGGATGAGTTTATCAGGGGAAGCAGTCATCTTATCAATTCTACCCGATTCAGTTTAAAAACAAAACGGGATGGCTGGAGCCATCCCGCTGGTTTGTTGAGTGAGATTATGCGGATCTTGCCTTTTCGACAACCGCGGTGAAGGCTTGCGGGTCGCGGGCAGCGAGATCAGCCAACATCTTGCGGTTGAGCTGGATGTTTGCTTTACGCATCGCGTAAATGAACTGGCTGTAGGATAGACCATTCTGGCGGGCGCCAGCGTTGATGCGGGTGATCCACAGGCGGCGCAGATCGCGTTTGCGATTGCGGCGGTCGCGCGAGGCGTACCACATACTTTTCAAGCGGGCTTCGTTCGCACGGCGGATCAGGCGATGCCGGCTGCCAAATTGCCCCTGGGTGAATTTCAATACTCTTTTATGACGACGATGGCTGAAAGGGCCACCTTTTACACGAGCCATTTTTTACTCCTTTGCGAACCCCTGGGCGCCGGTCAATCGACCCGTTGCATGCACCCAACAGCTGCACTAATCCGAAAACGACAGGTCAGTGTCTCTACTTCTCCATGTTAGGAGCGAGACGGTTGACGCGCTGGATGATCTTGTCTCCCTTAACGGGGACCATCTCAGCCAACAAGGCTTTGGTGCGTTTTGAAGTGCGGCGCCGGAGGTGGCTTTTTCCACCCTTGGTGCGCAACAGAACGCCAGACCCGGTCAGACGAAACCGCTTGGATGTCGCTTTGTGGGTCTTCAATTTGAACTTGCCTGATTTAATCTTGCGTGGCACAGCAAACTCCTCTCAACAATTTACGCTTAACATTGCGCAAAGGCGGATTATACCAGAATTTTAGAATTCCATGAAAAATGATGATCTATAACAGCGATTAGAAAATTGATGGCAAGAATCAGGATTCTGCAGGTTGTTCGATTTTGTCCTGTTCCACAACCTTTTTCTTACCCGGTTTGGCTGGAGCCAGTACCATACCCATGGTGCGACCTTCCATGCTGGGCGCTTGTTCAATAGTACCGATGTCAGCCAGTTCCTCCGCGATCTCCCTCAAGTCCTCGAGTGCGATCTCGGGATAAGTAATCTCGCGTCCTCTAAAACGGATTGTGACCTTGACCTTGTTGCCTTCCAGCAGCCAGCGGCGTGCATCCCGGGTTTTAAAGCCACGATGATGTTCGTTGGTCTTTGGGCGCAGGCGGATCTCTTTGACCTCAATTTTGGTTTGGGCTTTGCGAGCTTCCTTTTCTTTCTTGGTTTTCTCGTAAAGGAATTTGCCAAAATCCATTACCCGGCAAACCGGGGGTTCAGAATTTGGTGCGACCTCAACCAGGTCAAGCTCTGCTTCACGGGCGATTTGTAAAGCTTTTTGGATGGGAACAACCCCGATGTTTTCATTCTGGGGTCCGATCAAACGAACTTCGGCGACCTTGATCAACTCATTGACACGAAAGTTTTGGGTACTGATAGTCTTCTCCTGTTTAAAAACTTTAAGATAAGCCCGTGACTTTAACGGGCTAAACTAATTTTTATAATACCATAAATTTGAATTCAAAGTCAACAAAATCGAGGAATTATCGTGGAATTATCGTGTGAGAGGAA
Source organism: Anaerolineaceae bacterium UBA6107 (assembly GCA_002428455.1). Taxonomy (GTDB): domain Bacteria; phylum Chloroflexota; class Anaerolineae; order Anaerolineales; family Anaerolineaceae; genus UBA6107. The sequence continues at coordinate 14,060 of DIWL01000026.1, read as the reverse complement.
TTATCGTATTGGTAGATCGACAAAATCCAGGTGGCAGCGGTGCGAAGTGTTGGTCGCCTGGTACTTACCGCGGTATTGCTCAGGCAGGAGGTTGGCAATCTCGTACATGACTGCATCCGTCAACTCCTGGCGCGTGGCCCGGTCTGGATTGGTGTTTGGATGGAGTAATCTGAACGGACGCCCGGCTTTCATCATCATACGCGGACGTTGATAGCGGCGGTAACTCTCCCCTAATAATTCGTGACCATATAAAACGAAGGGCAGTATGGGTACACCAGTGCGCAATGCCAGGTAAATAATGCCTGCCTGTCCCTGGTTCAATTTACCATCGCGGGAGCGGGTACCTTCCGGGGCGACCGCGATCATTTTTCCAGCTTGCAGGGCTTCTTCTGCTTTTCTGAAAGCGGTAAAGTCAACCTGACCACGGGTGATGGGGATGGCTTCCCAGGCATTGAAAAGCGTGCGCATCAGGAACTTATCCCAGGTTTCGGTCTTGGCGAAGGCGGTCACCTGCCTGGGGTGGAGATAGCTGAAACCAACCGGTGCATCGAGCCAGTTGATGTGGTTGGTTGCCAGGATCAACGGTCCGTGCATGGGAATGGCAGCCACTGCTGCATCGTCTATGTGCAGCATGGTGCGCAGAATGGCTTTGATGGGAGGATTGATGCGGGCAGCGGTCAATATCATGGAGTGATCCTGGAGATGAGCTCCAATCCTTGAGGAATCAGGTTTATATTGATCGACTGACCGGCTTCGCAGACGGTTACACCATCCGCGTGGACCGGTAGCGTGCCCTTGAGGGCAGTAACGATCACCCGGTCGCCCTGGCAGGTTTGTACGGCCGGATCTCCGTCGTGAGTGCCCTTCATGAATTTTCCAATCAGCCCGAACATCGCCATTTGCGGGACCTTGCTGACAATCACGAGGTTGAAGAGCCTATCGTTGATGACCGCTGTGGGAGCCATCATAAAACCGCCGCCCATTCTCCGGCCGTTCATTACCGATACCATCAGGGCTGAAACAGTGAAGTTTTTATCTCCAACCTCGACCCTGACCTCGGGTGGCTTGAAGTAAATAAAAATTGTTTTGATGGCTGCCACCAGGTAAGACAGCATGCCCTTCAACTTAGAACTCGCGGCAACAAACCCGACGACCGCATCAAACCCGACACCAATACCGTTGCCAAAATAGAGCACGCCGGATTCAGCGTTGGCACTGACTGCACCGATATCGATCCACTTGCGCGGCAGCGATGCCAGCAGGGAACAGGCTTCATCGACATTCACGGGAATATCCGCGCCAAATGCAAAATCGTTTCCCCGGCCAACCGGGATCACACCCATGACCGGAAAAGAACCATGTTCGTGTTTGTGCTGCATCAACCCGTTGAGGACTTCATTACTGGTGCCATCGCCGCCAGCCGCGATAATATACTCATATCCATCGGTTGCGGCTTTCCGGGCAAGTTCGATTGCATGTCCAGGGTAATCAGTGAGACTGATATCAAAATTAAGCCCGTATTGGGTAAGTAATTCCTTGATACGCGGCAGAGCTTTGAGGGCAGTACCGGCACCGGCTATCGGATTCAGGATGATCATGTAACGGGTCATCTACACTCCAGTTTTTCTCAAATGATCAGGATAAGTTGCTGATGCTTTCTTCTCGATGAAAAGCAAATTGTGATCCTAATTCTCGTACCTGATTATGAATAACACCACCATAGCCCTGTTGATGCGAAAAGTGATGGGTAGAGTTCCAGACGGGAAATTGGTGAAAAATAAATTCCACCCCGCGGGTGGACCTGTGTGGGCGGTATAGGACTCGAACCTACGACCTTTGCGATGTCAACGCAACGCTCTAACCAACTGAGCTAACCGCCCGGTGCTGCTAATTATAATGGATTTTTTTATGGTGGCAATAGTAAGAGCGGATCAGGTAACTACAGAACGTTGATCACGCCTGCCCACAGGACGGTAAATTTCGGTTGCGGAAGTTCAATTCCGGGCGGCGAGAGATGACCGATGGCAATGATCAGTTTTTGACCTTTCTCAAATCCCGTAAACCGCCGCGAACCGTACATGGGTACCAGGTTGGCGGAATTGATCGTGTAAAGTTGACGATCATGCTCATAGGCTGTTGCGTAGAGCATATCTTTGCCGATGATGACCTGGATGATGTTGGGTGAGGAGTAACCGGCTCCTTCAGGGATTAGGAAATCAAATCCCTGCGTGGACAGGCGAAAGCCGTCACGATTGGTGATGGAATACTCCAGGCTTTCCTCTCCCTCTTGAGAGATCTTCTGCCAGTGGGCATCATCCACACCAATTATCGGGTATTCAAGGTCAGGCACGATCGATGACATCAAGGGGCAGGTTCCTAACTCCTTTTTATTGTGTTGATTCAAGAGGATTATAGAAAAAAAGTAAAAAAAGCGAAAGTAAAAAGAACAATTTAATTGTGTAAAAAATATTTGAAATGGTATAATAGCGGGGCTTTATGTTCCAAGCATGGAGAGGTAGCGCAGTCCGGCCTAACGCGCCCGCTTGGAAAGCGGGTATACCGCAAGGTATCGTGGGTTCGAATCCCACCCTCTCCGCCTCATACAACCAATTCGGCTCCGAGGGTGCAAACAGCGCGACCCTCTCCGCCTCATACAACCAATTCGGCTCCGAGGGTGCAAACAGTGCGACCCTCTCCGCCTTACTATTTTCCTTTTGCCAAGTTCATCCGTTCGAATCCACACTCCCATCGGGAACGCTTCGCAGCACTGGAGGTTAGAATTCGACCTCCAGTGTGCAATAAACGCGACCCTCTCCGCTCAATAAAAACGCCCCTTCAAGGGTGTGTCAGACTGCGCCAGGGTGTTGCCATCCAATGACGAGCCGGGGAGAATTCGAAGTTCTGCCAGGTAAGGACGCAGGTCAAACATGTCGGTGAATGTACCCTGATCCGTGCGTTTAGGGATCAGGTGCTGACCGATGAAGTACATGTAGAGAATTCCAACCAGAAGTATCGGGATGCCAATGGGTGTCAGTTCGAACATACCCATTGGCTGTAAACCAAACTGTGTCAACAATCCACTCACGACCACATTTGTTGATGTACCGATCAATGTTACCGAGCTTGCCAGAATCGCGGCAAATGCCATCGGCATCAGTAGGCGTGATGCACTCTTTTTGACCCGCTGACCGACCCCCAGGATCACCGGAAGAAAAAACGCTGCTGCCGCGGTGTTGTTAATGATGGCGCTCAAACTTCCCACCGCCAGCATTAGCGCGGGCAGCAATCCGCGGGGATGTTTGCTGGTAATCTGAAGCAGTTTCCGATTCACCACTTCAACCACGCCTGTTCGCAGCAATGCGGCGGTTATGATCAGGATCCCCAGCAGAAGCATCACTGTGTCACTTCCAAATCCGGCAAAGGCTTCATCCATGGGAACAAGTCCCAATATGATGAGCGAAACCAGGACGCCCAGTGCCGTTACATCAGGGGGCATCCATTCAATTGAAAACAAAACCAGGGCAATGATTAGAATGACTAAAAGTAAAATGATGGGCAAAGTCACGATCCAGCAACTCCTATGTCACGGTGTCTATTATGGTTAATTACACCTGTTGTGAAATCAGGGCGATCCTGATTCCCCTCATATAAATGATTGTTTTCGCAGCCAAAGCATAGAATAACCGGCTGTAACGATATCCTGTTTTAGGCGATGTTCAAGCCGTTATTTCCTTGTGTGTGTTACTTTTACTACTACTGCTTATTATATGGGAAAGTTGGGTTGGTCTGGACCTTCTGAAAAATTTTTGATCTTATTCTGGTTTTTGTATAAATGAATTACATGGATTAAAGCGATTGGCAGGCATGGGGGGGACATGTCTGCCAATCTATAGGGAGGGAACACCACAGTACTTTAATGAAATTTCCTGTGAAACACACCTGTGTAATTGCTACCAATAAAGTGTGTTATATGGACATTATATATCATATTAGTCATAAACGCAAGAGCTGGATCATGACTTTTTACGGTTTTCCTGCATGAGTTTAAGCATTTCTTCAACCTCTGTCTCGGAGGGTGGTTTGTTGCGGATCGCATCGACTACAGCCGGGCTGGAAAACGCTTGCTGCATGGTACGGTTAAATGATTCTGAGGTCATTGTTTCTGCCCGCAGCGCTTTGGCCTCAACCTGTACGCGGTGGTCTGAAGAGATCACGAGGATGTTCCTGGCGTTTTGACCTTCGCGTCGTAAATGGCGGATTATCGCGTCATCAGCGGTGCCGCCCTGTTTCACGTGGTGCACGCTGACCAGACCGAGCCGCGAGTGGGGAGATGAACCGGCAGGGGCACCGTCAAAAAACAGGTCAGCCCGGGTGCGGCTCAAGCGGCAATATTCACCGATCATCTGGATCAACTTGTTCTCATCATCGGGATCCGCCAGGTGAATGCCCGGGACCTTGGGGATAAGGTTATGTCCGTCGATCACGATCTTTTTCATATTGAATTCCTTCTAAAAGCATTTTACATTGATTTATGCTATGATTCTAACAACTTAAAGGGATCTGTTCATGCGGAAAATACTGCCTTACCTGGTTCTCAACGTGATTGTCTCTGCAGCAACCGTTTTGCTGGTACTGGTGATCTGGCAGCAGACCCATAATAAACCCGAACCGATCATTCCCTTCACTGAAGCTGAAGTACCCGTTTACGAACAACTGCAATCCACCTTACCCGCAAAGGACGAGCCCACTGTTGAGATCCAACTTGTAGTGGGGGTAGGGGAGCTGGACTACGAACGTGTGCAATTGGTGAGCGTATCCGATGTGCCGGTGGAACTGACCGGATGGGAACTCACTGACGGAAAGGACCTGGTTTACACTTTCCCATCTGTAAAACTATACCCGGGAGGCAGTATTCACCTGTTCAGTAAAGCAGGAACGGATACGTCGATCGAACTGTTCTGGAAAAAACCCGCCGCCCTCTGGTCAAGCGGAGACAAGATCGAATTGATTGACCCGGCTGGAAATACGCGGGCACAATACAGCGTACCTTAAAATAACCAGCTTCAACCGGTTGAGGTTTCCCGTTTCAGGTAAAATGAAGGCAGGTAAATACTAGATCGGTAGCGAGGAATATGACCCAGGCTTTGTATCGAAAATGGCGACCCCGTAAATGGGAACAGGTTGTGGCGCAGGAACACGTCGTTCAAACGCTACGCAATGCGATCAGATCGGAGCGGGTGGGACACGCCTATCTTTTCTCAGGACCGCGCGGAACAGGGAAAACCACCACCGCCAGGCTGCTGGCGAAAGCGGTCAACTGTCTTGCAGAGGACCTTGCCAACCGCCCGTGTGATGAATGCGCCAATTGCCGCGCTGTGAACGAAGGCAGGTTTTTGGACCTGATCGAAATAGACGCCGCTTCCAATACCAGCGTGGAGGATGTGCGCGATCTGCGTGAGCGGATCAACTATTCACCGAGCGACGGAAGATACAAGGTTTACATCATCGATGAAGTTCATATGCTTTCCACAGCGGCGTTTAACGCCCTGTTGAAAACCCTGGAGGAGCCTCCAGCGCATGCCATCTTTATCCTGGCGACGACAGAGGTTCACAAAATTCCTGCGACCGTGCTTTCACGCTGCCAGCGGCATGAATTCCGGCGCATCCCTGTGCTGGAAACAACGAAGACATTGCGTGAGATCTGCAGCAACGAGGACATTGAAGCAGATGAGGAAGCGCTGCTATTGATCGCCCGGCAATCCACCGGCGCGATGCGCGACGCCATTTCCCTGCTGGACCAGCTGGCATCGACCGGTAAGCGGATCGACCTGGAATTGGCGCAAACCGTGCTGGGTACGGCGACCAATGAGCTGGTTTTTGAATTGATCGATGCACTACTCAAGAATGATCCCGCGCAGGGCATGGTGACCATTCACAAAGCCCTTGATGGGGGCAGTGACCCGCGCCAGTACGCGCGGCAGGTCGTGGAATACTTGCGCAACTTGCTGTTGTTCCGAATGGGCAATGAAAAAGCGATCGAAGCCACGCGTGACGTCAAGAACCGGATGCGCATCCATAGCGAGGGGACGGATATCACGAAGCTGATCGAGTGGATAGGCTTCTTTAATGATGCAATCAACGACCTGCGTACCTCATGGCAGCCGAGCCTGGCGCTTGAGGTGGCTTTTGCCCGCTGTATCCACGCGGATGACCAGGTGATGGTAGCAGTGGATCAGCCCAAGGTTGAGGTCTCCAGCGTGGAACCTAAACGCGTTACGCAACCGGTCGAGAAACACGTGGATGTGACCCAGGTTGTACAGGAACCTGCAGAGCGGACTCCGGTAAAACCAACCCGCGAAGTGAAAACGCCAGAAAAACAAACATCAAAAACAGAACCTGTGCTGAAGCCGATTGAAAGTAACCCAGAAGAAACGGCGGCACCAATTGAAAGCGATAAAGCCACGGGGGACGCGGCGGGAATTGCCACACAGGATATACTGGCGGTATGGAGCCGGATCCGCGCAGAGGTAAAACTACGCCGCTCCCAGGCGGAGGCGTTACTGAATTCTCAACGCATGGTGCAGGTCAAGAATGGTGTGCTCGTGCTGGGTTTTCAAAGCGAGACGCTGAAATCAAAAATGGAGAACCTGGAAAATATCGAAGTAACACAACGGGTGATCCGCAATATTTTCAACGTGGATCTACCGATCCAGTGTGTGGTGGTCACCAGCAAGGGTGCTGCCGATACTACCGTTGACCCGGATGGATTGGTCAGCACAGCGCTCAACCTGGGTGGTAAACTTGTCCACCGGGATTAAGATCAAAGCTAAAACAGGAGTCAGTTATGGCAAAAGGATTTAATCGACCCTCAGGTGGAGCCGGAGCAGGCGGGGGAATGATGGCGCAGATCAAGCGTCTGCAGGAGCAAATGGAAGCAGCCCAGGAACAACTGGCTGTGGAGACGGTCACATCCTCCGCCGGTGGTGGAGCGGTCAAGGTCACGATGACGGGCGATCAGCACTGCAAAGCTGTTGAGATCGCGCCCGAACTGCTGCAGGACGCAGACGCGGAAATGCTGCAAGACCTGGTGCTTTCCGCGGTTAACCTGGCTCTTGATGAATCACGGAAGCTGGCAGCCGATCGAATGGGACCTCTGGCGGGCGGCATCCCGGGATTGGGATTCTAGGACCGCTTCATGTCGATCCTTCCTGCCCCCATCCAGGACCTGATCGGAGCGCTGGAACGTTTGCCCGGGGTCGGGCCAAAGACGGCTTCACGCCTGGCGTTCTTCCTTTTAAAGGCACCGCAGGACCTTGTAGAGCAACTATCCGGAGCACTGATTAATCTAAAATCAGCCACGGGCTCCTGCAAATTGTGCTCGAGCATCACGCTGGCGGGTCAGGAACACTGCGAGATCTGTAGTGATCCTACACGTAAAGATGGGACGATCTGCGTGGTGGAGGAGCCGCTGGACGTGCTGGCGCTTGAACGCACCGGCGGGTTCCACGGGCGTTACCACGTGCTGCAAGGCGTTTTATCCCCCATTGAGGGGATCGGGCCGGATGACCTGACCGTGCGGGATTTGATCGAGCGGGTGAAAGCTGGTGAAGCCACCGAGATCATCCTGGCGACCAACCCCAGCATGGAAGGGGATGCCACGGCGTTATATTTACGCCAGCAGCTGATCCCATTGGGCGTGCGTGTCACACGGCTGGCGCGCGGGCTGCCGGTGGGCGGCGACCTGGAGTACGCAGATCAGAACACATTGCTGCGGGCTTTAGCCGGCAGACAGGAAATGACGTAAAAAAACCGGAGCGTGAGCTCCGGTTTCTCTTGTCAGGGACCGATCAACGCCGGAAAGCTGGCAATTCAAGTTTCCTGCCATTGTCATCGACGAGGTAGAAAGGCAGCCAGACTACGGCAAATATATCCGAGAATATGTCGCTCTTGGCAGGGTTGATGGTGACCTCGGATGTTTCATCCGCGATACCCTCCCACTTTTCCCTGACTTCCTTTTCAACCTCTACTTTTGCGGCTTTCAATTCCTCCAGCTGATCCAGGTATTGCTTGAGGGTTGTTTCTTCAGCTTCCAGTTTATCCTTGGCGGCTGAAGCAATGCGGTTCTTGGATAACGTGCCACTGATGCTGCGTTTTCTGCCGGTCAGCATACCAATGAGGGCAGAACCACCAGTTGCGAACGTTTCAATCCGGCGTTGATTCACTGAGGATTGGGCGGCTTTCACATCCAATTCCTGCGCCTCAATCTTGCGTTCCATAGCCGCTATCTTCGTCTCGTAGGTTCCAACCGCTTTGTCTACCTCAGCCTTGACCGCGTCTTCGACAGCTTCCTGGGCTTTCCGCCGGAAATCTGCCTCGCTCATATCGGGGGTTCCGTATAGTTTTAGTTTGTTGTTTGAGACGATCTTCAACCCGCCACTACGGTAAATCCAATCCAGGAAATCCTTTTTGATCTCGTTCACTTTTTTCGTGTCCGCCAGCCAGGAGGGAATGGGGTGGAATTGGCTTTTGGGAAGTGGTTGAATATCCAATTTCTGCTTATCAAACTCTCCGGTGATCATATCCTCCCAACGGATCAAACCACTACCGGGTTCTTCCAGTATCGCCGCGGTTTTGCCGACGTGTTCCAGGTTGTACTGACGGGAAATGTAGCGCACCTCAGCCTGTGCCATTAACCCAGGCCGGTAGACGATCCCTTCCGATGCCAGACCTCCCGTGATTCGAGCGCTTGACGCGGCTTCGCTGATGCCCAGGTTGTTGGGGAAGAAATATTCCGGGATATCTCCCGGTACCGCGGGACGGCTTGTGGAATAACCTGATCCATCCCGGACAGCTTCAGTTTTTCCTGATGGTTTTAACCCGGTGCCGGATGAGCCGGCAGCGGTTGTTACCGAGCCAGCTCCGACCAGCGCGTTGGCGGCTGCCAGTTGATCCCTGGTCATGGGACCAGCGAGGTAATTCATCGCCCAGCGCGTGTTGAAGAGTACCGGCGCGGATTTGTATACGCTGTGCAGGAGGAAGACCCGTTTCCCAAGGCCGGAGATCATCTGGTCCAAAGCGCGGATATCGGTTTGACCGCCGGCAGAGGATAATCCATCGAGCAAGCGCTGTTTGTCCTGGTCGGTCTGCAGGCGCCCGATCATCCACGTACCGGCGTTGGAAAGTGCTTTGTAATCAACATCCACCGGGTTTTGCGTGGCGAGCAGCAATCCCACACCAAAGGCGCGCGCCTGTTTGAGCATGCGCAGCATCACTGTTTTGGAAGCCGGGTTGGCAACTGGCGGGAGATACCCCATGATCTCATCAAAATACAGGAGAGCGCGCAGGTTGCCGGTGCCGCGTTGCCCGCGCATCCAACTTTCGACGGCGGCGAACAACAGGGTGACGAAGAACATGCGTTCATTCTCGCTCAGGTGCGCCAGGTAAAAGACAGAATGGCGTGGACCACCGTCCTTGGTGTAAAGCATTGCCTGTACATCCAGCGGCTGACCCTGCTGCCAGACCTGAAACGAGGGCGAGGCGAGGAAGTTATTCAGGAGCAGCGCCAGGTCGAAGCGGTCACGTTCCGGATAGAAAGAATCCATGGGAAAGGCACCCAGGCGGTCCATGGGGGGGTTCTGCACCTGGAGAATGAGATCGGTAAGGTTCAATGAGAGGTTCTGCATCCAGGCATTTTCGATCAGGCTGGAAAGCAGGATGTGTTCACGCGAGCGCAAGGGATCGATGTCACTGATGCCGATCAATCCCAGGATGGCGGTCACGGTGGTGGAGATCCTCTCCCGCAGGACTTCGGCATTCTCAGAAAACGGGATGCTGGGCGCTTCGAACGAGGAAAGGATATTTACCGGCACACCGGAGGTTGAGCCAGGGGAGTAGATCGTGTATTCCGCCGCATCAGCCAGCTCCTGGAGTTGTTCTGCGCCTATCCCCCAATCAGCCAGTCCCTGCTTCCAACGGGCAGCGGTTTCTTCGGCTAATTGCGGCACGGTTTTGCCCTCGCGGCGCGCGGCTTCAGGGTCGATCCAGGGCTCAAAATCCGCAGGGGACTGGTTCGGGAAATGCAGCACCAGGTTGGTCAGATCACCCTTGGGGTCGATAATGATCGCCGGGGTCTTGTGCAAAGCGGCTTCTTCAAGGAGACCGATGCAGAGTCCGGTTTTACCCGAACCCGTCATACCGGTTACGACACAATGCGTGGTCAGGTTGGATGGATCCAGAAGAACAGGTTCATCTGTCGGACCCTTGGTCTTAGGGTCGTATACTCTTCCGAGAAAATAATTGGCATTTATAGGAGACATAATTTCCACCTCTTTTTTCCTTTTATTATAGATGATTTTGATTAAGCCTGATTCAACCCGAAAGTTCGGCCTTGTGGTAAATCTGGCCCGATTCTTGTACCTGATAATTTACTAATTCTCAAGGCCAACCAAGGAAATATTTAAGAGGCCGGCATAGAGGTTCATATTGTATAACCTGGACGTTTATCCCATTCACTATAAAGCGGGAAAGGCTGAACCACAGCTGCCCGGATTGCTCGCGTTGAACCCGCCACGGCGCTGTGGACGAGGGCGTGAGCTTGATCAACTGATCGCTCTGGTCCACCTGGTAGGAAAGACGGACCTCACCGGTGAAACGCTAGAAAAATGGCTTGATAAAAAAGCGGCCTTGTTCTATAGCTCACCGGGTTCAGTCACCAACGCGCTGCGCCTGATGGCTGAAGCGATCAACAGCGAACTGCTGGAACGGAACCTGAAGAAAGCCGGCACGGGACCGCAGGTGAACGGTTCGCTCTGCCTGGTGGTGATCCGTAAGGACATCCTCTATACACTTGTGATTGGCCAGGCGCGTATTTTTGTGATGAACAGCACTACCGCCGTGGAATACGGTGATTCATCCAATCATGCCAGGGGGCTGGGGGTTACCCAGTCCATCAACTGCCATTTCAATCAGTTGAATATCGCCGGGGATGAATCGATCCTGCTCGCACCAACGGGAAGCCCGCAATGGACGCTAAGTTCACTGGAAGACGCCGGAAAACTTGCAGCAGAAGAGTTGGGAGCCAGGTTGCTGGTAGACCGACCGTTGGGAATGCGCGCAGCGTTAATACGTTTAGGAGAAGGCAGCGGACAAATTGTAGTCAGGTCTTTGGCAGCAGTGAGCGGTGGCAGGGTTGAATCCAGTGATAAAGCAGGGTTTGAGCCTGCAGTAGTTGAGCAACCAGCCAGCAGGAGTGATCTAAAACAAGTTCATGAGCCTGCATCGCAACAGGCAGAATTACCGCTTCCGTTACCGGGGTTTGAACCGGAAGGAACCCGGGATGAGCCTGGCGTTGAACCGGTGGAGCTTCCGACGGATGCAGCAGCATCTCAAGCAGAAACCGGCTCAATCAGGTCTGCCCGGCTTGACCGCCGCCAAATGCATGATGAAAAAGGACTTCAAAAGGATGCCAGGCGCGGACTCAGGCAGGAGCGGAAAGCGGAAAGGAAACAGGACAACCCATCAGGGGTGTCTGACTCTCCGCTGACCGAGGTGTTGAAGAAAACAAAAGCGGAGTCGGTCACTGTTCCGCGGTACCTGTACCTATTGTTTGCCATTGCTGTGCCGCTTGTTGTGGTGGCGATCGCCGTTTCGGTGTACATAAACCAGGGAAGAACACAACAATTCACTTATTACCTCAATGAAGGGCAGAAATATGCCGCACTGGCCGCAGATGCGAAGGATGACCCGGTGATGCACTCATTTAACCTGCAGGCATCACTCATGTACCTGCAGAAGGCTTCCCAATTCGGGTCAACCGAGGAATCCAGTCTTCTCGTAGCCTCCATTCAGCAGCAATTGGACGAGCTGCAGGGCGTTGTGCGGTTGAATATGCGACCGTTGGCACTCAGCGAGCGACCGGGCGATGTGAATATATCGCAAATCGTTGCCTCCAATACAGACCTTTACATGCTTGACAGCAAATCCGGCAGGGTTTTGCATTATGATCTTTTCGGGGAGGAATATGTGTTGGACAAAGGTTTTGATTGCGGTCCCAACCCCGACAATCCCTTGAACAGTATCGGAAAACTGGTCGACATCATCGGATTGCCAACCGGCAATTCCTTTGGTGCGACGATTTTTGGTATCGATGGCTATGGAAACATTGAGTTTTGCATTCCCGGCGAATCGGGGGTAGTATCCTCGCTCATTGCTCCGGATGCCGGTTGGCAGGAAATCAAGGCCGTTTCGATGTACCAGAATTATCTGTACATCCTGGACCCAGGGAATAACGCTGTTTTCAGTTACGCCGGTACAGGCATCCTGTTTGAGGATAAGCCCCGATTGTTTTTCGATAATGTAATCCCGGATATGGGACAGGCGGTGGATATTGACGTGTACGCGGATGAACTGTACATCCTGCGCTCCAATGGGGAAATGGTGGAGTGCACGTACAGCCACATGAAATCTTATAAACTGACCGAATGCATGGATCCTGCGCCTTACAATGATATGCGTGCAGGACAAACTGCACAGGCTGTTAGCTTCCCGGATTCGCAGTTTGTTCAGATGCGCATGACACCGGCCCCGGATTCTTCTCTTTATTTGCTGGACGCGCACGGTACGGGAATCTACCATTTCAGCCTGCAGCGTAACCTGCAAAAAATCTATCAACCCGGATTCACAGACCCTGAATATTCGCCAAAAGGCGCGGTGACCAGCGTGGGTTTCTCACCCGGTAAAGCGATCTTCATGGCATTTGGCAACCAGATCTATTCCGGCGTCATGCCATGAAAATTCAACGGGATTAATTTAACAAGGGATCAACCAATGATGGTTAGCGGCACCGGTATGAATGTGATGATGAATATGATCAGCGCGATAATCCCCAACACCTTGCGCCGGGTATCCAAAGGGGTGATCTGATCCAGCGGTTCGGCGTAGCGCCTGCCGAAGAGAAAGACCAGCCCTGCCCATAACCACCAGCCAGACCAGAAGAAACCCAATCCAACGAGTAAAGCCAGGATGAGGGGAAGAATGCGCCGCGACCACTTGGTTCCGAACAAGAGATGGAAAATGTGTCCGCCGTCCAACTGACCGGCCGGGATGAGGTTGAGCGAGGTGACCAGAAAACCCACCCAGCCTGCCCAGGCAACCGGGTGGATCAACACATCCATTGCACCATAGGGGGTGGGCTGACCGGTGAAGAAATAACGCAACCAGTAGAGAACTGGACCCGAATCACCGAAGGTAGCCGGCTGGGGAAGCAGTTCACCGTATTGCAGGTATTTCAGGAACAGGTAAATGAGGGAGTTGCCTTCCATCTGCATCCCCTGGCCCTCGGGGAACATGAGCGGAATGGCGTTAAGGGTGGAGAGTGATAAACCGATCAGGACTACAACGATCGACACGATGAAACCGGCGATGGGTCCTGCTACACCGATATCCATCAGTACGCGGCGATTCTTCGGCACTTCCTTCATACTGATGAAGGCGCCCATTGTACCGAGCGGCGTGAATGGCAGCGGGATGAAGAATGGCAGGGTAACGTGCACACCATGCATCCTTCCGGCGATGTAATGCCCCATTTCGTGGGTGGACAGAATGGCCAACAGGCTTACCGCGAATGGCCAGCCGGCATTGATGATCTGCCTGGCGGCTGTTAGTGGGTCGTTGGAAAGGTCAGTCTGCAGGCTGCTCAAACCACCCGATACCATTACGCTTAGCACCGTGACAAGGAACATGATCAGGTTGATCAGGGGGCGACCCGGTTTAGGGGCGGGAGGAGAGTTGACGAGGAGGATCTCCTGGGTGCCATTCTCTTCGCGAAAGAGCGGGATCAACCCGTGAGGTCTGACCATCTCAGCCAACCGGTCGTAAGCTTCAGCGGAATCAGGGGCAATCAGGTGACCGCGGTAACGCGCGATATACCCCTGCCTGCTGTCACCGTGAGTAATATCTTCGATGGTAAAAATCCTGCGAACCAGCGCGTCCAGTAGTTCGGGGTACTCGTTGTAATCCATTTATTCTCCGTATTTTTGAAGGCGGGAATGGATGGGAGTCGA
>DIWL01000083.1:37448-37666 GCA_002428455.1 Anaerolineaceae bacterium UBA6107 | reverse complement strand
CGATACTTCAAGCACCCTGACTCACTCTTTATCGTGGAATTTCCACCCGGCCCGCTTACAGTGGGTGTAGAGCCGGTCAGGGAGGTACAGGAAGTGGAATTAGCAACCGGTACCTTAAGGATCATATCACCTACTGACAGCATCAAGGACCGCCTGGCTGCCTATTATCACTGGGGAGATGAACAATGCCTTCACCAGGCGGTGCTGATCAGAAACGC
>DIWL01000083.1:35398-37317 GCA_002428455.1 Anaerolineaceae bacterium UBA6107 | reverse complement strand
TGGGTGATCGAAAACAGGTTTAAACCTCGGCGGTGTTGGCAGACGGCAGTTTTCTTATGGCCACAGCGCAATTGAGCCAATCATTGCGAATTGAGTAAAAGCTCAAGCTGAAAAATCAACTCATCCTTCAGTTTGTTCTTTACCCACACCTTCTGTTTTTCAGTCAACAATTCACCCATCCCGGAAAGCATGTGACTGCTGCTTAACTTGCGGACAACTTCAATGCACCCGGAGAGGAAATCCTGAAAGGACAAGGCGGTCCTCTTTTCGATGATCGCGTTGTTAATTGCCCAACCTTTCGACAAGAAGAACCAGGAATCATACACATCACGGTTGGTTTTGCCAATTCTTTCGTAAAGGGCAACCAGCTTATTGGCGATCATGTCTTCCCTAGTCATCACTTTGATCGGGATTCCGAGGAAGGATTTGATCTCATATTTCGAACCAAAATCGCGTTTGTTGATCTCGACCTTAACATTCTGCGCATCAATTTCCTTATCGGCATACGCCAGGATAAAGATCAGGCTGAAGCGTTTTTTATCAGCGATTTTGATCACCCCGAATTTTTCCAGGATGCCTTTTACTTCATCAAAGACAACATCCTCTTTTTCTGGTGATAAAAGATCAAAATCCAAATCCACGGAAAAACGCTCAAGTCCATAAAAGAGGTAAGCAGCGGTTCCGCCTTTGAACCCCAGCCAAGGACCAATTTCGAGATTGGCGTAGATTTCCTTCAGGATCCTGATCAGTATCGTTTTGTGTGTGGTTTGATTGAGCGCCATGGGTTCATTCTTTAGTCGATCTGTAATATTTGTTGATCCGATCATTAAACTGCCTGTTTTCATAAATTGGAGCGATTTCGTTGACGGTATCCCAATTGATTGGAGACAGGTTGTCAAAATGATATTCCTTGTTGAGGTAAACCACATCCAGAAAAGCGCGCTCAGGTGTAGCTATGGCGTACCTTTGCCGGTTTTCCACTCCGGATGAAGCGAGGAGAACAGGGCTTTTCAACCTGCGAAAAATGAACGACTGCCCATCTGCGGTAATTTCATCCGATTGATAAGAAGCCACAAAAACCTGGTTGTAGTACTGGAAGGTAATTCCCGCGCTACCTAGAACAGTCTCAAAGCTGATATAGGCAGGGGTGTAGATCCTGACCGCCAGCTCAAAACGGTCGTAGTTGCGGTCTTTGGCGTAGATTCCGCGCCTGACCGCGTAAAGGCCGCCTGTCTTGAGGTAGTAACTGATACGCCTGCGAGCAATCCCTGCATCCACATTCCAGGTTAATAGAAGCTCCTTGAACGTAAATACGGTTTGTTCAGATCTGAGAATCGCTTTTAGAAAACCCTTTTCCATTTTTATCAGTTAAAGGTATGAATTATTGATACCTTTGACTGATAATATAGCATAATTAGTAGAATTATTCAAGGCCAACCCGACACTGGAAAGTGCACCAGATGAGATACCGGTTTCAAACTGCTTATTTCGTTTTCGCAGAGCTGGTTCTTACCGAAACGAAAAAGCCGCCCATTCACATAGGCGGCTGTGGGTGATCGAAAACAGATTTAAACCTCGGCGGTGTTGGCGAAGGGGTAGATCTCGGTGCCCAGGGCGGCGGCGCGGATGGCGGGGTCATCGGAATAGAAACCGCGCTTCTCCGGGGGGATCAGGTCGGCGATGCGGCGCATGATCTCTTGCCCCATCTCGTCCAGTTCCTCGCGCGAGGGGCGGCCGCTGGAAGGGTTGGCGAGGGGTCCGAAGGGTTCACCGATGTTGAGGGTGACGGGGGCACGCCGCTTGCCGATGTGCTTGAAGAACCCGACCGAACCATCAATACCGATGGGCAGGATGCGCGCTCCGGAGCGCCAGGCGAGGAAAGCCGCGCCGGGACGCGGCGGGCGCAGCACGGTGGCCCA
>DIWL01000083.1:27945-35378 GCA_002428455.1 Anaerolineaceae bacterium UBA6107 | reverse complement strand
CGCTGCAGAAAGTGCGTCGCCGCAGGCGCGTTGGGCATCTTCGCCCCGCCGATGAACTCCGCGGGGTAGGGCAGCAGGTGGACGAACATCAGCGGGTCAAGAAAGTGAAAATGATTGCCCACCACGATCAGCGGGCCGTCCTTGGGCAGGTTTTCGCGCCCGTTCACCCTGATATCAGCCAACACGCCAAAGGCCATGGCCACGCCGGCTTTTAAGATGCGGCGGATGAACTGCCGGCGCGGATAAGGAACGTATTTTCTCATGCGTTAACTTTAACCCTTAATCGATGGAAATGCCAGTGCAATCCTGCGCGGATTACTCCACATCGAACTTCAACGGGTCCTTGTGGGTGACCCGGCGTACAAGGGTGAGGAAAAGCAACCCGACGATGAGGAAGACCACGATCGAACCGATGGCCCACATGATGCCGTTGCTCTTGGCGACGGTTTCACTTAGACCCTGTTTCAGATAGAAACTGGTGAAACCGGCATACATCGAACCGAATACCCACGGACCGATGAAGGTGGAGGTGCGGCCGGCAACCGAGAGAAAACCGTAGAATTCGGCGGTCTTGGTGGCGGGGGAGAGCTGGCTGACCATGGTGCGGCTTACCGCCTGCACGCCTGAAAGCGAGAATCCGGCCAGCGCGCCGATGACGTAGAAGAAGACCTTGTTGCGGGTGATGAAGAGCAGCGCGACCACGAGGATGAGCATGACAAGCGAGTAAGCGATGGCCTGCTTGCTGCTCTGACGATTGGAAATACGCCCGAAGAGGTACGCTCCGCCGGCGCCGGCGACCTGCAGGATGATGATAAGGATGATCAGCTCGGAGGTTTGGAAGCCGTAAAGGATGCCGGCGATAATGGCGGCGTTGTCCAATAACATCATGATGCCGTCGTTGTAAATGAGGAAGGCGACCATGTACTTGATGAATTCTTTGTAATGCTTGATATCGCGGAAGGTGTTGCCCAACTTCTTGAAAGCGTGGGCGATGGTGGATTCACCAGCGGGCAGTTTTTCAGGCTCGTTGAGCTGGCGCACCTTCAGCATCAGCGGGATTGAGGAGGCGGCGTAGAAAAGGGCAGTGATGAGGAAAGCGATGCGCACCATCAGGGTGTTGCCCGGGGCGAGTTGAATGGGGATGAGCACCAGGACGAGGCAGGCGATTCCGCCCAGCATGCCCATGGCCCAACCCTTGCCGGACACATTACCGATCGTCTCGGGGGTCGACACATCCACCAGCAGTGCGTCGTAGAACACCTGCGAGGCACGGTAGCCGATCTCGGCCAGGATGAAGAAGAGAATGCCGGTGAACACATCACCTTTCTGTACGAAGAAGAGCAGAGCGGTGAAAATGATGGCCATGACGGTGAAGACCAGCAGGAATTTCTTCTTGGAGCGCGAGAAATCCGCGATGGTACCGAGGATGGGTGAGACCACCGCCACGATCACCGCGGCGATGCCCACTGCCAGGTTCCACAGCGAAGGACCTTTCACGTGATCGGCGACGACGCTGGAGAAATAGACCGAGTAAACCGCCAGCAATACCACTGCCGCGTAGGCTGAATTACCGAAATCGTACAAATACCACGCGCGGCGCGCTTTTTTATCCAACCTGGGATCCGCTGTTAATTCTGCCATTGAACTACTCCCTGACCTGATATTGATGGGTGATGTCCCCCCGGTGAGGAACCGTATTGCACCAATCATTTAACACTTTTTTGTCGAAATGGATACATACCGGCAAATTATACCCGTGACAGGTCGAAAGGCAAGGTATTCCATTCTGCGCGTGCCTTCGGTACAATACAACAGATATGAACGCGGCACTGCGGAAATCAGTGATTACAACACAGGGCTGGAGTACGCTGCTGGCGATCTTCATCAGCCAGTTGTTACCACCCACCCCGGGCTACCCGACGGCACGTGCCCTGGCACGGCTGGTGGGATTGTTCTCCGGCGGCGCGGCATTCCGCGCACTGCGCCTGAACCTGTGGATCGTCAGTGGAAAAAAGCTGACCGGGCGCAACCTGGACCGCGCGGTGCGGCAGATTATCGTGAACCAGAGCGTCGCGCTGTATGATTTTTACCGCGCGCTCTCGCACCCGCAGATCGCGCAGGAAAAGGTGAGCTTCAGCCAGGCGTTTAAAGAGCTGGTGGAGGAGTGCAAAAAGGAGGCGCGGGCGACCCTTCTTCTCATTCCACACCTCTCCGGCTTCAACCTGGGCGGGCTGCGCCTGGTGCAGGAAGGAATGCGCTACCTGGTGCTGGCCAACCCGGACCCATCGAAGGGCTACCAATGGCAGAATGAACTGCGCAACCGGCACGGTATGGAGGTGGTGCCGTTCACGGTCTGCGCGCTGGGGAAGGCGC
This sequence comes from Anaerolineaceae bacterium UBA6107, assembly GCA_002428455.1. Taxonomy (GTDB): domain Bacteria; phylum Chloroflexota; class Anaerolineae; order Anaerolineales; family Anaerolineaceae; genus UBA6107. Next base: position 33,005 of record DIWL01000083.1, on the reverse strand, counting down.
GCGAACGCCTGCAGGCCGGCGGCACGGTGCTCACCGGGATTGACCGCCCGGTGGAGGGATCGAAGCATGCACCGCGTTTCTTCGGGTACCCGGCGGCGCTGCCTGTCTCGCACATCCGGCTGGCGCTCAAGACCGGTGCACGGATTTTTGTTGTGGGGTTCACCACGCTGGCGGATCATAGCCATCTGCTGGATGCCTCGGAGGAGATCGCGCTGGAGCGATATGATGACCCGGAGGAGGAACTGACGCGCAACGCGGAGAAGGTGCTGGCGGAAGCGGAGAAGTTCATCCGGCGCGACCCGCTGCACTGGATGATGTTCTTCCCGGTGTGGCCGGCGGAGATGGTGGAGCTGGAAGGGGGCGGGGATTGAAGTTTAAATGTATGCGCGTAGGTATATTGTGTATGAGCTTGTTTATGCTCACAGGTTGTTCCCCGGTGACCTCGCTGGAGGCCAGGGTGAAGACCGCGGCAGCTTACGATCCCCTCGCAGCGCAGGCGACAGTGACGGCAACGGTTTCTCCAACCCGCAGCGTGGTGCCAAGCGCAACACCCACCGCCACCGAGGTGCCCTGTGACCGCAGTGGGGGAGGGCGGGTGAGCCGCGAGAAACTGGACTCGGCGTTACTGGGGTACTCCTACGAGGTCAGCGTGTACACCCCGCCGTGCTACGGCGAGGAGGGCATCGAATACCCGGTGCTTTACCTGCTGCACGGTCAGGGCATGGACGACACTTACTGGCTGGGGCTCGGGGCGGCTGAACTGGCGGACGATATGATCGCGGAGGGCGCGGCGCCTTTCCTGATGGTGATGCCGCGCGAGGTGAATGATTATGACCCGATCACGGATGACGGCTTCGGCGCGTCAGTGCTCAGCGAGTTGCTGCCGTGGGTCGAGGCGAACTATGACGTGTGCACCGAGCGGGAATGCCGGGCGATCGGGGGTATTTCACGCGGGGGCGGCTGGGCAACACGCCTGGTGGCGCGCAACTTCAACANNTGTCGAATGATGCGTGGCAGATGAAAAACAACCTGGAGACCCATCCGGTCGAAGAGTTCCCGCGCATCTGGGTGGACCGCGGCGAGGATGACTTCCTGTTCGAGGGGATCGATTACTTCGTTGAGATGCTGGTGGATGAAGGAATTCCGCACGAGTTACACATCTGGCCGGGCGTCCACAATAGCGACTACTGGCAGGCGCACGTGGCGGAGTACCTGGCGTGGTACGCGGAGGGGTGGGAGTAGGGAAAGATGCTCCCACATTAATCCAGTAGAATTGTATTCATGCCAAAATTTGAATTTCTCCTCAGTGAATTTGTGAATGTTGCCCTGTTCCTCGCCTGCCTGTGGCACGCTGCGCGGCAGGGCAAGTCGCGTGTGCTCGAGCTGCTCGCCAGCCTGGTGTACGGCGTTGCCCTGGAGTGGATGACGATCAAGCTGGTGGAAGCCTACGAGTACGGGCGCTTCCTGATCATGATCGATACTGCCCCGTTGGCGATCGGTCTGGGCTGGGCGGTGATCATCTATTCCGCGATGGAATTCGCGAATTATGTCAGGATGCCGGATTACGCGAAGCCTTTCCTGGTGGGTCTGCTGGCTTTGAACATCGATGCCGGCATGGACGCTGTTGCCATCCGCCTGGGATTCTGGAACTGGGTGATCCCGTTGGACCACCAGTGGTTCGGGGTGCCATGGGGCAACTTCTTTGCCTGGTTCGTGGTGGCGGCTTCCTTCAGCGGCATGCTCTACCTGTTCCGGGAGAAGGGGTGGGGGAAGACCACCCGAAGCTGGAAGGCCTGGGGGTACCCGTGGTTAGCGATGTTGCTTTCGCTCATTATCCTGGCGGGGGCAAATTACCTGTTTGTCAACTTCCTGGGCAAATCAGATTTGGGCGGGGCTGTCTCGATGTTGGTGCTGGTGATCCCCGGTATGCTGGTGGTTTACAGCGCCAAACCCAAAGTGCTGCCCCAGGCGCGGTTGGACTTCGTGGTGTTGACTGTGCCGTTGGCTTTTCACGTCCTGTTCACGATATTCGGTTTTACAAAAGGAATCTATCCCCAACTTCCGATCCTGGCAGTGGCAGGGATATTGATGCTGGTGATCGGGCTGGGGGTACATCTCTGGCCCTGGTACACCGGCCGCGGAGAGCCGGGGTGACCTGCGCACTGTTGCCAATGAGAGGAAATTAAGACGCCCGGGTAAACATCGCCCGGGCGTTTGTTCACTGTGAAGCGTGGGTTCTAGGGAACCGCGTCCACCTTGAAGATGCGCACATCCGACCAGGGTCCCTTGGCGCCGTTTGGATCAAGCGCGCGCACCCGCCAGTAGTACTTGCCATCCGGCAGCGTGAAAGTGGCATTCAGGTCAGGGGTTTTAATATTCTTTACCTTGATCGTAAAGGCAGCGTCTTTGGCAATGACCAGCTTGTATTGCGCTGCACGATCCACCTCGTTCCAAACCAGTGTGACGCTGTCAGTGTACAGGATTTCCTTGTGACCCGGTTGTACAAGCGTCACTTTGGCGAGGGGATCCATAGATTCGAAACGCCAAGTGGCCGACCAGATGCCCTTTACATCCCCGAACTTTGGACGCACCCGCCAGTAGTATGTGGTATCGTTCTTCAGGAGGGTGTCGTAGAAGTAGGTCGACTCCAGGGTTTTGATACTTACCAGCAGGACACTGAAATCGGCTTTTTCTGAAAGCTGGATCTTATAGGACGTCGCACCGGGGATATCCTCCCAATCGAAGGTGATCTTACTGACGGTCAGCTTTTCATCGTAGGCAGGCTGAATGCCTATCGCGGTGAACGACCACCAGTTGCCGTTGTTGGCGTAGGTGACGTTGACACCGCTCACGGCTCTGACCTGCCAGTAGTATGTGCCAGAATGCAGGTTGATGACCGCTTTGGTTTGGGTTCCGGTGGAGACCCAGGTGTTTTCGCAGGTGTCATTAGCATCCGCGTCGATGCAATACTCGTAGCGTTCCACCGGCGAAGTGCTGCCCCAGCTTAGCGTAACGTTCAACAACGCGGAATAACTGTTATTGGCAGGCGCGGTTTTACTGAAGGCAGCCGGAGGAGTGGGGATGGTGAAAGACCACCAGTCCCCGGCATTGGCATAGGTGTAACCATAATCGTTTTTGGCGCGGATCTGCCAGTACCAGTTGCCCGTGTTCAAGCTGGAAAGCGATAGGCTGGTGGCTGTGCCGGTGGAGATCCAGCTGCCGGCGCAGGCGTCGTCATTGCTGGTATCGATGCAGTACTCGTAGTTATTGGCACCACTGCTGGTTTCCCAGGTCAGCACGGGGTCGGTGGACTGGTCATTGGCGCCGTCCGCCGGGCTGCTCTTGCTGAACGCCGCGGGGTAGGGGTCAAGGATGAGAGTCGCGGTATTGAACGGACCAATCTTTCCGTCCGCGTCGACGATGGCCACGCGCCAGTAGTAGGTGTTATTGGCGTACTTCTTGGTCGGCGTGTAGCGGGTGTTGCTGGTGGTCTGTGAGTCTACAGTCGTTGCGAAGTTTTCGCTGAGGGAGACCTCGATCTTATACTTTGCAGCGCCGGGAACAGGCGTCCATACGAAGGTGGGCGTATCGTTGATCGTGCTGCCCGGGGTGGGGCTGAGCAGCGTGGTGACCGGGTACTGCTTGGTGAAGGTGGCAGCGGGGCTGTAATTACCCAGTTTCCCGTTGCCGTCGATCATTGCCACGCGCCAGTAGTAGGAACCGTCGTCGAATCCCTTGATCGGCGTCCAGCAGCTCTGCTCCGTGTCGATATTGTCGAAGATATTTGAGAAGGTGGGTTCTTTACTCACCTGCACGCGGTACTTCCAGGCTGCCATAACGGGTTCGCCACCATCTGAAACTACGAGCGGATCCCAGCAGAAGGTGGGTGCGCGACCCTGGATGCCGCCCGGATCGGTGTGCAGATTGCCGGGTGTTGGCAGGGAGATGGTAAAGGTCTGGTTGGTGGTCCAGTTGTTGATCACGCTGCCGTTGCGCTTGACACGCACATGCCAGTAGTATGTACCGTTGGAGAGCGTTGAGTCATGTGTGTAGGAGGTCTGCCTGGTGGTCTTGTTTATCGCGGGAGTTGCGAACGCGGGATCATCGTCCACCTGCAGGTCGTAACTCTCTGCCCCTTCGACGATATCCCATGAGAAAGTGGGTGTGGCGAAGGTGACCGAGGTTTGCAGGTTCTGTGGAATGAATCCCTGGCGCTCAAAACGCCAACCCTGGCTCCAGGCACCGTTGTAGTAGGAGGTCCCCACACTGTAACGCGGCTGGATGCGCCAGTAGTAAGTGTTGTCACCTTTGAAATCCTGATCCCAGGCGTGGAAGGTGCGCGCATAATTGGGGCTGTTGGAGGTTAATTGATAGGTCGATGCTTCGTTAGTGAACAATGGATCAAGGTAGGCTTTCATATTCGCCCCGGCCCAGGGCGCCAGCACAGGCCAATCCCAGAAGAAAGGCAGGATGGACGGGAACGTGGTGGGGTCAACCCCCGCGTCATTGGGGGGCATGACCTGATTCATGCGTTCGGTCACATTGGCAAAGCGGCTGATCGGCGCGTTACCCGGCACGTTGGGGTCGGAGGGCACCGAGTCCAGCGGGGAGCCGCTGATGGTGTCGGTCAGACTGAAAAGGGAGACGGTGTAACTGCCGGTGGTATCCTGGTGACCGATGGCGGTATTGGGAACCTTAACCTCCACGTAATCCGTATTGAAATTAATGTCCCCGCCGATGCTGGAGAGGGTTTTGACTGTTTCCCAGCCGCTGCCGTTCCAGTGGTATAGAAAAACACTGGATGCGGAATAGACGCCTGAGGCTTGTAATACGTAAATGGCATATTCCGGGCGGTAGGCTGGTATGGTGGTGATACTGTAGCCGCGGGCGTCAGTCGTCGCACCCGATTCACTGACATGGTCCAGGTCAAGGTAAAGGGAGTAGGTGAGGTCTTCGGCGGGAGCGGGGGGCACGTGGAAACCGAAATACCAGTAATCCTTATCCTGCGCTGCCTGCAGGTCCATCACGTCATAATCCGCGTTGACGATATCAGCCGCCGG
>DIWL01000083.1:25681-27926 GCA_002428455.1 Anaerolineaceae bacterium UBA6107 | reverse complement strand
GCTGCCGGTGACCCGTACGCGCCAGTAGTAAATACCAAAATCCAACGCGCCAAGGTTGCGCTGCGCCAGGCTTTCGATTGGCGCATACGACGGGTAGGTCACGGTGGCGCTATCCACGGTAGTGGTGAATGCTTCATCTGTGCTGATCTCTATATCATAAGATGGGGCGGTAGCGGTGGGGAACCACTCCAGCAGCGGGGTGGCTTCGGCGTATTCAAAACCATCTGTCGGGCGGATGAGGGTGGGAGCGGTGGTGGCAGTTGGTGCAAGTCCCCGTGTAAGGTCAAAGCGCGCTTTCCATACCTGGCTCCATTCCCCGGCAGGTGCACCGCCGATGAGTGGACGCACGCGCCAGAAGTAATCAGTATCCGGCAGCGGGGTGAAGGGGTTATCAGCTGTGGGGGCGGCAACGGTGTTCTCAGTCACCACGCTCCAATCCGCCGTTGTAGTGAAGGTGGGGTCGTCAGTGACCTGCAACTCATAGGCCTCAGCGTAAATATTGCCGGCGTCCGGCAACCCGCTGGGAATGTGCAACCGATGCCAAATGAAGATCGGCAGCGCAGCGGTGCGATCCTCATAAGGATTGGTACTCACGTCAGGGTAGCCTGAAAAATTGTTAGGCGGATAGTAGTAATACGGGTAAACCAGATGGGGAGCGACCGATGTGGCGTAACTGGCGAAAGAGGCAGTATTACTCTCTTTGCCTTTTTTCCCATTTCCATCATAAGGAATGACACGCCAGTAATACACCGGAGCGCTGGTCCATGCAGAAGGAGTGTAAAAAGTATTGGCAGTTGTATCGGAATCATACAATGAACCAAAACCGGGATCATCGTCAATCTCGATCTTGTAATAAGCAGCACCAGGTACCGGCGTCCAGTTGAAGAGGGGGAAACGAACATGCTGGTAGAGGTTGGTGGGGGTGAGCAGCACCGGTTTGATGTACCATTTCTTCATAAAGGACCAGCTTGGGGTGAAATCTGTGTCCGAAGCACCGGAGATGACTTTCACGCGCCAGTAATAGTTCACATCATTCGGCAGGGTTTCGATGGGGGTGTAAGAGGTGTTTCGCGTATCGACTTGGGTTACATTCGCGCTGAACGTAGGATCTGTGCTGTACTGCAGACGGTAGTATTGGGCACCGCGCACTGCTTCCCAGTTGAAAGTGGGGGTGAAGGTCGGAAAAGTGTTATCCTCCGGCGCGATCAGGTTGGGCAGCAGGTTATACCCGGCCGTGAACGATTGTTCAGCACTGGGCGTGCCGTCCCTCCCGCCGGCGTCCACCGGGACAATGCGCCAGTAATACTCACCGTTAGCCAGTTTATCCTTGGGCTGGTAAGTGGTTACCTGGGTGGCCGCGTTGTGAACTGGGGTAGACCACCCACCGGGAGTAGTGTACACCTGGAATTTGTACTCGGCCGCGCCGGTCACTGGTGTCCATGAGAAGGTGGGGCTATCATAGAAATCCAGGGTGCCACCATCCATCGGGTTCAGTAGTTCGGGCAGGTTTCCTGAAGTTGCCCAGGTTTTAGTGAAAGAACGGATGCCACTGTAGTCGCCGATGGGTGCCGGGGTTTCGACACGCACGCGCCAGTACCATATGCCATCAGGGAAGACGGACGCGTTGGTGTGTGTGTAGGAGGTGTTTACCGTGGTGATGTCGATCGCGATGGGGCTGAAGCCGATATTGTTGCTTATCTGCAGCCGGTATTTGGTCGCGCCGCTCACCGCTGACCACTTGAACTCCGGGATGGCAAGCGGGGGTGCCTCAGCGATGGTGATTTCTGACATGTCAGCCGGCGCGATGGGATCCGGTACTTCAGTTGCCTGTACCGGCACCACCGCGAGCGGGTTGAGCAGGAGAAAACTGAGGATGAGGATGAGCGAAAAGAATTGACGGGCAAGGTTCCGCCCATCCAGGCGAACGTTAAATACGCTTCGATCCATTATTACCTCCTTGAAATTCGCCAGGCTTTTGGTCAGCCGGCCACCCGGGCTACTAAAAATACAGCAGCCGATTAAGCTCCCCACTGAATTGATGAAAAAAGGATCATGGCACGCGCAATAAAAAGGGAGCGTTGGAATAACTAGATTATATGACTTTCCGCGAATGAAATGCAACCATTACAGGGTTGTTAATTTGACCCGCAGGCTGGACAATAAATGGCTGCCGGGATCGGGCGAATAAAAAATGCCCGGCAGGTTTACGCCGGGCATCGACAAATTAAAGGGTAGATCAGGGTAC
>DIWL01000083.1:0-25603 GCA_002428455.1 Anaerolineaceae bacterium UBA6107 | reverse complement strand
CTTGTAGCTAACGCCGTTGACCACGGGCTGCCAGGAGAGGAGGATGTTCGTATCATACACGCGCAGCTTGTGATCCGGTGAGATCAGTTCAGGCGGGGTGAGGGGATCCATGGCGGTGAACTTGAAAGCCGGTGACCATGTGCTCCAGGTATCGCTAATCTTATACTTGATGCGCCAGTAATAGAGGGAATTGTATTTCAGGTAAGCATCGTGGAAATAGGTCGATTGAGTTGTTTTCGCGCTGAAGACCAGGCTGGCGAAGTCGGAACGGGAGGATAGCTGGACCTTGTACAACGCAGCACCGGGGATATCGTCCCAGTCGATGGTTACCTTGCTGGTGGTGAGCTGGTCACCTTTCCAGGGGGTGAAGTTGATGACAGGGAAGATGACGGGCGTCGATTCGCCGCCGCCGGGAGCGGGGTTGATCACGGTGATCGAAGCGGTAACAGGAGCAATGAGGTCAGTGGCGGGGATGCTGGCGGTGAGGGTGGTGGCGTTCACGTAGGTAGTTGGGCGGTCGCTGCCGTTCCAGCGCAGCACGGACTGGGGGTAGAAGCCCTTGCCGGTCACGGTGAGCGTGAAATCTTTCGCGCCAACCGGTTTCAACGCGGGGGAGAACAGGTTGACCTGAGGGACGGGGTACTCAGCTGGTCCGACGAGGGTGAAACGCATGGCGCCGAAGGAGAGGTTGCGCGAGGACTCGTCCTCTCCGGTGAGGTCGGTCAGGACGACATAGCCTTCCTTGCCGGCGTCGAAGTAGTATTCACCCAGGTTCAGCCACTCGTTGTTGAGGGGCAGCTGGTCACGGACGACATCGGTCACCGTGCCGCCCCGGGAGTAGATGGTGTATTTCGCTTTAGAACTGTCCGCTCCGAAGGTGAGAGTGCCCGCCGAACAGGCTTTGCTGAAAGTCCCGTGTGCAGCGATGAAGGCTTCCACCTTGTAACGCCCGGGCTGGATCAGGTTGGGTTTCCAGCGCCCCTGGTTGGTGGAGGTTGCCGCGGTCGCGGCGTTCTCCACCAGGTAGGTGGGGTTGCCGTTGAAGCCGGTGATGGGATACCATAAGGAACTGCAGGCGTTATTATCGTAGGCGGGTGTGAGCGCAGGGGTGCAGTCAAACACGCGGGTGTCAGTGGACGCCGGACAGGTGGCCGGGGTGCTGGTGGGACCGTGGTAGACGCGCAAGCCTTTGAAGGTATTGCCGTAGGAATCCAGCGTGGTGCGTGAGGAATAGTATGGGTCGTTAATGAAAACGGTGTCGCCGGAGTAGCCGGTGGCGACAACAAAATGCTGTCCGTTGGTGAAGGGTACCTCCAGGATGACCGGGTAACCGTTATCCAGCTCGTAGTGCAGGCGAGACCAGTCCGCGTTATCGATGCGCGCCACAAACGTGATCTTATCAGAGGCGTAATTGGCTGCCACCGCCCAGTTGATCAGGCAGCCACTGAAGTAACCGCCATGTGATTTGAGCCATTCGTTCATCAGGCCGGGGTCAGTGGACACGCCGAAGTATTTGAAGATCATCGCCACGGAGGTCATGGCGCAACCCTGCTGGCAGATGGTGTATTGGGAGCATGTGCCCAGCACTGTGCTGCCCCAGGGGCTGCCGCATTGTGAGAAATACGGTACGATGCCGGGTTGCGCGTTCACTCCCACGGTTTCCTTACCGCCTTTTGGATCGCTGACCTTGCTAGTGGTTTCAAGTGAGTAAATATCCACCGTGTAGTAAACAATGGGGAAGGCTTCGTTATCGGGGTACTGGAGCTGGGTGTCGGAGAGCCACTTGATGTCAGTGCTGCCGTCGAAGCTGATGGCAGGGTTCAGGTTAGCGGAATCGGTAATGAGGCGGCTTTCCCCGCTCTTGAGGTCGTACACCCACAACTCAAAAACCGAGTCGATCTCGTACTGGCTGATTTGCGCGTTGACCACGCGCAGGTAAGCCACGCTTTTACCATCCGGCGACCAGATGGGATTGGTGACCCAGGATTTTTCGTCGCCGCCGGCAATGATCTGCAGGTCCTTCGCGCCTTCGCGCTTGAGCGTGATCGCTGAACCGTGCATGCCGGGGTCTTCCGCACTCACCCCGGCGATGTAACTGCCATCCGGGGAGGGCTGGTTTAGAGGCTCCAAACCGGACAAGCCAGTTTCAGCGGGGGGTTCTGCCGGCGTTTCGGCCGCAGGGGATTTGAGCAGCCCGGATTGCCAGAGCAGCCCTCCGACCAGCAGGAGGATCAGCAGGACCAGGAGGATGACGAAACCAACGCGTTTGATGTCAGAGAAGTTCATATCTACCGCCGATCTAAAGGGTCAATGAAACATAGTCAACAGTCCGTTCGGTGCAATAAACGTGCCAAGGATCTCCCAAAAAAGCGCCCGGGAGGAGCTCCTCCCGGGCGGGTGCATACACAAAGGTTTCCAGCTTACGGTGTTGCGATCACCTTGACAATCCTTACCTCAGACCAGGGGCCCTTGCCGCCTGAAGCGTCAATAGCGCGCACCCGCCAGTAATACTTGCCTTCGAGGAGGAGGAAGGGCGCGGTTAGGTCGGGGGTGGTGACCTTATCAACCTTCTGGGTGAAGGCGGCATCCTTTGCTACAACAACCAGGTAGTTCGATCCGTTCACCACGCTTTGCCAGGTGAGGGTCACAGGGGAGGTAACCTCAGCCTTGTGTGCCGGTGAATTGAGCAACGGCGCGTCAAGGGGATCCATCGATAGGAAACGGTACACCGGCGACCAGGCGCCTTTTCCATCCGCGTAGATGGGACGCACCTACCAGAAATAGGTGGTGGAAGGTTTGAGGAAAAAGTCGTAGGCGTAGGTTGAGAGAGGAGTACCGGCTTTGAACGTCACAGAGCTGAAGTCCTTAAACTCGGAGAGCCTGATCTTGTAGGAAACCGCCCCGGGGTAATCGTCCCAGTCGAAGCTGACCTTGCTGGTGGTGAGCTTCTCGTCGTAGGCAGGTTGTAGCGCGCTCACGCTGAATGACCACCATACGTCCATATCGGCTGCGGTGGTGCCTGAGGTGTTGACCGCGCGCGCCTGCCAGTAGTAAGTTCCCTGCGCGAGGTCTGTGAGGGTGTGGCTGGTGGTCGTGCCTGTCGAGGTCCAGGCGTTGTCACAGGTGTTGTTGTTGGTGGAATCCGCGCAGACCTCATAGCTTGACGCGCCGCTGCTGGCGTTCCATCTGAGTTTCACGGTCGGGGGAAGGTTTAGTGCCGTATCGGCTGGCGCGGACTTCGAAAAATCAGCCGGAGGTAGTGATGTGCTCTCCGCGGTGACATAGGTGACATATTTTTCGATCAGGCATTGACCATATCCGACATTAAAGTAGCCGTCTCCGTCCCAACCAGAACCCCAGCTGTTGCGCACGATCCAATAACCATCGGCGTCGTTGTAGCCCACCAGCACTATAGCGTGGTTCGGGTCGTCGATGGTTGAACATTTGTACACTCCGTTGACGAAGCTGCCATTCATATACAATGCGGCAGATAACGGGCCTTTCTCGACAAGGGCGGTCTTAATGCTGCTGCCTGTAGCGGAGACCGGTCCGGTGGTCTTGACGCGGCTCAACCTGGTGCTCCAGTCAGAGCAGCGGTTGGCGCAAGTTTTATCGCTGCATTTGCCATAAGAGCTGTAGTTGCAGTTTGCATCGCAGGTACCACCATCACAACTGCAACCGCTGCCGTCCACGTAGGTCATGCAGGTTTCATCGGGAATGCCCTGGTCGCGGATGTATTCCAGTGCCTGGTCTTCCCAACCGCCGCAGCAGGTCTGGTAGCCGCCGGACATAACACAATCCGAAACTAAATATTGTTCTGAAAGATCAGGGTTCAGATTCGGGTTCTTCGCTGCTATCTCCAGCGCGGCTTCTGATGCGCCGACCGCGGAGAATGCCCAGCAGCTGCCACAGCCGCCCTGGTCCTTGATGGGGGTGAGCCAGTTGCCGTTGTTGTTGCGCCAATCGAAGGAGGTCGGCAGGGCTTCAGGTGCGAGGTTTGACGTGAATGGCTCGCCGGTTGTCTCGTGTGCTGGTGTTCCTGATGTCTCACCATCCCCGCAGGAGATGAGGTTTTCGGGCAGATTGCTCAGTTCCTCCACTGTGCCAAAGGTTTTCCCGGAAGCGTCCACACATACCGCGTGCTGCGGGGCATAGGTGCCGCCCTCCTCCAAGGTGAGCGTCTGGTATCCATTCTGCGCGCAGTAAGAGAACTCCGCTCCGCACTGACCGGAAAGGAAATCCCAGGCGGCGCACACGGTGGCGTCAGGCATCAGGCACATACCGGTCTCGCCGCCCTCGCCGTCAGTGACGGTCTGGTATGAGTAGCCCATCTCCTGGCAATACACCGCCGCGGGGTTGCCGATCTTGGTCGGGTTGGAAGAGGTGGTTTGCAGGTGGGGGGAACACGCGGTGAGGACGAGAATGAACAAGGTGATCGTGATGAGGATAAGTATTGGTGATTTTTTCAAGGAATCCATCCTTAAGATTTAATAAATCAGTCATCGTTACAGGAATTTTGAAACGTACATACCAGGTTCCGGGGGAAAAGGCGGAAGACCCAAAATTATACCAGGGCACGGTTTGATCAAGGGACAGCTTCGACGAAGAACTTGCGCGTTTCTGACCACGGACCCCTGGCGCCGGTAGCGTCAAAAGCGCGCACATGCCAGAAGTACTTCCCGGCTGGCAGGGTGAAACTTGCCGAGAGGTCGGCGGTTTTGACATTGCCAACTTTATTGGTAAAGCTGGCATCAGTGGCGATGACCACCTTGTAGGAAGCGGCGTTCTTGACTTCCTGCCAGGAGAGCATGACCGGGGAGGTAACATATTCCTTGTGCGCCGGTGCGGAGAGCACTGGAGCCGCAAGCGGATCCATGGAGTAAAACCGGTATGCCGGAGACCAGCTGCCCTTGTAGTCGCTGAAGAGCGGACGCACCCGCCAATAGTAAGTGGCACCGTACTTGAGCGCGGTATCGTAAGCGTAAGTGGATGCGGATGTCTTCAGATTGATCAGCAATGTGCTGAAATCCGGTTTTAAAGAGAGCTGGATCTTGTACGCCACGGCTTCCGGTACATCGCTCCAATCAAAAGTCACTGTACTGGTGGTGAGCTTTTCATCAATCCGCGGTGATATTTCGTTCAGGGTAAAGGACCACCAGGCACCTTTATCGGCATAATGAAGATCAGCCCCACCGAGCGCCCGCACCTGCCAGTAATAAGTGCTGCCAGGAGTGAGCGCGCTGACCGTGAGCGTGTGATTGGTGGAGCTTTCAGCGGGCTTCCACCCGGTGTCGCAGCTGCCATTGTCGGTGGTATCCGCGCAGACTTCGTAACTGCCCAGGCCGCTGCCGGGTGTCCAGCTCAGTGTGATCATTTCGTCCACAAGAACCGCGTGGTTGAGGGGCGAGGTTTTATTGAAACCAATCTCATCGGCTTCATAAGCGCCGACGTCGCAACGCGCTCCCTGCGGGCGGCTGACGCCACGTTGATCGATGGGTGCGCAGGTGGATTCGTTACCACTGTCGATGGCTGAGGATCCGGAAAGTAGCGGGACGGTGGGAGTAAAACCACCGTTATCCCCAAGGGTGCCGAGTAAGGGGTCGCCAGTGATGACGTTGGTGCAAACCGCCCCGCTCGGGCAATCGTTTTGGATGACCGATGTATCCACGATTGGCATTCCACTATGGCTGGAATAAATTTGCGCGCCGCTGGTGGCTGCAGTGTTCGCCCAGAATATCGAATTGTTGACATTAATGTTGGTGTCATCCAACCACATGCCGCCACCAAAAATACCAGCGGAATTATTAGTGAGGGTGGTGTGATTCAATTGCAGGCTACCGGCTGAGTTTGATATGCCGCCCCCGTATGTTCCGGCAGAATTACCTGCAAAGGTTACGTTGACCAACACCGGATCGCTCGAGTAATTGTACAATCCGCCTCCGCGTTCAGAAGCGCTATTGTCCGCGAAGGTTACATTCGTCAGGGCGGGATCGCTGTTGTTGTTGTTCAAGCCGCCACCGCTAATTGCGGAGTTGCCCTCAAAGACGACATCGTTCAGTGTGGCGTGGGTAAAGGAGTTGTACATGCCCCCGCCAAAATTGGCGGATGAGTTGTCAGCAAACCGGACGCGGATGAGAACCGGATGGCTGTTGGAAACGAACATGCCACCGCCTTCTTTCACAGAGGTATTCCTTTCAAATGTCACATCTGTGAGGGTCAGGTTGCAGTAATCCACAATGTACATGCCGCCGCCGCGGTGTGAGGCGGAATTGTCAGTAATAATCACGTTGGTAAGAGTGGGGCTGCTGTATTCCCAGTTGTATATTCCTCCACCGCGCACCGCGGAGTTACCATAAATCTCAACATTTTCAAAAGAGGGACTACTCGTGTTATTGTCAATCGCGCCGCCGTATAATTCACTGACGTTTCCAGAGAAAGAGGAGTTTGTCACCACCGGGTCGCTGGTTGAATTGAACATTGCTCCGCCGTGTTCCTTTGCTACGTTATTTTTGAAGGTTGCATTGGTGATCGTGCCCTCGCTGTCGTAGAAATAGACACCACCGCCGCGTTCCTTGGCGAAGTTATCCTCAAACAAGGCATTGGTAATCGAAGTTACACTGCCGGATGAGCTTAAAATTCCCCCACCCCCCTTGGCTGAATTGCCGATGAAAGTAACATCCTCAAGCGTTAGTTCTCCATCTGCGAAATAGATACCTCCGCCGCTGGTTCCAGCTGCGTTATCAGTGAAGGTTCCCCCCGTCAGTTGGACATTGCTTGAGGAATTATTCATTCCTCCGCCCAGAAGTTCTGCGCTGTTGCCGGTGAAGGTCACATTGGTCAGTGTGGCGGTGCTGCCATAGTTGTACAAACCACCACCCCGTTCTCCTGCAGTGTTATTGGTGAAGGTTGCATTGGAAAGGGTTACGTTGCTGGTGTGGTTAAGAAATCCACCCCCGAACTTTCCGCTGGAATTGGCTGCAAAAGTTACTTTGTCCAGGGTGATCGTGCTTGCCTTGATAAATACGGCACCTCCCTGGTAGGTTGAATAATTGTTGCGGAAAATAAGATTGGCAAAGGCAGCGGTGCAGGAGTAGCAGTAGATTCCTCCTCCCATGTCGTGAGGGCTGGCACCGTTTGCGTTCCCGTTGCTGATCTTGAACCCATCCAATACCGCGTTATTGCCAATCCCGGCAGCATTTATCACGTGGTAGCTGTTGTCAGTCGGGACTCCCGGTGTGCCGATATCTCCGCTTAGAACCGTGACATTGTCGAGCGGGTTGCGCTGGGTGAGGAGGGTTTCGCTGCCGGCGAAACCGCCGTAAATGGCCACTCCGCTCTTGAGTATAAAACTGACCGCGCGGTCTGCGCTGGTGGTTGGTTTATAGGTGCCCCTGGCGACCCAAACCTGGTCGCCAGCTTGTGCCAGGCTGAGCGCGTATTGCAGCGAGCAGCTGTTGTCCCAGGAATCCCCGCAGGCACCGCTGGTAATACCGTTTTCCTTAACCCTGAAGATCGCCCCCGCCGCCTCGACGGCAGCGGTTGGCAGGAAGGTGATGACCAGCCCGATGGTCAGTATTGTTCTCAGTAAAGTGGATTTTATGTATTTACTCATGAAGATATCTTTAATAGAAGATCCAACCAGATTATCCTATAGTTTGCATTGCATCCAACTTACAGCACTTCAATGTACAAAATTGTAAAGTGCATACCCTCCTGCAAACACGCTCAATAGACTGAGCCTATAGAAAGAGAATCACAATTGGAATTGATATAATGGAAGCGTAAGCCGTGACGAGGGAAAAGCTTTGCGTTCCGTCCGGCATCATCATCTTCATTAAAAGGACATCCTATGGCCTCCTCTCTTACCCCGTTCTTCTACCCCGCCGGCGTGGCGGTGATCGGCGCTTCCTCCAACCCGCGCAAGCTCAGCTTTGGCATCATGCGCAACCTGGTCAATTCTGCCTACGCTGGCGGCATCTACCCGGTCAACCCGGGAGCGGCTGAGATCCTGGGCAAGACCAATTACCCCGATATTTCAGCAGTGCCGGATCCCGTGGACCTGGCGGTGATCGTGCTGCCGGTGTCCGCCATCCCGGATACGCTGGAAGCCTGCGGCAAACGCGGAGTAAAGGCGGTGATTGTCATCTCGGGTGGATTTAAGGAGGTGGGTGCGGAAGGGGAGCAGGAGGAGGCGCGCTGCCTGGAGATCATCCGGCGTTATGGCATGCGTATGATCGGCCCCAACTGCGTGGGGCTGATCAACCTGCACTCGGGCTTGAACACCACCTTCATTTATGGCGTGCCCGATCCCGGCGGCATCGGGTTCATGGCGCAATCCGGCGCGGTGATGGGCGGGGTGGTGGACCTGGTGCTGGGCAAGAAGGTGGGTTTCTCTCACTTCATCAGTATGGGCAACGAGGCGGATGTGACCGAAACCGACCTGATGGAGTTCCTGGCGGAAGATCCGCACACGCGGGTGATTGCCGCGTATGTGGAACAGATCAAGGACGGCCGGCGTTTCCTGGAGGTAGCCCGGCGCGTTTCACGCATTAAGCCGATCGTGCTGCTCAAGGGCGGACGCTCGAGCGCCGGGGCACGCGCGGTCTCCTCTCACACCGGTTCCCTGGCCGGGTCTTACGCTGCCTACCAGGCGGCGTTCTGGCAGGCGGGCGTGATCGAGGTTGGCAGCCTTAACGAGCTGTTTGAGGTGGCGCTGGCGATGGACTTTCAACCGCTGCCGCGCGGCAGCCGCACGGTGATCATCACCAACGCCGGCGGTCCGGCAGCGCTGGCATCCGACGCGCTCTCCGCCAACGGGTTGACGCTGGATGACCTTGAGCCAGAAACCCGCCAGACTTTGCGCGCGGCGCTCAACCCGAGCGCCCAGGTGGGCAACCCCGTGGATATCCTCGGCGGAGCTGAGCCGCCTGATTACGCTCTTTGTATGAAAACCCTGCTGCAGGACAAGAACGTGGACATCATTCTCCCCCTGCTGGTACCGCAGGCGCTGGTCAACCCTGCCGGGGTGGCGCAGGCGATCGTGGACGAGAGCCGCGGCAGCGACAAGACCGTGCTGGCTTGCATCATGGGCGATCTGTCCGTGGATGAGGCGCGCCTGGTGTTGCATGACAGCCGCATCCCCATGTACACCAGCCCCGAAGCGCCAGCGGCTGTGCTGCGCAACATGTTGTATTACCGTGAGTACATCGAACAGCCGGTATCTGAGCCATCAGTGCCAGGTTGCATCGACCGCACCGCGGCAGAAGGGATCCTTACAGCTGTGCATGGCAAGGACAGCCTGGGCGAAGCGCTCACCCGCCCGTTGCTGGCGGCTTATGGCATTCCGCAGGTGGAAGGTGGCTTTGCAGGAACCGCACAGCGGGCTGCCGAGATCGCTGACCGCATCGGTTACCCGGTGGTGATGAAGATCGTCTCACCGCAGCTGCTGCACAAATCCGATGTTGGCGGCATCAAGCTCAACCTGGCCGACCATGCTGCAGTGGAAAACGCTTACCACAATATAATGAAGGAGATCGGCACTTTGCGCCCGGACGCGCACCTGGAGGGCGTAATGGTGGAGAAGATGGCACCGCGCGGGCAGGAGGTCATCATCGGCATGAAGCGCGATCCGGGTTTTGGTCCGTTGATGATGTTCGGCCTGGGCGGGATCTACGTGGAGCTGTTCAAGGATGTGGCTTTCCGCGTAGCCCCGCTTAGCGCGGAAGAGGCACGGCGCATGATCACTGACACGCGCGCCGGCAGGCTGCTGACCGGTTTCCGCGGCCAGCAGCCGGCTGACCTGGATGCAGTTGTCGATGTTATCTGCCGACTCAGCCAACTGGCGTTGGACTTCCCGCAGATCGAGGAAGCCGAGGTGAACCCGCTGCTGGTCTTTGCGGAAGGAAAAGGCGCGCTGGCGCTGGATGGACGGGTAATCTTAAAGCAAGGTTAAAAAACCGGACAAGTTAGTGGACAAGTTAGTCATAATTATCTCGAAATGTGCTATACTCTCTTAATAGACCTTCCGCTGGTTGCCCCCCTCAACCAGTAGAAGGTCGCTTTTTAACCATTTTCTAATATTTCTCTGAACAAATTTTAATCTTCCCGTCCTATTAATTAAGATGAATACTATATCAACCTTATAAAGGAGGTAACTATGAGTGCAACAGATCTATTAAGACGACCCAACCGGGTCAACCGCCTCGCCCTCCGTCGAGAGGGGGAGAGCCCCATGCTGGCTATCCAGAATGAGATGAACCGCATGTTCGACCAGTTCTTTGCCGAGGACTTCCCGTTCTCCACACGGATGATCACCCGGCCGGGGATGGATTTCTTCCCGAAGATGGACATTAGCGAGACGGAAAGCGAATACAAGGTCACCGCGGAACTGCCGGGGATGGACGAGAACGACATTCAGATCCGGCTGGAAAAAGACTCGCTGATCCTGAGTGGTGAGAAGAAAACCGAATCGGAAGAGAAGGAAAAGACCTTCCACCGCATCGAGCGCAGCTATGGTTCCTTCGAGAGGATCATCCCCTTTGACTCACAGCTGGATGAGGACAAGGTCAGCGCGGTCTTCAAGAACGGCGTGTTGATCATCACCCTGCCCAAAGCCGGTGATGCCATCCGCAAGTCACGCCAGATCGAGATCAAGAAGGGCTGAAGCGGGCAGCACGACCCTCATTGATGATACAATCCTCCCGGGTATATGCCCGGGAGGAACTTTATGGTTAACCAGGATGAACGCGATAAGATGCAGGTGAACCGGCGTTACTGGGAGGATGTGGTGCCGGTGCACGCAGCGTCTTCCTTTTATAACGTGGATGGTTTCAAGGCGGGCGGGATCACGCTGGATGAACTGGAGCGCGGCGAGGTGGGTGATGTAACAGGCAAATCCCTGCTGCACCTGCAGTGTCACTTCGGGCTGGACACCCTTTCATGGGCGCGGCTGGGGGCGCGGGTGACCGGCGTGGATTACGCGGAAGCCGCGGTGCAAACGGCGCGCGACCTGGCGGCGCAGTGCGAGTTGGACGCCAGCTTCACCTGTTGCAACGTGTACGACCTGCCACAGCAACTGCATGAGCAATTTGACATCGTGTATACCTCCTACGGCGTGCTTTGCTGGCTATCGGATATCCGCGAGTGGGCGCGCATCGCCGCTTCTTATGTGAAACCAGGCGGTTTCTTCTACATCGCGGAGTTTCATCCGTTCGCGTATGTGTTCGATGATGAAGCCGACCATTTAGCCTACCGCTACCCGTATTTTGCGACGCAACCCATACGCTGGGAGTTAGCCGGTACGTACACCAACCCGGAAGATCAATTGGATAAACACGTGGATTATGAGTGGACCTACCGGGTGGGAGAGGTGGTCACAGCGCTCATAGATGCCGGGCTGCGCCTGGAATTTTTGCATGAACATCCGTTCACCGTGTATCAGCAGCTGCCTTTCCTTGAGAAGACAGGGCGGATGCGCTGGGGGTTCCCCGGAGGAACGCAGCCTATCCCATTGATGTTCTCGCTTAAAGCAGTCAAACCGGCAAACTGAATCCTCCGGTCACCAGGTTCTACAAAATTGATTTGACTATCGATCCGAGATCTTCTCGAGAGCTTCACGGTTGAGGACGTGCCACTGGTGTGGGTCATTGCGGCTGGCGGCTTCCAGCAGCAGCACGGATTTACCATCGCGCAGGACGGGGGTGGGGGCATCCCCCAGGAAGACAAGATCACGTTCCAACGGGCGGCGTCCATGCGTGTTCTCCACCCGATCGATGTAACAGGTGTTGAGCAGTACGGGCAGGCTAAGGGTACCCTTTAGTTTATCAAGGCCGGGCAGCCAGATGAAACGGCCGTCGTTCCCCGAAAAGTACAATCCAACCGCAGCGAGCGCGCCGATGACGCCGACCCCGCTGCCGTGAAATCCGGCGATGGAAATATTTGCGGCACGCGCCAGCTCTATGGCTGTACTGCGGAAGAGCTGCAGGTGCTTTGCCTGTTTGCCCCAGGCGACCACTTCCGGCGTCACGGTATTCCAGGCGGCCAGGGCGAACCCCGGGTCGGATGCGGGCGCGCTGTTGCGGCGCAGGAACTCACGGCAGGTCAGCTCCAGGTCACGGCGGGCTTCCTTATCCGCGTCGATCAGCAGGCAGGCTGCCGCGTTGGAACTGGTGTAATAAATATCAGGGTGGCGCAGCAGCTGGTGGCGTGTGANNGCGTGGAGGCCAGTATCTTCTGATGTGGCAGAATCCGTGTCGTCGATGCCAATTAAATAAAACATGGCATATCCTCCGGCTCGGGGCGTGAAGAAATACCCCTTGGTAAGAAATACCCCTTGGCAATCTCTGACAGGTAATGCATGTATACCTTTCTTCAGGAATTGGCATAATCATAGCGGAATGTGAAGAGAATGTCAAATGTAAGTGATTTAAGAGGGCGGGTTTTTTAACAACAGCAGGTGAGTAGACTTATTAACCGGATACAAGCGGTGATTTCCGAAAGTGACTTGTATTTTCCAGTTATTTTTTTGTATAATATTTTTGTTATCCGTAATAATTAATTGATGTAACAGAGCCTGAAATAACCATTACCAGGGTGAAACGTAAGGAGAGACTCACGACATCGCGTATTTTAATTTAAATATCGGTTTTGTGTGTGACAGGAAGTCCTTCACTTAAGTTGGATATCGTCAAACTGATAAGTAAACCTGAATACAATCCCCGGGTTGACCGGGTCACATTGATCATCACACGTTGATCGCACCTTTCATCTAGCGGGGAGGCAGCCCCCACTCTGCCGGGAGGATACAGATGACCAAATCACGCATCAGCTTGATCATTGTCAGTATTTTATTCGTTCTTGTTTTCATTTTCAGTTCTTCGTTTGCGGGCGGAATGCCGCGAGTTTCGGCGGATGCCCCGGTGGAGGTGGACGCGGGACCTGCAACGCTCCCGATCAACCCGATCGGGGGCGAAATGGTTTTCGATAATACTCCCCGGTTCTATTTTTCACAGGCTGCAACACACACGGACACGATGAAGTACCGGATAGATGTGTGGAATTTTAACAAGAACACGTTGGTGTATTCGTTTAAGGGCAAACCAACCTGTGTTCTATCAAAATGCTGGTTCGATCCAACAACAACTTTAAAGTACGTGGATATCACCGAGACTAAGGGATTATATTACTGGGTTGTTCAAGCGAAGACCGGTGATGACTGGTCTCTGCCTTCTGATAAGGCTTATTTTAAGGTCATGACCCCCGGATTTGATTCCGCCTTCACCGCATTGGGTAAGTGGCTGCCCATAAAAGGGACCTGGTCTATCGTGGATCCGGGTTACCTGCTAACACAGACAAAGCCGGATAAATTCTTGAGTGTCCTTTATAAACACCAGGTCACGAAAGGATACAAGTTCGAGGTGAGGATGAAACGCAAGGGGGAGTTTGGGAAGGGAAATTATGTAATTGTGAATGGATACCCGTATAACGGAACCGGCAACATTTTGGATAGCGGTTGGGATGATGGATACATGATCGGTTACAGCAACCTGGGGTACTGGTTCGTCAAGAAGAGGTTGAACGGTGCTGAGACTCAGTTAATCCCCAACACCAATGAGATCACCCCAGCCGTGGTGCCGTATAAATGGAACAGGATCACAGTTTTTGTGCGCGACAGCTTTATTTACGTGTGGATCAATGAGCAGTACCTGGGTAAAGCTTACGACGAGAATCTACCTCCTCAGGGATGGGTGGGAATCGGGGCGGATGATTCCAATCCCATCGCTTCACCGCTTTACGTGGATTGGGCGGAATTGGAATATGTGGACGATTTGCCATATCCGATGGGAGAACCAGGTCAGTAAATCTGGAATGCATTCAATGGGTTGACTGTAATGATCCGATGTAGTGTTTAGTTTAATGATTTGATAAAGGAGAAGCGCATGACCAGGTTCAAATTTGCCATTTCCGCGCTCGCAGTGTTGATGATCCTTTCTTTCACTTTCACAACCGTCGGAGCGCAGGCCGGTCTGCCGGAAGCCGGTGAGGTCGAACCGGAGATCCTGGTAGATGATCCGAATCCGATCTACCCGGCCGGGTACATTTTTACCAAGCTGCCTACCTTCAGGTTCACCCAGTATGAGAGCGTGACCAAGTACAAGATCACGGTGACCAGGTACGATGGCACCCCTTATTACACATTCAAGGGTAATGCCGTTTGTTCAGCATCAGAGTGCAGCCTGACGCCAACCACGCCCTTGACGGGGAAATACGGCCTGGTGCAGGGCAAGGGTTCGTACCGCTGGACCGTGCAGGCGAAGATCGGGGTGGGGGCCTGGACACCGCCGCAGGATCCCACTAAATCTTTTGCGGTCGTTACAACGGGTTTTGATTCCCAGTTCACTACAGACAAGAAGAACTGGCAGGACATTTACGGCACGTGGGTGTGGCTTACCAAGGGGCAATTGAAGAACACTGGCAAATTCAATGAATATACCAGCGTGGCGCACCAGCATTTGATCACCGAGGATTTCACGTATGAGGCCAGGTTCAAACTCAAATCAGAGCACGATTATACAGAAACTGACCACCAGGCCGGGGGAATCATTGTGAGTGGGGGCCCGCGAACTCTGGTAGGCGCGCAGATCTGGGCGAACGGCGTGTATGTCCTGATCCGCAATGACAAGGAGGCGTGCATCTTCGAATATTGGATCGGGGAATTTGTCGACTCCACAGCTGTGTGTGAAACCGTTGATGCAATCGTTCCAGATGGCTGGAACACACTCAAGGTCACGGTGGTGGAGGGCAATATGCTGGTGTACATCAACGATGTGTACTGGAAGACATTCTCGGATCCTGTGCACAATATCCTGGTGTACGACAGTTTTGTGGGACTTACCCACGTCAGCCGCGCAAATGTGCCGGAAAAAATGCTGGTGGATTGGGCGACGCTGGAATTGCTGAACATCCCATAAAGACTGTTTCCAAAATGTCATGAGCCAATAGGAGAAAATCATGGGAAAACGAAAAATGTTGTTAACCGTCATTACCCTGTTTATGATCCTTTCCTTCACCTTCACCAGCGCGGGGGCGGCTGCGCCGGCGGATGAAGGTATCAGGCCGGATTTGGATGATCCGGCGCAGATCTACCCCGAGCAGTGGCAAACGGTCTTTGACAAGACCCCCACTTTCCGCTTTTACCAATACGGCGAGGTGACCAAATATCGCATCAAGGTGCGTTCTGGATATGATGAATCGGTCAATTATTACACCTATAAAGGCACCGCCACATGTTTTGACTTTGAATGTAAACTGACCCCGGACATCGCCCTGCCTGCCGGGGTTGTCACCTATGAAAACGAAGTGAAAGGCCGCTATCAGTGGATAGTTGAAGCCAAGGAGGCTCCCGGTGTATGGGTTCCGGCCAGTGGTTATGTGGATTTCTTCCTCGGAACACCGGGGTTTAATTCCCAGTTCACCGCGGACAAGAAAGGCTGGGTGGACCTGAACGGGGACTGGCTGCTGACTTCGGCGGGGAGGCTGAAAAACAACGGCATCGCCGGGGAGTACACCAGCACACTGTATAAGAAACGCATCATGGAGAATTTCACCTACACCACCATGATGAAACTCAAATCTGTAAATCCGAATCATTATGGTGGAGTCATCATCAATGGCAATGGACATCTGACTGATGGGTCTGAAATCGGTCAGAAACAGGTCTGGTCTTGGGGCAACTATTTTGTTTACCGCAACAACAAGCAAGCTGCAATCTTTGTATGGGAAAATGGGGTACTAACCGGCGGGATTGGCTGGCGCGAATGTTCCTCCATCGTCCCTAACGGGTGGAACGAAATCGAGGTGACGACGGAACTGGATACCATGTACGTGGAAGTGAATGGGGTTGCGTGTATGAACCTGACCCATCCTTCGGTCGAAGGCTATGGATATGTGGGCTTGACCCAGTACCGTTATGACGTCGAGAGCGAGAAGATGCTGGTGGACTGGGTAAAACTGGAGGTGGACACCCCTTAGTTCAGAAGTATTTAGAGTAATTACGGGGGGCGGAATACATCCTAATTCTGCGCCGATCAGGGGCAGGTGATGAGCCTGCCCCTGATTTCAAATTGCGAGTCAATTTACAATCTTCTGCTTTCCTGGCTTGACTATTCTCAACTCTCTGTTCTCCATTCTCGTCAATTCACTGATTGATTTTGCCTTTGCAACTCTATATAATCTAATTATCCACATCAAAGCACACATCGTGATTGTCATCGCAGCCGCGGGTTAGACCTTCCATCACCGCGGATCCGGATCAACCCGGTGTGCTGATGCGCCGGGGCTTATTCGCAGGTTTAACACCTGCAGGAGGATGCGATGAAAGGCTCGAAATTATTGATGACTGTATTTGTAGCTGTGTTGATCCTGTCTCTCACGATTACCACGGTGGGAGCCCAAACCGGCCTCCCGCAGGTGGGAGAGATGGACGAAGACGGCGACCTGGTATTGGAGATAGCCCCGTCCGCCATCCCGGGTGGTACGGGTGAGCGGCATGACGTGAGCGGCTATACCCTGCGGCAGAGTGATGAGATTACCCCGCAAGGCGTGATCAGTACACAGGGTGAACCATACTCGCCGGTAAACGAATGGGTCTTCTCCAAGACGCCGAAATTCTGGTTCACCCAGACGCCCGGTGCAACCAAATATAAGATCGAACTACGCTACTGGTGGTCAGACGGCCTGGTGTACACCTTTAAGGGGGCGGGGGACTGCAATGACATCCCGGGATATTGCTGGCTAAAACCGGATACCAAGCTGAAGGCATATGAGTATTACAACTGGAGTTACGGAGATTATATTTGGCGGGTGGGGGCCAAGGTGGGTACCACCTGGTACTACTCCGATTACTACGGTTTCGGTGTGCTTTCAAAGGGTTTCAATTCAACCTTTGACCTGAACCTGAAAAAATGGTATCCCATCAACGGGGATTGGTTCCGCGTGGACCCCGGCTACCTGAAAACGAAAGGTTCATATAATTCCTATTCCAGCGCAATGCAAAAAGAGCTCTTCTTGGATGATTATGTGGTGAGTGCCAGGATGAAAGGGAAAACCGATGTAAACCAGTACCAGGGGATCATCATTGGAGGTTACCCCGATCCCATTTGGAGCTCGAATGTCTGGTATGACGGCGTCTATTTTATTTATAGCGGTAATTATTCCGGCGTGCTTTTCATTCGGGATGGTGTGGAGGTACATTGGACCGATTGGTATGAGAGTACTGCATGGGATCCCACCGGCTGGAACACGATGGAAGTGACAGTGGATGCCCCGGATGCATACCAAAAAGTAAATGGTCTGGCAGAATGGGGCGTGATAGGTTTCCCTGATGATATTGAAAGCGGTTACATAGGACTGACACACTTAAAATACATAACAGATAAGGCTCCGTTCGTGGTGGACTGGGCGAAGTTATCATACCTGCCAACCGGGGCGATGGCAGAGGTGGAACGTGACATGGATGGCGTGAAGGTGATCAACTATAACGAGATCGAGTTTGTCCCGCTCTCAGAATTTGAAGGGATCAAACCGCCACAATAACGACCCCAAACAAGATGGGGCAGGCTCAACACCTGCCCCTTTCAAATAACTCGTGCAACTTTAACATAATCTGGTTACCACATCGTTGCCCGCATTAATAATCGCATCGCAACCGCGTGGGCAGACCATCCATCACCGTGGATCCGGATCAACCCGGCGGCCGGCTGATTCTCCATTATACAATCACCATTCTCTTGAATTTACGGCAGATTGAATTCACAACCACGTCTCGCTATAATGGAATTGGATCTTTACCACCTAAGCGAACGTCTTAGGTGTATCGGAGCCGCGGTGGTGGTTCGCTTAGCCTGGACCGCGGTCGTAACAGCCTGAACGCGCCTGAGCTTCAGGTTGAGACAGGTTCAAAGACGGGAAGTATCCCCGCCGGGAGGTTTTTATGTTAAGAACGAACAAATGGTTGACCGTGCTGGTCGCGCTCGTTTTTCTTTCCTTCACATTTTCATCTGCACTGGCGGGCAGCCAACCGCCGGGGAACATGCCGCTCCCCAGCGACTTTAAACCAGCGGACCCCGGGGAATTCACCCCGCTGCCGGCTGAACCGGTTCCCGCCGGGTTCAGCGTGGACGCAGTCAACCCCGCCCCGGTTGCCCCACTGAACAACAACGTGTATACCACCACGCCAAGGTTCACGTTCACCCCCAAAACCGGTGCCAGCCAGTATCACATTGTCGTGATGGATACGATGGCCGAGCCGGACGCGCTGGTTTACAATTTTTACGGCACCGGCACTTGTAACGACCTGATCTGTACCATGCAGCCCACCAATCCCCTCAAGACCTACCGCTTCGAATCACTCAAGGGCGGCACCTACTATTGGGCAGTGGAGGCGATGGTGAGCGGCGCATGGAAGGGGTTGTCCTTCGGTGCGCATTTCGCCGTGCTCTCCAGCGGCTTTACCTCAACCTTTGATGTGGATACCAAGAAATGGCAATCGATCAACGGAACATGGTCCCGCACCACGACCGGTTTATACAAGACTTTGGGCTTGACGGGTCAGATCGCCAGCGCCGTGCAAAGGAATTTTTACACCAACGATTACGTTTATGAAGTGACCATGAGGCGCAAGGTGGAAGACAGTTTTAACCGTATCTTTTTCATGGGTGAACCTTACCCGCTCAGCACAAGTAACACGTGGTCCAGAGGTTACATCTTTGGTTATTACAATAATGGTACATGGGGACTGTGGCGGCATGAGGCTGGGACCTACACCGAGCTGGCCAGCGCTTCTTCCCCATTCATCAGACCATATGGCTGGAACACGCTGACGGTCTGGACGGATTACCCCTACATCCACATGTGGATCAACGGCGCATATCTTGGTAACATCCTGGACGCTACCTACATGAGCGGTTATGTGGGGGTAGGCATGTTCGAGGACGATGCAGCACTTTCACCCCTTGTGGTGGACAGCGCGACATTATCTTATTCAGCGATCGCACCTTACGCCACCAGCGATGTGGTGCTGGGCGAACCGTTGCATATCCCGCTGGACGGTGTAACGGAATAATGCGTAAGGAAAGAATAATCTGATCTATTACAGGGCAGGCGATTCGCCTGCCCTGTTGTAATTCTTAAACCAGATTTGTATAATCACATTATCTCCATCACAGCCCACAAAGCAGAAGTTCATCGCCGCCGCGGGGGGATTGGGGCAGGTCACTAATCGCCACCACGGATCCGGATCAACCCGGTGATTTGTGCCGGAGGATTGTTGGCGCGCGGCGCCAGCCCGCGCCAGGGAGGATGATATGAGGGTCTCAAGGATTGTCACGGTCTTGTTTGTTATCATAATGGCGTGTGTGGCTGTTGATCCGGTTGGCGCGCAGGGAGAGATGCCAGACGCCGGGGTGGATGCCGCAATGCCGGTGCCGACTTATCCGGTCGGTGTATTCATCACGCAGAAGCTGCCCATTTACAAATTCACGCTTGATCCATCAGCGCTAAAGTACGAGGTACAGGTGTTCACCAAGGATACGCACATGCTGGTCGAGTCGATCAAGGGATTTAACTGCACATCTTACTGCTTACTCAAATCGACCATCCCCTTGAAGACTTTCGTCCGCGGGAAACAGAAGGGATATTACACCTGGAGGGTACGCCCGAAGTATGCCTCAGGCTGGTCGAGCACCTGGTCTGCGGAGGTAGAATTTATAGTTCTTTCAACAGGTTTCACATCCTATTTTGATACCCTTGATTCCAAATGGTCCACTGTTCGAGGCACCTGGACGGTTAATTCACTGGGGTACTACAAAACATTGGGAGAATTGGACCATGTGAGCAGCGCCATCGAAAAGCATTGGCTGGCAGGGCAGGGAATGGTCTACGAAGTGAGGTTAAAGCGCAAGGGGGAAGGGGGCTCTCCCAACATCCTGTATTTCCTGGGCGAACCGGAATACCCGGATCCGTATGGTGAATGGAACCTGGGTTACAGGTTTGAGTTCGATTATGGGGGATGGCGTCTCAGCCGCTATGACGAAGTGGGAAGCGCTGGTATAGCGAATGATCACTTTATTTATCCATACAGCGGTTGGGTTAAGCTGACCATCTGGCGCTGGGGGTCTGAGATCTCGCTGTGGGTGAATGAGGATTACATAGGCACTTTTACCGACAGCACCTATAACATAGGTTACGTGGGGATTGGTATGGTAGAGGTGGACCCCGGCGACAGCCCGCTGCTGGTGGATTGGGCGAAGGTCTATTACTCCGCGAATCCCCCATATGCCAAGTATTAAATGATAGGGGTTTTGAATCCAGGCAAGCAAAACCCTGCCCTGTTGAATAAACACGATTCACCATCGCTGGTGGAAGATTATCCATCCCCTCTATTTTGCTGTAAGGTTTTTTAATGCGTCAATTCTTAGAAGGTCTATAATATTCTATATATATTCAGGTAAAATGCAAAAAAAATTTTTCACAGGAAGGAGGGCGGTCAGGATCAATTAACACTCCATTAAAATTCTAACCTACTGAAGAGACCGAACTGAACACAAAAGTTTATGGAACGCAGAAGTCAAAACAACCTATCACAGTAAAATAAAGGAAAAACCATGAACTGCAAAAAAATTCCCTATGTTCTGATCATTGTTGTAATGTTATTATCCTTCACCTTCACCACCGTCGGGGCGGATTCGCCGCAACCGCAAGGCTACGGAATACTGGATGGTGACGGTGACCAGATATTGGACGAGCTGCCAACCTTAAGTACCCCTGGTGAGGTGGAGAGGCCAGATCTGAGCAAATTTACCTTGCGACCGGAAGGGTTTAATCCATCGCAGACAGGTCCAAGCGTTGACGCGACCGCTCCCTATCCACTTTATCCAGATTATGACATTGTAATAGGAAAGATTCCCACCTACTACTTCGCGCAAAACTATGGCGCATCAAAATATAAAGTGGAAGTCTGGGACTACTACAAAGGCGAGGTAGCTTACACATTAAAAGGTAATGGAAATTGCAGCGGTAGCATCTGTTCATTAACACCAACTATTAACCTAAAGACTTCTGGTCTGGATGGCAAAGGCTATTACGCATGGTGGGTGCGCGGAAAATTCGGCGATTTTTGGGGAGGTTGGTCAAATAGTACAGATTTTTATGTGTTTGCCAATGGCTTTAAGTCAGATTTTTCAACCTCGAAAAAGTGGTATTCGCTAGGCGGAAGCTGGCCGATCATTTCACCGGGTTATGTAAAGATTGGCGGATTTCCATATTCCACGACGAGTATTGTAGAAAAAGAGGAATTCCTGGATTGGTACGTGTACGAAGTAACAATGAAACGAAAAAACAACTATCCTCATCCGAACACCCTCTATTTCAGTGCATATCCTTACTTTGACGGATCAGGCGAATGGCAGAGAGGTTATGCTTTTGATTATGCCAATGACAACACTTACATGATACGCAGAATTGATAGTGGAGTATCTACCACGCTCAGAGGATGGACATACACCCCACATATTAAACCCTTTGATTGGAATAAGTTGACGGTGTGGCAGGATCCGCCTTACCTTGATTTCTGGATTAATGGGCAGTATTTAGGTTGGGTTTCGGATGAAACGTATACCTATGGTTACGCTGGAATAGGTTTCTACCGTCCGGACTATTCTAAATCTCCGCTATTTGTGGATAGAGCGAAACTGACTTATTCAACAGGACAACCATATCTATACGGTGTGGATGGGTTCAATCACGATCCGGCGTTCAACCTCACCACTGCCGCAGGCGATGTGATCGTCAAACCGGACGGCGGACAGTAAACCACACCCGGTCGGGTTCAACCCGAAATCCTCTTCTAGGAGCAGGTGAGAAACCTGCTCCATTTTTTGTTTTTGACTGGTGATGCCCCCGTTTGTTCCCTTAAAAACCGCGGGTGGAAAGAAAGACCTTTTTAATGTATTATGTAAGGACAGGTGTGTCCAAACCTGCGCAATTGTATATTTAATTTTCCGCGTTACGAAAGGCAGCCTTTATGATCCGTTCCCGTTCTCTCTCCATCGCCATGATCCTTTCCCTGCTGCTGAGCCTGTTGCCGGTGGCATTCAACAGTGTAAACGCGCAGGACCCCCAACCTCCCGCGCCGCTTTATGCTCCGGCTGACGAGGAGGTGGTCGCGGACCAGTACATCGTGGTCTATAAGGAAGGTGTGCTGCGTTTCGAAACTCTTTCAAAAACCCAGGCGCGTGTGGATAGAGCCGGCGGAAAGCTGCTGCACTATTATGCGAATGTCCTCAATGGGTACAGCGCGGTGCTCACCCCCGCTGCCCTGGAAACGGTGCGTAACGATCCCGCGGTGGCATACGTGGTCGCGGATGGCCTCGTCTGGGCGGACCAGGAACCCGAGCCTGAACCCATCGCCGTGCAGTTGGATCCGCCCTCCTGGGGGCTGGACCGCATTGATCAGCGTTTTCTGCCACTGGACGCGCAGTACGTCTACGGTAATGATGGTTCGGGCGTGCACGTTTACGTGATCGACACCGGTGTGCGTTCCACCCACACGGAATTCTCCGGGCGCATGCGCGCCGGCTATAGCGTCATCAAAGATGGCCGGGGCACCGAGGATTGCTACGGGCATGGCACGCACGTGGCCGGCACGATCGCGGGCAGCACAGTGGGAGTGGCGAAGGATGCTTACATTCACCCGGTGCGCGTGCTGGGCTGCGATGGTTATGGTACGGATTCCGGCGTGATCGCCGGCATGGATTGGATCGCAGCCAACCACGCTTCTCCGGCTGTCGCCAACATGAGCCTGGGCGGCAGTGCCACCGATGCGATCGACACAGCCGTGAAAAACCTGGTAAAAAGCGGCGTGACCGTGGTGGTCTCTGCCGGCAACAAGTCCGCCGAAGCCTGCAATTACTCGCCGGGGCGCGCCATCGAGGCGATCACCGTCGGTGCCACCTTCATCAATGCAGGACCAATTGATGAACGTGCGTGGTTTTCCAATTACGGCTACTGCCTGGATCTTTTTGCCCCCGGGCAAAGCATTTATTCCTCGTATTATCTTGATGATCTCGCTTATGTGGAGATGAGCGGCACATCCATGGCCGCCCCGCACGTCGCTGGCGCCGCCGCACTGCTCCTGGAAGAACAACCCGGGCTGACCCCGCAGCAGGTAACCGATATGATCCTTGACTTTGCCACCCCCGACGTGGTCCAATACCCGCGGCTGGGATCGCCCAACCTGCTGCTCTACACCGGGGATGTCGATATCACCCCCGCAGCCATTTCTCCTGTTGGCACCAGTTATGAACGTTACCCCGCGTTTGAATGGACAGCCATGCCCGGGGCATCCCGTTACCGCGTGCAGATCTACCAGAACGGCGCGCTCAAGTACACTACCACAACAGATGCTTCAGTCTGCGATGAATTAACCTGCGTGCTCAGTCCTGGATTAAAAGTCGGTGTTGATAAAGCGCTATACTGGCAGGTGCAGGCGCGCTTTGGCAGTTACTGGGGACCCTATTCAGTACCCCTGGATTTTGATGTGCTTTCCACTGGTTTTGAGTCGAAATTCACCGCCGATGCCGCGGGTTGGACGCCCATCAAGGCGACCTGGTTCGTCAACAACAAGGGTTATTACAAGACTGTTGATGGACGCAGCAACCTCGCCAGCACCATTTACAAATTCAACTATCCTACCCTCACTTATGAGGCGCGTGTGCGCCGCAAACTGGGCGAAGCCGTGCTGCCCAACCGCCTGCACTTCCGCACCCAACCCTCACCGGTCGATGCCACGAGTCAATGGGTTAATGGATATTTCTTCCAATACACCAATGCTGGCTATTTCAGCGTGTGGGTGGTGACCGATGGCATTTACACACCCCTGGTCGGCTGGACGGAATCCTCCGCTATCCTGCCTTATGATTGGAATACGCTCAAAGTGATCGCAAACGGCGGGGACATGGAGTTCTACATCAACGACACCCTGGTTGCTTCCGGGCATGATGAGACCCACGCCAGCGGTCGGGTGGGTATCAGCATGTTTCGCGGCAGCAATATCAAAGATCCGCTGCTGGTGGATTGGGTGATGGTTAGCAGCACGGCAGAGCCAGCCCCAAATAATACCCCGCTCGCGCCAGCCGAAGGCATGGGCGTCACCCTGGCGGATTGGACCGATCCCGCGGCATCACCGCCCCGGGCAGGGGAGTGAGTGTCATCCGTTAACGTTGAATTTCATGGGGGTCGAGTGTAACTCGACTCCTACAATTTTGCCTTGAGAGTTGTCACCGGGTGATGGCTTCAAACTCGTAAGTGTGCGCCATTTTCCAATAATTCACGTATATGGTTAAGAACCGCTCTTAATTGGAGGTCAGACATGTTTAACATTGGTGATCTATTAAGTCGTGCGTGGAATATTCTGTGGCGCTACCGTGTGCTATGGATCTTTGCCCTGCTCCTTGCAATCAGCGGAGGTGCCGGGGGAGGTGGTGGCGGTGGTGGCGGGGGTGGTGGCGGTGCAAGCGGTACAGCCAACCTGCCAACTACCGGTTCAGATTGGTTTGATGGCGAATGGGGCTCCTGGAATGTTGACCAGGCGATGCCACAGTGGCTGCAAGAGGCGGTTACCTGGTTTGAGGACACGATCACACCGATGTTCGCCACTGAAGAGCGCGCCATCCGCTCCGCGTTTACCATCGTTGCTGTCATCATTGGTATCTCTCTGTTGGTCGGTCTACTGCTTGCCCTGGTGCGTTATCCCAGCGAGACAGCGGTCATACGTCTGGTGGATGATTACGCGCGCACAGGCAACAAGGTGACCTTCAGGGAAGGCTGGCGGCTCGGCTGGGATGGGCGCGCCTGGCGGCTCTTCCTGGTTGACCTGCTCATTGGCACACCCGCTTTTGCCATTATCGTAGTACTGATCGGTGCCATGGGCTTATTGGTCTGGCGGCTGGTTGAAGGCAGCTCCACGAACCTTTCACCGGCGGCGATTGCAGGCCTTATCATCATCAGCCTGTTTTTCCTGGCGTTCATTCTCTTTATGGTACTGGTATCGCTGCTGCGGCAGTACGTGGCGCGCTTTGTGACACTTGAAAATCTACGAGTTGGAGAAGCGTTCAAGCGCGGCTGGCAGATGTTCAAAGGTAAGTTCTGGGCAACGGTTGTGCTTGGACTTGTGCAAACAGGGCTGGGCATTGCTTTTGGTTTTGCGGCGATGATCGCCTTCTTCCTGCTCATCCCTGCTTACGCCGTGCTGGCTGTTCCCGGTGCGCTGGTGGCAGCGCTTCCCGGAGGGTTGGCGTACCTGCTGTCCAGCCTGAGTGTACCGGTGGGTGTGGCCGTTTTCATCGGCGTGCTGGTGGCGCTACCCTTCTTTGTAGCGGTCACATTATTACCGATCAGTTTTCTCGCCGGGATGTTCGGGGTGTATACCTCCAATATTTGGACCCTCGCCTTCCGCACCCTTCATCCGCTAGGAACCCCTCCACCAGTGAGCGGTGAAATTCCTCCGGCGCAGAAGTACGAGGTTCCACCGCCATTGGAAGGTGATCCG
>DIWL01000040.1 GCA_002428455.1 Anaerolineaceae bacterium UBA6107 | reverse complement strand
GCGAAATTACGCATCATTGAAAAGTTATAGGCAGCAAAAATGACCGAACCGCAGAAAAACCAAACCAAAAGAAAAGAAAAAGCCGTAAAGAAGAACCGGCTCGTTCAGGCATTTAAGCAGGCACCCTGGCGTGGTCGTGTTCAAATGGCGGGAGGATTCCTCGTAGGTCTGGTCATCATCATCCTCGTGGCCAGTGTTTACCTAAGCATCAGCGGGCAGGCGGCAACCGCGGGACTGGAGGCATACCGCCTCGATCTCAAACGGCTGGATCTCGAACGTCAGATCGCCAACACCAATGCCCGGATCGCCATTGTTTCCTCCGCTGCCAATATGGAAGCGAGAGCGCTTGAACTGGGTTTTCAACGCATCAATCCTGATGATGCCTTATACCTGACCATCCCGGGATACACCGGCAAGCAAACCATGATCGTTGCTTCAGCTCCGGCGCCCGCCAACAACGACCAATACCTGGTCAAATCCATTTACCGCGAATCCCTTTGGGATTGGCTCTTTACCGGTATCAACTCTTTGAGTGACAGCGTGATCGGGAGTGGCGAATGAAGAAGATCAACTTCACACGTTTCAAGTTCCTTGCAGTGCTGCTTACCATGTTTGCACTCGTTATTTTCGTACAGATGGTCCGCATCCAGAACAGCACGGACGCTGAATACCTGGATAAGTGGGCTGCCAATTACGGCTACGAAATGCGCACGATCCAATCAGAAAGAGGGTATATTTACGACCGCTGGGGCAACCTGCTGGCTGGAAATAAGGAAGTATACGAGATCGGCATCGAACTTCAATTCGTCAAGAACCCGGCTGCCATCGCATCGACCATATCCAACCTGCTTGACATGGATTACGGGTTTGTCTTCAAGGCTGCCTCCACCCCTTACGTACCTGGTCAGACGGTGTACATCACCCTTGCCGATTACATCCTTTTTTCACAAATTGAGGAATTAAGTGCACTCAAGACCAAGTACGAAAACAACAATCCCTACGGTGATGATCCCAACAAACCATCCCTGCGCGGATTGGTCTGGACGCCCCATTTGCAGCGCACGTATCCTGAACACACCCTGGCATCCAATGTGCTGGGATTCTACACATTTTATGATCGTGAAGGTGGAGCGGGTTATTACGGCGTAGAAGAAAAATACGATTCCCTGCTCGCCGGGATCAAGAAGAACATCATGATCTCGCTCGACCCTTACGAAATGCAGAAAATCCCAACCGCTCCTCCCGGCGCCAGCCTGATCCTCACGATCGATCGCGAGATTCAACGCTCGGTGGAAAAGATTTTGGACCAGGCTGTGGCAGCCAACAAAGCAGATTCCGGATCGATCATTGTGATGAACCCTGAAAATGGCGAAATTCTTGCCATGGCCAACACACCGCGCATCGACCCCAACGCCTATTGGGAGTATGAGGACATCTTCCCCGCGGGTTCTTCCTACAACAAATCGGTCAACCAGGTATACGAACCGGGTTCAATTTTCAAGATTCTCACCATGGCCGCCGCGCTGGATGCTAAAGTGGTAACACCTCTGACCCCCTTTACCGATTTCGGCGTCATTACCGTGGGTGGCTGGGATATTTACAACTGGGACCGCGGTGCTTGGGGCGACCAGAACATGATCAGTTGTATGCAGCATTCATTAAACGTTTGTCTTTCATGGGTTGCCACCCAGCTCGGACCGGATCGGTTCTACGATTACCTTGAACGCTTCGGCATCGGGCACCGCACGAATATCGACCTGGCTGGAGAAGAGGTATACCCGCTCAGCGTTCCCGGAGATCCAACCTGGTACACGGTGAACCTCGCCACCAATTCATTCGGACAGGGTGTGGCTGTCACACCCATCCAATTCATCATGGCTTCATCCGCCATTGCAAATGACGGCATGATGATGGCTCCCCATGTGCTGAAATCCTACATTCAGGATGGCAAACAATACGATACAGCTCCTCAGGTAATGGGTAAGCCGATATCTGCGGAGACGGCGCATACCCTGACCGAAATGCTGGCCACGTCGCTTGAACAGGAAGCATCCGACGCGCTGATTGAAGGGTATCGGGTTGCCGGCAAAACGGGAACTGCCGAAATTGCAGTAAATGGACAATATTCCAGCAATCAGACCAACGCTTCGTTCATTGGTTGGGGTCCGATTGAAGATCCGAAATTTATTGTGTTTGTTTGGCTGGAAAAACCCCGTAGCTCCATCTGGGGATCCATTGTGGCTGCCCCTGTTTTCAGGGATGTGGTCAAGGAAATCGTCGTTCTGATGGACATTCCCCCGGACACCGTTCGGATGAGCAGGACATCGGAGTAGCGAGGAAAAATGCTGACGCTGGCTGACGTAATCGAAGCTCTACAAGGGATTAGACCTCAGGGAACCACGCCCGGGATCACGGAAGCGGTTGTAGATTCCCGCCACGCGATTCCCGGCTCGCTATTCGTCGCCACCGTCGGTGAGCGAACCGATGGTCACCTGTACGTTGCAGATGCCTTCAAGAACGGCGCTCACCTGGCATTGGTCGAAAACGAAATTGATCCAATCATTCCAGTCGTGGATCTGACGAAGCCGCTGGACCGACAATACATCTTCCCGCAACTGCCCTTTGCGCTGCGTGTTGAAAACACAGTGCACGCATTGCAAACCATCGCGGCTTTTTGGCGCAGTCGTTTCAACGTTAGTGTCATTGGCATTACCGGCAGCGTGGGCAAGTCCACCACCAAGGAACTCGTCGCTGAAGTCCTCAATCAGCGCTTCCGCACCCTTAAGAACCAGGGCAACCTCAATAACGAGATCGGCCTTCCCCTCACCCTGCTGCGTCTTGGACCTGGCTATCAATGTGTCGTTCTCGAAATGGGTTTTTATGAGCCCGGTGATATTGACCTGTTATGCCGCATCGCGCGGCCACAGATTGGCGTCATCACCAACATCGGTACGGTTCACGCTTCAAGAGCAAAATCACAGGAAGCGATCGCGAGCGGAAAAAGTGAACTGGTTAAGGCATTACCCGCAGGTCCTGATGGAATTGCCATCCTCAATAAGGACGATCCACTGGTCGTCCCGATGGCACAGCTCACCTCCGCCAGGGTCTTCTTCTATGGTCTTGATCCAGCGGCAGACCTCTGGGCGGATCAAATTGAATCCCAGGGACTGAACGGTATTCGCTTCAGGGTCCACTATGGGGATGAATCCTTCAACCTGCAAGCCCCCATGATCGGCCGGCACTCCATCCACACGATCCTGCGCGCCATCTCAGTCGCCCTCGTTGAAGGACTGCCCTGGGGTGAGATCATCACGGGATTGCACCACGCCTCCAGCCAGTTGCGGCTGGTCGTCGTCCAGACCCGCCACGGTGCACTTTTATTGGATGATACCTACAACGCCTCCCCTGAATCCATGCTCGCTGCATTGAACCTGTTGCAGGAGCTTCCCGGCAGAAAGATCGCCGTATTGGGTGGCATGAACGAACTCGGCCCATACGAGTTCGCCGGACATCAAAAAGTAGGTTTTCGCGCCAACGAAGTGGCTGATCAGGTGATCACGTACATGGAGAATGGGCACATGATCCACGATGCGGTGATCAGCGCCGGTTTTCCGGTCAACCACATCACCCACGTTGATTCTGAAACTGAACTGATCAAGACCCTCGATGCCATGCTCCAAAAAGGCGATGTCGTGCTGGTCAAGGGCGCTCACAGCCTGCGTATGGATAATGTTGTGCAAGCCCTGGAGATGGAGGAATAATGGAAGCATCATTGGCGCTGGCGCTAAGTGGGCTGGGTTTTATCCTTTCCGTCATCTGGGGTGGACCGCTGCTGAAAGCGTTAAAACACTTCAAGTTGGGCAAGATCATCCGCGTTGAAGGTCCTGAAAGCCACATTACCAAGATGGGTACTCCCACCATGGGTGGTCTGGTGATCGTTGGTACTGTCGCGCTGGTCACTGTCCTCCTCAACGCCGCCTCCATCCTCGGTTTAAACCTGCTCGGGCGGTCCGTCCTGCTTCCTTTGAGCGTTATGATCGCCTATAGCATCCTTGGTGCGATTGACGATTGGGAAGGCATTCGTGGACCTCGCCGTGGTCTGGGTATGCGCGCCCGCACCAAATTCATCCTCCAGGTGATCCTTGCTGTAGTGACCGCGTTTATTCTCAAAAACACGCTTGAGGTTCCAGACCTTATCTGGCCTGGCCTCAACATAGAAATTGAACTTGGCATCTGGTACATCCCCATCGCCACTTTCATCATCGTCGCCATGTCCAACGCGGTGAATTTCACCGATGGCTTGGATGGATTGGCCGGCTTGATCTGCGCCACCGCTTTCGCGGCTTACGGCAGCATTGCACTGATGAATGGCAACACCTTCGTGGCCCGCTTCTGCTTCACCGTGGTGGGGGCATTGTTTGGTTTCCTGTGGTTCAATGTTCACCCCGCCATGATGATCATGGGAGACACTGGTTCTCTCGCGCTGGGTGCGGTGCTGGGTGTGGTCGCGTTGATGACCGGGCATTGGATCCTTCTCCCGATCGTTGCCATCATCCCTGTCAGCGAGGCAGTCAGTGACGTGCTGCAGATTGTGTACTTCAGGATCACGAAAGGGAAACGTCTATTCAAAATGGCTCCACTGCATCACCATTTTGAGTTACTCGGTTGGAGCGAGACCCAGATCGTTCAGCGCTTCTGGCTCATTGGTTTGTTGGGTGGCATATTGGGAATTGCGATCGCACTAGGATAAATGGGAATGAATAATTACCAGGGAAAACGGGTTTTGATCATCGGTGCCGCCCGGCAGGGTCTGGCACTGGCCCGTTACATGGCAAAACAAGGCGCAGCGGTTACGCTCAATGACAGGCAGAGCGCTGATCAGCTCGGTTCTGCCATTGAACAGTTGAACGGATACGGGATCAACTGGGTACTTGGAGAGCACCCCCTGTCACTGCTTGATGCCGCTGAGCTGGTGTGCATTTCCGGTGGCGTTCCCCTCACCCTCCCCCTGGTGAACACAGCCCTCCAGCGCGGTATCCCCCTCACCAATGATTCCCAGGTTTTCATGGAAAATGTGAAAGCGCCTGTGGTCGGCATCACCGGCTCAGCCGGTAAGACAACAACTACAACATTATTCGGCCGCATGGCTGAAGCTGAAGTCCAGGCTCCGCGCAAGGCCTGGATCGGCGGTAACATCGGTAACCCGTTGATCGAATATGTCAACGACATCGATGAAAATGACCTGGTGATCCAGGAACTTTCCAGTTTCCAATTGGAACTGATGACCACCAGCCCGCAAGTGGCTGCTGTGCTGAATATCACACCCAACCACCTGGACCGTCACACCAGCATGGCTGAATACATTCAAGCCAAGGCCAGGATCATCGGTTTTCAACAGTCGGGTGACATCGCTGTGCTCAACCGTGAAGATCGTGAATCCTGGAATCTCCGTGGTACTGTGCGCGGAACATTGATCAGCTTTGGTCGCGAGGAATCCACATCAACGGGTCCGCAGGTCTTCCTCAGGAATAACTGGATCGTCGCCCGCCGCGGCAACGTCGAGAGCGCATTATTGGACACTGCGCTGATCAGCCTGCGCGGATCCCACAATCTGATGAACGTGATGGCTGCCAGCACATTGGCATTTGCACTTGGATTCAGACCTGAATCGATAGCTGCTGGAGTGACTGGTTTGAACGGGGTCAAACACCGCCTTCAATTGGTGCGCGAACTGAACGGCATCAGTTGGATCAACGATTCGATCGCTACCGCGCCAGAAAGGACTTTGGCTGCCATCCACTCCTTCAATGAGCCGCTTGTGCTCCTGCTTGGCGGCCGGGATAAAAACCTGCCCTGGGATGATCTCGCGGCAGCCATTCATCAGCGCGTCAAGCATGTTGTCTTATTCGGTGAAGCCGCTGAAAAGATCCATCAGGCCGTCGGAGAACCTTTTCCGGGCAGCAGCCTGCGCGCCATCACACGCAAAACCACATTGGCAGAAGCCCTTGAGGAGGCCGGACGTGTGGCAGTACCCGGGGATGTGGTCCTTCTCTCCCCCGGCTGCACCAGCTATGATGCCTTCAAGGATTTTGAAGAACGTGGAAATTTATTTAGTGAATGGGTGAATGCCTTATGACAACAGCTAGCAAATCCACTCCAGCCAGACCGGCTGTGGTAAGAAGATTTAGCATCCGCGAAAGCCTCGATTTGCCGCTGGCGATCATAGTACTAACCCTCTTCGCAATTGGGCTGCTGATGATCTACTCTGCCAGCTGGCAGTTTGCTGCCACCCAGGGTAACTCAGAATATGCGACTGTGTTGCGCCAGGCAGTCATCGGCATCGCTGGTATCGTTGGCGTGATCATCCTCACTTACATCGATTATCACAGCTATCAGAAATGGGTCGTGCCTGGTATGGGTGCGGTCATTCTGTTGTGCCTCGCCGTGCTGGCATTCGGTACCGAGACCCAATTTGGCGCGCGCCGCGGTCTCCTCTCTGGTTCTGTTCAGCCTTCCGAATTCGCAAAACTCGCGGTGATCATTTATTTGAGTTTCTGGCTCTACAGCAAAAAGGATTCGCTGCACAAGTGGACCTACGGTTTTATTCCCCTGGTTGTGATCATCGCTGTCATCGCAGGATTGATCCTTGGTCAGCCTGACATTTCAGCTGCTGCTACCATCGTAGTGCTGGGTGGTGTGATGTTCTTCATCGCTGGTGGAAAGATCAGTCAGATCCTGCTGGTTGTGATCGGAGTCGCCGCGTTGGCATTCGCCTTTTTGAACTTCAGCACAACAGCTACTACTCGTCTCACTGATTACTGGAACGGTCTGCAGAATCCTCAAAGCGCTTCAGATCACGTCAAGTGGTCGCTTGAAGCCATCATCAACGGCGGCATCCTGGGTGTAGGTATCGGGCGCTCTACGACCAAGTTCATCGGTTTGCCAGTCGCCACAACC
Organism: Anaerolineaceae bacterium UBA6107; assembly: GCA_002428455.1. Taxonomy (GTDB): domain Bacteria; phylum Chloroflexota; class Anaerolineae; order Anaerolineales; family Anaerolineaceae; genus UBA6107. The sequence goes on along the minus strand of DIWL01000040.1, from coordinate 7,794 downwards.
GATTCGATTTTCGCGGTGATCACTGAAGAAACCGGTCTGTTGGGAGCTTTGATTGTCATTGCCCTCTTCATTGCGCTGCTCTGGCGGGGTCTCTACATTGCCAATCACGCACCTGACGAATTGGGGAAGTGGCTGGGTGCTGGTATTTCGTTGTGGATTTTTATCGAGGCGGTCATCAATATGGGCGTTCTGGTCAACCTCCTGCCCTTCGCAGGCAACGCCCTGCCCCTGATCAGCTCCGGCGGTTCCAGCCTGATCACCACCATGGCCGGGATCGGAATTCTAATGAGTATTTCACGGCGGTCAAAGATCGCGCAGCTAAGCGCAGAAAGGAGCCTCACACATGCGGTTGTTGATTTGCGCCGGAGGGACGGGCGGGGGAGTTTACCCCGCGCTGGCAGTCCTTCAGGCAGTCGCTGATCGGTTGGAAAAGACCCTGTGGGTGGGCGGTAAGGGCGGTATGGAAGCCGGCCTCGTTGCACGCTACCACCTGCCCTACGCTGAGATCAGCGCGGCTGGTGTGCATGGTGTTGGCTTTCGCGCTTTACCGGGCAACCTGATTAAGCTGCTCCGCGGCTACACCGAATCACGCCGCATCCTGCGCGAGTTCAAACCGGACGTGATGCTCTTTACCGGCGGTTATGTGGCCGTGCCCATGGCATTGGCCGGCACCTCCATCAGCAACCTGCTGTATGTCCCGGATATTGAACCCGGTATGGCGCTCAAAGCCTTATCCAGATTTGCCGATGTGATTGCGCTCACCTGCTCAGAATCCCATCAATATTTCAACAAGAAAAAACGTACGGAAGTCACTGGCTATCCGACACGATCTGATTTGAATTTGATCGACCGTGCCACAGCCCTGGCGACTTTCGACCTCTCCTCGGACCTTCCCGTCCTTTTGGTCATCGGCGGCAGCAAAGGCGCGCATTCGATCAACCAGTCGGTCTTTGACAATCTCGCCACCCTGCTGGAGCGGGTTCAGGTTCTGCACATTACCGGTACAGCAGAAGAATCCACAGCGCAGGCGGTTCACAGCACGCTGCCCGCCTCCTTGGCTGGACGCTACCACCCTTACGCTTATCTGCATGAAGAGATCAGCGCGGCATTTTCCTGTGCATCGCTGGTGCTGTCACGTGCCGGTGCTTCCACGTTGGGCGAATTGCCGCTGTTTGGTTTACCAGCGATCCTGGTGCCCTACCCCTTCGCGTGGCGCTACCAAAAGGTCAACGCGGAGCACCTGGTGAAACATGGTGCTGCCGTAATGATTGAAAATGCCGCGTTGTCAGGTCAACTGAGTGATACCGTCATTACCATCCTCAACGATGAACAAAAACTGAACACCATGCGGGCTAACATGCGCTCCCTGGCAACACCAAAGGCTGCGGAAAAGATCGCTGATCTCCTGGTTGAGCTCGGCACACGAAAGGCAGGCTCTAAATGATCAGTCTTGATGTTTTGTTGTGGATATTCATCCTGCTCTTTGCGCTGGCGGGAGCCATGCGCGGCTGGGCTAAGGAATTGCTGGTCACCTTCAGCGTGATCCTGGCGATGTTTACCCTCACGGTGCTCGAAACCTATGTTCCTTTCTTCAAAGAGACTGTGCAGAACTCTTCACCCACTTCGGTATTCATGATGAAGAGCGGTATTTTGGCTGCCCTGGTCTTCGCCGGCTACCAGACCCCCAAGATCCCCAAGTTGGCTGAGAGCGGCCGCTTCATCCGTCATATGGTGCAGGATACGCTGCTGGGTTTCATTCTTGGCGGCATTAACGGTTACCTGGTCTTCGGCACGCTTTGGTACTACCTGAACGCAGCAGGTTATCCATTCCCATTTGTGTCCTCACCCGACGTGATGACCCAAACCGGCCAGGCGGCTATGCGCTGGATCGAGTATCTTCCTCCAACCTGGCTGATGACCACACCTGCGATCTACGTCGCCGTTGCGGCATGTTTTGTCTTTGTATTGGTGGTGTTCATCTGATGAAACACGTGCACCTGATCGGCATCGGCGGCACCGGAATATCCTCCATCGCGCGAGTCCTGCTGGAAAAGGGCTACACGGTGAGTGGTTCCGATCGCACCCTCTCTCCCCTGGCCCTTGACCTCAAGCAGGCCGGAGTGACCGTGTTTGAGGGTCATGCCGCTGGCAACGTCCAGGGTGCCAATCTGGTTGTACGTTCCTCCGCCATCTCTGACGACAACATCGAGGTCATTGCCGCCCGCAGGGCCGGCATCCCGGTGCAGAAACGGGCTGAATTCCTAAACACGCTGCTGGATGATTACCAGACACTCGCCGTAGCCGGATCCCATGGCAAGACCACCACCTCCACCATGTTAGCCTTCAGCCTGGATCAACTGGGAAAACAACCGGGATTTATTCTCGGCGGGGTTTCCAGCAACCTGGGTACCAATGCCCGCGCCGGCGGCGGCACTTACTTCGTAATCGAAGCGGACGAATACGACTACATGTTCCTGGGTTTACACCCCGCGGTCATTCTGCTCACCAACGTGGAATACGATCACCCGGATTGCTTCCCCACCGTGGAAAATTACCGCGCAGCCTTCAAATCGTTTGTAAAGCAATTAAAACCGGGTGGCACACTGGTGACCAACGCTGACCAGCAAGGTGCAGCCTCCATGTGCTCGGCAATTCCTGCGAATGCAGGCTCCATTTCATATGGCCTCACCAACACCGCAGACATTATGGCACGCAATATGCGAACGAATGCAAGCGGCGGTTTCAGCTTCGAGGTGATCGAGCGCGTCACCGGAGCCAGCCTGGCCAGTGTGCAACTGCAGGTGCCCGGTGAACACAATGTTCGCAATGCCTTGGGTGTGCTGGCAGTTCACTACGTGCTCGGCAATCCATTGCCCGATGCTGCTGAGGCCTTGTCAGCTTTCACCGGCTCCGGCCGCCGTTTCGAAGTGGTCGGTGAGGTCAACGGGATCACGATCATTGATGATTACGCCCATCATCCGACCAAGATCAGGGCAACTTTGGCTGCAGCCCGCGCCCGCTATCCCGGTCGCCGGGTGATTGCGGTATGGCAGCCCCACACCTACTCTCGCACCATAGCCCTGGAAGATGATTTTGCCGCTTCCTTTTCCGATGCCGACCAGGTGATCGTTACCGGCATCTACGCATCACGCGAAAAAGAACAACCCTACTCCATGGACCAATTGCTTAACAAAATTACCGATTCCGCTGCCCGCCACATCGCTGACCTCTCAGGTGTCTCAGCTTACTTGGCGCAAATCCTGCAACCAGGAGATGTAATGATCGTCCTGTCAGCCGGGGACGCGGACAGGGTTTGCCGTGAAATTCAGTTGTTGATCAAGGAAAGGAAAGGTTGAAATGACACCTCCAAGGAAGATCAGTTACGAGAATGTTAACCACGATTTTGATACACCGCGCTATTTTTCCGATTTCCCGCGCATTCAGATCAGGCGGCACCAGGAACAGGGGGCGGATAATTTCCGCGCTCTCAGCCTGCAGGACCGCGTGGAATTGATGGAAAAATTGATCGTTCGGGTGAAAGAACTTTAGTGAGTGAAGAGTGCATCGAATGGATGAGCAACTGCTGAAAAACCACTTCTATGAGCGTCTCCAGCGAGATGTACCACTGGGCAGGTTTACCACCTCCAGGGTGGGCGGCCCGGCCCGCTTCTACATCAGCGCAAACAACGCTCCCCGGCTGGCGGAAGATATCCGCTTCCTGTGGGATCATGACATCCCCTTCTTTCTGCTGGGTAGTGGTGCAAACGTGCTCATCTCCGATACTGGTCTTGACGCGGTGGTGGTTCACAACCAGGCCAGGCAGATCACCGTCTCACCGAATGGAGAACGTCCAACCATTACAGCCGAGTCAGGCACTATCTTTGCTGCGGTAGCCCGCCAGGCTGCGGAATACAGCCTCACCGGTCTTGAATGGGCATCCACCGTCCCGGGCACTGTGGGCGGAGCGGTTTATGGCAACGCTGGGGCGTTCGGTTCAAACACGCAAAGCAACCTTGTCGCGGCAGAGATCCTTCACCGTGAAAAAGGCTACCTGTTGCTCTCCAGCGAGGATATGGCTTACGCGTATCGCAGCAGCATGTTGAAACGCGACCCGGGTAAAGCAGTGATTCTCACCGCCCGCTTTGCTGTCGAAAAAGGCGATAAGGAAAGTATTCAGGCATTGATGAGCGAATTCGGAGAACGCCGGCGCCGCACCCAACCCGCCGGTCCGAGCACCGGATCAACGTTCAAGAATCCCCCGGGCGATTTCGCCGGTCGGCTTATCGAAGCAGCCGGGTTGAAAGGTACCCGCGTGGGTGGCGTTGAGGTCAGTCCGCTGCACGCCAACTTCTTCATCAACGATGGCACAGCCACAGCCCGCAACTATTATGACCTCATTCAATTGGTCAGGAACACAGTGCTCGAAAAATTTAAAGTACAGCTTGAAACAGAGATCGAGATCCTTGGCGATTGGCAGGATGCGTGATGAGCGATAAGAAAACTTTGGCAGTGATCTTTGGCGGCAGGTCCGGCGAGCATGAGGTTTCCCTCATGAGCGCACGCTCCGTGCTGGCTGTCCTTGATCCTGCCAAATACGAAGTGGTCCAGATCGGCGTCACGCCAGCTGGTGAGTGGCTTTGCGGCGACCGCGTGATCGACCACTTTGAAGCGCAGGATTACACACCGCTCTCACCCGTTGTGCTCCTGCCGGAGCCTGCTGATGGACGGCTGTTCCAGGTCATCGGCGGCCGCCTTGAAACGGTTGCCCGGCTGGATGTGGTCTTCCCGCTCATCCACGGCACCTATGGTGAAGACGGCACCCTGCAGGGATTGCTCGAAATGGCCGACGTGGCATATGTGGGTGGCGGAGTCCTGGCTTCCTCGGTGGCCATGGATAAATGCCTGTTCAAAGATGTGATGCGCGCGAACGGCATTCCCGTGGTGGATTCACTCCTCTTCACCCGCAAACAGCTTGAACAGAATTATGACCAGGTTTTGGCCGAAATTGAGCAAACCCTTCCCTATCCTGTCTTCGTGAAACCTGCCAACCTGGGTTCATCAGTTGGCATCACCAGGTGCGCAAGCCGCTCTTGCCTGTTTGAAGGTCTGCTGGATGCTGCCAGGTTTGACCGCCGCATCCTTGTTGAACGCGGTGTGGATGCGCGCGAGATCGAAGTAAGTGTGCTGGGTAACGAGGACCCCATTGCCTCACTCCCCGGCGAGATACAGCCTCAGGAGGAGTTTTACACTTACTCCGCCAAATACCTCAGCAACACCTCCCTCCTCATTATCCCCGCGGAACTCGATGCAGCAACCGCTGAACAGATCCGCCAGGCGGCCATCGCTGCCTATAAAGCTGTCGATGGTGCCGGCATGGCCCGTGTGGATTTCCTGCTCGATCGCGGAACCGGTGCTTTCTACCTTGGCGAGATGAACACCATTCCCGGTTTCACCAGCATCAGCATGTATGCCAAGTTGTGGGAAGCCAGCGGCATCACTTACACAGACCTGATCGATCGCCTGGTTGAACTCGCACTGGATCGCAAGCACGACCGCGACCTCACGGTGCGCACTTACAGGAGAGATGAATGAGTGCCGTGAAAGAAGAGAAACTCTTGCCGCGCTCCGGAAAGCTGCGTGAAAAACGCTCGCAGTCCGGTCAGCCGCGTCAGCATTCGTCTTCCACCTCCAAAACCGGGGCACATCCCCAGGTATCCCCCATCATCACCAGGAAAGCTGACCGGCCGGCAGGCGCGCGTGAAGCCGCGACCGGCCAACCGCGCCGTAAAGTGGTCTACAAAGTCGGTGCCAATGGCGTTGAAACGCGACTTCCCGCCATTCCCATCCTTCACTTTAGTTGGCAATGGATCTCCGGCATCCTGGCAGTACTCCTGTTCCTGTTCACCATCATCCTGATCAATTCAAAGATCTTTAAAGTACGCGCGCTAAAAGTCGAAGGGCTCACCCGCTATGCCGAAGAGGAATTCCAGCCTCTCATCAAAGGTCGCAAGACCTCCCTCTTCCTCTTCAACACCAATGAAGTCATGAAATCATTATCTCTTGTTTATCCCGAATTACAGGATCCGCAAATCACCATCGACATGCCCAATCAGGTCATTATCTCAGCCGTTGAACGTCAACCCATCATTCATTGGCAGGCTGGTGATGGGGCTTACTGGATCGACGCAGAAGGTGTGGTCATGGCAAAGCGCGGTGAGATCGAAGGGTTGCTCTACATCGAAAGCCCGGTCGCTCCTCCCCTGTCGGAGACAAAGAACAAACCGGTTAGCGCTGTTGATTACGCCCGCATGGTGATCGAACGCAAGACCGGCAGCCTGACCAACGAGGATCTTGTAGACCGCATAAGCAATGATGTTCTGCAGGCTGTCATCCATATGAGTGCCATCATCCCCGAAGGCGCTAGCCTGGTATTCGACCCGATCTCGGGCATGGGCTGGCGGGATCCGGGCGGTTGGGAAGTATTTTTCGGCACCGATCTGTCCAATATTGACTTCAAACAGGTCGAGTACCAGACCATTTTGGCGAAGCTTGTTGAATTGGGAGTCACGCCGGCTATGATCAGCGTGGAGCATGTTGACTCACCATATTTTCGAATGGAGTAGGTGACGTTATGGAAGAACCAATTGTAGTCGGAATTGACATTGGCACAACAAAGATCTGCACCCTGGTTGCCCGTCTCGAAGGAGATGTGGATATGCGCATCCTGGGTGTCGGGATCGAGCCTGCCCTGGGGATAAAAAAGGGCAACGTCGTTGATATCAACGCCGCCACCCAATCCATCTCCCGTTCGATCGAAAAAGCCCAGCGCACTTCCGGGCTCGAGATCCAATCCGCGCTAGTGAGCCTGGCCGGGTCGCACGTCGCTGCTATGAATTCGCGCGGTGTGGTCGGCATCAGCGGCGGGATCATCTCCCAGGCTGACGTTGACCGCTCCCTCGAATCTGCCATGGCAGTGGCCATGCCCCACAATCGCGAGGTCATCCACGTGATCCAGCGCGGTTTCACCGTTGACGGACAGGATGGCATTCTCTCCCCGGTCAATTTCTCAGGCTACCGCCTGGAGGTTGAAACCCACATCATTACCGCCGCTTCCGCCACTGTCGAAAACATCCGCCAGTGTGTGAATGCCTGCAATGTGGATGTGCTGCAGTTTGTGCTGAATCCGCTCGCTTCAGGCGAAGTAGTCCTGAACAAGTCCGAGCGTGATATCGGCGTTTGTGTTTGTGATATTGGTGGAGGTACCAGTGACCTCGCCATTTATATCAATGGAGATGTCTGGCACACCAACGTGCTGCCTGTGGGTGGCAATCACATCACCCAGGACATCGCCATAGGTCTAAGGATCAGCCAGGAGCAGGCCGAACAGGTCAAAAAGCAGTACGGGCACGCCATCACCTCGGAGGTGGGGGATGGTGAGTTCTTTACGCTCAAGACGTTCGGGGAGGAACTGCCCCAGCAGATCAGTCGCCGCGAGCTGGTGAACATCATCGAAGCCCGCGTTGAAGAGATCTTCCAGTTGCTCCACCAGGAGATCCGCCGTTCAGGTTACGATAACCTGCTGCCGGCCGGGATGATCCTCACTGGTGGCACAAGCCTGCTTCCCGGTATCCGCCAGGTGGCAGCCAACACCCTGAACATGCCGGTGCGCATCGCCCGGCCTGAGAATCTTCTCGGGCTGTCGGATCAGTTGCAGTCACCCGCCTATTCCACCAGTGTTGGTCTGCTCAAATGGTCCGAGATCATGGCTCAGCCGGCTTACGCCGGAACCAACCC
>DIWL01000015.1 GCA_002428455.1 Anaerolineaceae bacterium UBA6107 | reverse complement strand
CCGGTCCGTAGTAATTATCCAGGTATCTGACAAAATACGTCAGGTCAAAAGCCCCTTCTTTAGAAATAAAACCACCCACGATCGATTTATAAAGGGGAAAAACAACAAAAACCACGATAAAAATACCTGACAACAGCAAACTCATGAACAGCACCGGGTCTCTGCCGATCAGCGTAAATTCGCGGATGCGGCGGATAAGACCTGACGCAGTTTTTGGTGCCGGCTCGAAATCTTTTGATCGGGTCTGCATGCTCCTCCAACCATACACACTGGGCGGCTTACGCCGCCCAGTGTCAATTCCTTTTTTTACTGCTTCAGATTTTCTGCAGTCGCAATCTCATTGGTGAATTTATCTACGAAGGCGGTCTTGTTCGTACCAGCCCAGATGAAGTCATAATCGATCAGGTTGACCTCGAGCAATTCCGGGTGGGAGAGCTCAACACCATTCACAGTCGGCGCCTGGTAAGCGTTGTACTTGGGTCCCAGAGCCTGTCCTTCGGGTGAGATGGCCCAGTCAAACCACAGTTTAGCCGCCTGCATGTGCTTGGCACCTTTCAGGATCCCCTGGCCGCCGATCTCGTAACCGGTGCCCTCAGCGGGGAAGGTGAGTTCCAACGGGCAGCTGTTGTTCTCGATCTCGTTCACGATGTCGTGAGAGAAGACGATCCCAACTGCAGCCTCACCCTGGCAGACGAACTTGGCCGGTGCCGCACCGCTCTTGGTGAACTGCGCGATCTGACCTGCGTACTTTTGAATGTACTCCCAACCGGCTTCCTCGCCGCGCATCTGTAAGATCGTGGCGATCGCGGTATAGGAGGTGCCTGATGTGGAAGGATGCGCGACCATGATCTGCCCGGTGAACTCGGGTTTCAACAGATCGTCCCACGAGGTGGGTGCCTTGGCATCCGGATGGGCTGCCAGCCAATCCTTGTTGGTAGCAAAGCCCAGCGTACCTACGTAAACACCAACCCATTGATTATCTACATCCTTCATCAGATCAGGTTCGCGAATGTTCCCGTAATTCGGAGAATCGTATCGCTCCAACAGGCCTTTTTCTTTCGCAGACACAAAGCTGTCGATCGGGCCGCCCCACCAGATATCAAAGGTCGGAGCATCCTTTTCTGCTTCCACACGGGCCAGGGCTTCGCCGGATGACATGCGCACGTAATTGACCGTGATGCCATACTTGGCTTCAAACTCCTGTTTCATCCCCTGGCACCACTCTTCCTGCGGGGTGCACAACACGTTAAGCTCCGTGTCGGCAACCTCAGTCGGGGCAGCGGTCTGGCAGGCAGACAAAACTGTTACTGCCATGAACAGAACCGCCAACAACAATCCTGCTTTTTTCATAGACATTTTCTCCTCCTGGAATAAATATCGGATATCCGTTGATATCCCTGACAGGTGAAATAACTACTCCTGTGTGATTATTATGCATTTTTTATGGAGGCTTTGTCAAGCCATAATTAATATCAGGCAGGTATTAAAATGGGTGAATAGAATCTGTTCACCCATTATTGAGATCTGGACGATGATTAATGGTGACGCGATTTCACACGTTTTTTGGCAGTTGCTCTCTTGGAATACTCTGTGCCAACACGAATGCCCATTTTCGGCAGGATCACCCGGTGCACAAGCAGGATGAGCAAGGTGACCCCGAAAGCGATGGCAAATACGATCAACGATTTGCCAATGTCACTCATCAGTTCAGGATTCACCAGCATGACGATCGCCAGGGTAAGCATCAGCACACCGCCGATCAACTTGAGGATACGCCCATGCTTTTCCTCAAGCCGTGAGGATTTCAGGGTGAACGTCGCCACCAGAAAAATTCCCAGTTCATCCAGTTGATAGATGACCATGTAGAGTACCAGAAGCAGCACAAAAGTGACCGCAGTCACCTGCTGCGCCGAGACGAGGTTCGTCCACAATACCGGGAAACCCGCTGTGCAGGAGAATTCCACCAGCGAAACGCCTGCCGCCAGCACGATCGTGCCGCCGATCAGCCCCCACCAAGAATCCCCGGCGTCCAGCACCTTGCGCATACGCTGGTAGATGCCCGGCTTTTTGTCATCAGAAATGGTGAAAGAGACTCCTTCTTTGTAAAAGAAGTAATCCTTGATATTGATAATACCGAAGAATAACGCCACCAATGCAACCACCACCTGGATCCAGCCGATGAAGCTGACCACCTTCAAAACGGTGAAAAGGCCGGCGATGAACAGCGCGTAGATCGCGGCGGTAACCGTCAGGAAAACAAGTCCAATCACGATCACCTTTTTTCGTGAACCGGTGTGCAGGGTGATCGCCAGCAGCATGCTCAGCACCCAAATCGAGCAGGGATTGAAACCATCCACAAAGGCGATTAACGCGGTACTGAGAAAAAGTCCTATTTTCGAGAAATCGACTTCACCAAATAACGGCAATTTTGTCGTTCCCGGATTTTCGGATGGGTCATCTCCGGGCGTTACTTCAGGAGTTACCACGGTGGGGATTTGCGTCGGGCTTTCTATGATCACAGGTCCGGTTCCACCAAAAGGAATATATCCCTTCCCTTCGATTACCGGAGCGCCCTTATCCTCACAACCTTCTGCCAGGCAGCTTTCCACCTTCGCAATGATCTCAGCCGCAAACTCATCCGCGTAGCCCTCCCAGACTGTATCACCCACGATAATCGTCGGGACATAACGCGGCTCAAACCCATACGCTTCTCCGAAGGTGGCAAACAGCTGCTGGTTCTGCTCCGAGTTGTAGATCTCAAATTCATACAAAGCGACTGAGGGGTTTTGTTTTGCCAGATCTTCCAATACCGGTTTGGCTTTGGCACAATGGGGACAGCCTTCACCCCAGAAGATGTAGATCGGAACCCTGGGCTCATCCTGTAGAGTTGAGAAACTCAAATCAGGTGCAGCTGGATCGAGATAAGCGGCAACATCGTTGGAAAACAAAGATAACGCGACAAATACGAGCAAGAGCGCAACGGTTATAAGTTTTCGGGTCATGGTGAATGGATTTGCTCCAGTAATAGGTGTGCAGTAATTCCCAATTTTACCTGAATTTACTGTCAAGGGAGAGAGAGGATATTTACTACCGCGAGGAACTTTTCTGATCATCCGCGCGCCAGGGCAAGCGCGCCCACCAGCACGACCTTGTCACCCAGATTGGTGGTGGTCAAAGTAAAGCCTTCCAGATAACTCGGGGAGATCACACTTGCATTGAGCGAACGTCGGGTAGGAGCCAGGATCAACTCACCCGCCTTGATGACACTACCGCCCAGGATAACGATCGTGGGGTTAAACAGGTGCAGCAGGTCAGCGATTGCCCGCCCCAGGAATTCACCAGCCTGGTTAAACGCCTCAATGGAGAGCTCGTCACCCTCCTTCGCCGCGACAGCGATCGTCCGCGCTTCAACCGGTTCACCGTTACTGCAGAAGACCGATTGCCGTCCCGCAGCGAGTTCCCGTTTAACGAAATTCGCAATACCGGTGCCGGAAGACATGGCTTCAAGATGCCCGGGGAAGCCGCATCCGCACATTGGTCCGCCCGGAAGCACGGTGGTGTGGCCTACTTCAGCCGCCAGACCATTCGCACCGACCAGCAGCTGGTCATTGACGATGATCCCGCCGCCCAGGCCGGTGCTCACGGTCAGGTAAACGAGATTGTGATGCCCGACTCCCGCGCCGTATTTCCACTCGCCTAGTGCTGCCAGGTTGGCATCGTTGCCCAGGCGTACTTCCACCTTGAACCTGTTTTGCACCAGTTCCAACAAGTGAAGTCCGTTCCAATTGGGGATGTTGGGGATGGTATAGGTAATGCCGGTAGTCGGGTTTAACGCGCCTGGTGCGGCGAGAGCAATGCACCTGATTTTAGTGTCAGTCGGCCAGATGGACTCAATCAGATCAAAAAGGCGTTCAAGGGCTGGTTTCTCCCCGCTGGTGGGGATGGCCTTGAACACCCTGGGCTGCAGACCTTCGGATGGATATAATGCCGCCCTTAACTGGGTACCGCCAATATCTACAACAATATCATCCATCGGATCTCTCCTATTCTTCTGGCATGATTTTACCAGAAACCGCATTCCATCAGTCTGAAAGTGCGGGAAAAAGTTCCAATAATGCGCATTGTTTAATCTGTCATTGTTTAATCTTGTCGGGTGGTAAAACCATGTTATAATCTTTCTTCGCGCCGTGAAGGCAGCATGATCAAAAAGAAGCAGGTGTAAAATGAGCGATATCTTAACAGCATATGATGCCCCCGTGAATCCCAACATCCCTGAATTACGCACCGGGGACATGGTTAGCGTGCATGTCAAAATCAAGGAAGGCAACCGGGAACGTATCCAGGAATTCAAAGGTGTGGTCCTGTACAGACACAACAATGGCAACAATTCCTCCTTCACAGTCCGCCGTGTGGCCAGCAATGGGATCGGTGTGGAACGCACCTTTCTACTGCGCTCTCCGCGTATCGAAAAAGTTGTTGTTGAGCGCCACAGCCAGATTCGCCGGGCTCGCCTGTACTTCCTGCGCGACCGCTCCGGCAAGAGCGCACGCCTCAAGCAAAAATTTAACTAATCAGTACAACATTGATTTCATCTGGGTGCAACCAACGCCGTGGTTGCGCCCTTTTCTATTTCATTATCCCGGAGTGTCAAGTCTTATGAAACCACTGATCGGAATTACCACCAGCCATAGGAGCAGATCCCACCAGCGTATGGATAGCCACCTGCTGGGTGAATACGCCAAAGCCGTTGCCAGCACCGGTGGTTTGCCGGTGCTGATCCCGAACGAATTCTCCCTCACTGAGCTGCCCGCCCTGCTCGACCGCCTGGATGGGGTCCTGCTTTCTGGTGGTGGAGACATTAACCCCGCCCTTTATAGCACCCGGGACGACGGCTGGTCGAAAAACAGATCTGAATTACGTGATTCCCTGGAAAAAGTGCTGGTTGCACATGCTGTAAAAGATGATCTCCCGCTGCTGGGAATTTGCCGCGGTTGCCAGATGCTGAATGCCGCCCTAGGCGGAACCCTCTACACGGATATTGCCAGCCAGTTCAACACCCGCATTGTGCACGACCAGCCTGATGCAAAAGATCCGGGGTATCTTGTGCACGATGTGGAGATCCTGCCAGGCACAAGCCTGGCCGGGATCACTGGGTTGACCAGCCTGCGGGTGAACAGCCGGCACCACCAGGCGATCATGGAACTTGCCCCCGGTTTGAGAGTGACAGCCCGGGCGAAGGATGGTTTAATAGAAGGTGTGGAACTTCCTGAAAAGAAGTTTTGCATCGGTGTGCAATGGCACCCTGAAACCCTCGTGAAAATTGAGCATCACTTCAGTATCTTCAAGGCATTTATTGCTGCGGCGCAGAGATAAAATTACCGGGTGAGCATGAATAAAAATCCGATCGGCATATTCGATTCTGGCGTGGGCGGTTTGAGCGTTTTGCGCGAGATCCGCGCCCTCCTTCCGGCACAACCGGTGTACTACTTCGCCGACCAGGCGCATGTGCCCTACGGCAGCCGGCAGATCGAAGAGGTGCGCGCGTTTTCTCACGGCATCACGCGCTACTTGCTTGAACTTGGAGCGCGCCTGATCGTGGTCGCCTGCAACACCGCCTCGGTGGCATCGCTGAGTTCCTTGCGCGAAGAATACCCGGATGTTCCGTTTGTCGGCATGGAGCCAGCCGTTAAACCCGCCGCAGAACAGAGTCTCAGCGGCCGGGTGGGTGTGCTGGCGACGGAAGCCACCTTTCACACCGACATGTATGCATCCGTGGTCGAGCGCTTCGCCCGGGATGTGATCGTGCTCGAGGACCCCTGTCCAGGACTGGTCGCGCAGGTGGAAAAAGGAGACCTGACCGGAGGCCAGACCCGCCTCATCCTGGAAAAAGCCATTGATCCCATGCTGGCTGCCGGGGTGGATACCATCGTAATGGGTTGCACCCACTATCCATTTGTGATTCCACTCATCCAAAGCATCGTTGGACCCGATGTGCGCGTGATCGACCCGGCTCCCGCCATCGCCCGGCAAACCCGCCGCATGCTGGAAGCGCATGGTCTTCTGGCAGATGGCAAACGCAGGTCTGTGACAAAGTACATCACTTCCGGTGAAGCCGGTTCGTTTCAAAAAATATTGCGGCAACTTATCAACGAAAAACGCCCGGTAAAACAGGTAACCTGGCAGGACGGCACCGTGGTCGACCTGGCTTGAGCTGAGGCATTGACAAGGAGAGATCGTGAAAGAATTCAGGCTGGCGCTGATCGGATTTGGCAACGTCGGACAGGCTTTGGCAAAACTGCTTGAAACAAAACAGGAAATATTACGGGCAGAACACGGCTTCAGCACCCGCATTGTCGGTATTGCCACTTTGCATCATGGCATGGCGATCGATCCCGCCGGGATCGATGTGACCGCCGCCTTGCAAATCTCCAAATCAGGGGGCGATCTCGGTCAGCTTTCCACCCAGCCGTATCCCGGCTCGATCATCAACTTCATAGAAAACGTACCGGCAGATGTGCTGTTCGAGAACTCTCCGGTTAACCACCATACCGGTCAACCCGCTGCTGATCACCTGCGCGCCGCGCTCGCCCAGGGAATGCACGGAATCACCGCCAACAAAGGCCCGGTGGTGCATGCGTATGACACCTTGTCCACAATTGCACGTGAAAAGGGCGTGCGATTCCTGTTTGAATCCGCAGTGATGGACGGCGCACCGATCTTCTCCCTTTTCCGCGGTCCACTCCCTGCGGTGGAGTTGAAGGGGTTCTTTGGCATTCTCAACTCCTGTACAAACCTGCTGCTGGAGATGATGGAAAACGGCAGAACATTTGACGAAGCGGTCGAATATGGAAGATCGATTGGCATAACGGAAACCGATCCAAGCGCCGATATTGACGGCTGGGATGCCGCCATCAAGGTGGCAGCCCTAGCAACCGTGCTGATGGGCAAATCCTTGAAACCCGACCAGGTGGAGCGCGAGGGCATTCGCGGCGTCACCCGGGAGATGATCCAGGATGCCCTGCAAGCAGGTGAACGCTGGAAACTGGTCTGCTCCGCCAGGCGCATGGACGGCCGCATGGAGGCGAAGGTGGCGCCGCAACGTGTGAGTCCGCGCAGTCCGCTGTACAGCATCAACGGTACCAGCTCTTTCGTTCAGTTTGAGCTCGACACGCTGCCCGGATTGGGCATTCTGGAAAGCAACCCCGGACCCGATACGACAGCTTACGGGCTGCTCGCCGACCTGATCAACGCTGCGCGCGGGGGATGAAACAAGTGAAACGATGAGCAAGGATGAGGTCGTTCACATCGCGCTCGGCAGCAACCTGGGCGACCGTCCAGGCAACCTGGTACGCGCCGCAGAGCTGATGAGTGAGCTAGTGGAGATCAGCGCTGCTTCGAGCATATACGAAACACCACCCTGGGGGGTCGTCGACCAGCCACGCTTCCTCAACCAGGTAATAAAGGGCAACACCTCACTTGCGCCGATGAATCTTCTATACGAACTCAAAGCCATCGAAAGACTCATGGGGCGCCGCGAGACAGTGCGTTACGGCCCGCGCATCATCGACCTGGATATCCTGTTGTATGGCGACCGCGTCATCAATTACAACCGCCTGCAGGTACCGCATCCGCGCATGCTTGAACGGGCGTTTGTGCTGGTGCCCCTGGCGGAAATTTCCCCGGGAATCATCCTGCCAAACAACCAATTACCGGTGGAGTCACTCCTGCAGCAGGTGGATCAAACCGGCATTGAAAAATTCACTCCGTTCAAAGGCGGGAATCGTGAACTTTAGTCTTGCACCTCTCGAATTCGGCAGGAAAACCTGGGTGATGGGCATCATCAACGTCACCCCGGACAGTTTTTCGGGGGATGGATTGATCTCGCATGTTGAAACGGTGCGGGCTGCGCTGGAACAGGCGCAACGCTTCGTTGAGGCAGGCGCNNTGGCGCGGGTGCTGCCGGTGATCGATGCCTTGCGCAGTTCAGGTATTGACACGCCAATTTCGATCGATACTTACAAGGCAAACGTGGCAGAGGCTGCCCTGCGACAGGGTGCGGATTGGATCAATGACGTGTGGGCGTTGCGTGCAGACCCGCGCATGGCTGCTGTCGCCGCATCCTTTCAGACTCCGCTCATCCTGATGCATAACCGTAGCCAACCGGCTCATGCCGAACTGCAACAACGCCTGGGCGGCAGGTACATCGGCATCGCCTACACCAACCTGATCCAGGAGATCAGTGATGAATTGATGGAAAGCGTTGCACTCGCGCGGTCAGCCGGGGTCACTGACGATCACATCATACTTGATCCGGGCATCGGTTTCGGCAAGACTGTGGAACAGAACCTCGAGTTGGTTAACCACCTGGACGAGATCAAAAAGCTTGGTTTTCCGGTCTTGTTGGGGGCTTCACGTAAATCATTTATTGGTTACACACTGGATGTACCGCCGGAAGAGCGCGTGGAAGGCACCGCCGCGGTGTGCGCCATCGGTATCGCCCGCGGTGCGGATATCATCCGCGTGCACGACGTGGATGTGATGGTGCGCGTGGCACGCATGGCGGACGCAGTCACCCGGAAACCCTGATCGAAGGAACGGACACTACACAACGCGAACACAACGCGAACCCCTATGTCTTTCATGCATCGGGAGTATAATACCGGCGTTGTTTAATGCTTCAGGAGGGTTGCATGAGCGTTTCGATCGTGATCCCGGCATATAACGAAGAAAAGACCATCGCCCAGATCCTGGACCAGGTGTTGGAAAGGGTGAAGAATCTGGGTGAGATCATCGTCATTGACGACGGCTCAAAGGACAACACCCGCTGCATCTGCCTGGATTATGAGCAGAAATACCCCATTATCCACTACCATCTACAACCGCGCAACGCTGGCAAGACCGAAGCGTTGAAAGAGGGCTTCCGGCGATCCACCAGAGATGTGGTCATCGTACAGGACGCTGACCTGGAATACGATCCCGCGGAGATAAACATGGTGGTTGCGCCGATCTTGGCGGGCGATGCCGATGTGGTGCTCGGATCGAGGTTCCTTCACCGCCAGACCTCGCACGCGGTCTACCTGCAGCATAGCCTGGCCAACAGATTCATCACCGCCATGTCCAACCTGACCAACGGTCTGAAACTTACCGATGTAGAAACCTGTTACAAGGCGCTGCGCGGTGAGATCATCAGGAACATGGTCATCACCTCAAAGCGCTTCGGCTTTGAGATCGAGGTGATGGCCAAGGTCGCCAAGCTGAAATGCCGCGTCTGCGAAGTTCCCATCTCCTACAATGGCCGTTCATACAAAGAGGGGAAAAAGATCGGCTTCAAGGACGGGTTGATGGCATTGTTTTATATCGCAAAGTACAACCTGTTTACCTCAAAAAAAGATTCCTTCAGAAACCTGTAAATTTTTAACTGCACTTCGTCCGTGTCTGGCAACCGTAAGATCGACTCGGGAGCAGGTATAATTTTGTTTAAATACATACACGAGAGGGTAATTATGGACCAGTTTGACGTTATTGTTATCGGTGCCGGGCCGGGCGGGTATGTGGCCGCCATCCGTTCGGCGCAATTGGGGAAAAAGACCGCCATCATCGACAAGGAGTGGCTCGGAGGAGTCTGCTTGAACGTTGGATGCATTCCCTCCAAATCACTGCTGAAAAACGCGGATGTGGCACACACTTTGCGCGAACGCGGGCGCGAGTTCGGTTTTACCTTTGAGAATTTGCAGCTCGATTTCTCCGCTGCAGTGAAACGCAGCCGCCAGGTTTCCGACCGGCTTACCCGCGGGGTGGGCTTCCTGATGAAGAAGAACAACATCAGCGTGATCATGGGTGAAGCCCGCTTCACCGCCAGCGATACGTTACAAGTAACCTTGAAGGATGGCAGCTCACAGGAGTTGAAAGCTCACGACATTATCATTGCCACCGGAAGTACACCCATTGCCATCCCGGGCGTTCCCGTGGATGGTGAAAAAGTGGTCACCTACCGCGAAGCCATCCTCCAGAATAAGTTGCCGGCATCCGTGATCATCATCGGTGCCGGTGCGATTGGCCTTGAATTCGCCACTGTGTGGAGTTCTTACGGCAGCCAGGTGACCATGGTGGAGATGCTGCCGCGCATCGCGCCGCTTGAGGATGAGGAGATCAGCGCTGAATTAACGAAAGCTTTCAGCAAACGCGGCATCAAGTGCCTGGCTGAAACGCGAGTGCTGGGTGTTGAAACGACACCGACTGGCGTAAAAGTAAAGATCAGCGGTAAGGAAGGCGAAAGTGAACTGGAAGCCGAACAGGCATTGATGGCCATCGGATTCCGTGCGAACAGCCAGAACCTTGGATTGGAAGCCATCGGAGTGGAATTGACCGAGCGCAAACAGGTGAAAGTGGATGACCGCATGGCAACCAATGTGCCCGGCATCTGGGCGGTGGGTGATGTCACCGGTAAGCTGCTGTTGGCGCATGTGGCATCCGCGCAGGGCATACTGTGTGCTGAAGCCATTGCCGGTAAAGATGTAAAACCAATCGACTACAACATGGTCCCGCGTGCCACGTATTCACATCCGCAGGTGGCATCTTTTGGCCTTACTGAAGCGCAGGCAATAGCTGCTGGTAAAACCCTGAAGGTCGGCAAATTCCCCTTCCAGCCCAATGGAAAAGCACTCGGATTGGGCGATTACGCGGGTTTCGTAAAACTACTCATCGATGAAACAAACGGTGAGATCCTTGGCGCGCATCTCATCGGCCCGGAGGTCTCGGAACTGCTGCCGGAATTAACCCTGGCGCAGCAAAATGGACTTACCGCTGCAAATATCGCACACAACATCCACGCCCATCCGACGCTCAGCGAGGTCCTCATGGAAGCCGCCGAGGCCGTTGAAGGACGTGCGATCCATAGCTGAAAATACTATGGGACACAAAGCAGGTCAGCAGTGTAAACTGACTGACCTGTTTCACTTAAAAATGTGCATAATTATATATACGATTTTTACCAAGGAGTTAACATGTACACCGATCAGGATATTTCCAACTTAGTCGCCCGCGTGCAGCAACTTGAGCAGCAAGCGTCCCTACCCGGTCACAGATCCCTGCCCGACCTCGGCATCCTCTCGAGGAATTTTTTGACCCGCGCCTTTTCGGTTTGGGGGTTGTATTTTGTTGCGCAATTACTTATCGGCATCGTTATCACCTGCCTTACCGTTGCGTTGGGCTTAGCGCTCGGCTCCAGTTTCACTGATCTGTTAAACCGGATTATCAGCAACGTGCCTATGAGCTAATCTTGAAGTTCCCTATGCTATAATCTCCTCTTGAATAAAGAGGTGACTATGGTAATGCAAAGGCTAATCCGCGTTTTTGGTGGTGACCCGCACAAACGCGAGATCGAAAAACTTTCCCTGGTTGTTGATCAGATCAACCAGCTTGAAGATAAATTTGAGGCGTTAAGCAACGAAGCCCTGACTGCAAAAACTGCTGAGTTCAAACAGCGCCTGGCGGATGGTGAAACCCTGGATGACCTGCTGCCGGAAGCGTTTGCCGCGGTGCGTGAAGCCAGCAAACGTACTCTTGGTATGCGTCATTATGACATCCAGATGATCGGCGGGATGACCCTGCACATTGGCAGGATCGCCGAGATGCGCACAGGCGAAGGCAAGACGCTGGTTGCGACCCTCCCCCTTTATCTCAACGCCCTCACCGGACGCGGGGTACACCTGGTGACCGTGAACGACTACCTCGCCCGCCGCGACGCCCGCTGGATGTCTCCTGTCTACCACCTGCTTGGTTTACAAGTTGGCGTACTGCAGATGGCAGCCCGCACCGAGAATGGTCAGAAAGCCTTCCTGGTTGACCTGGATAAACCAAACTCACGTGAAGACCTCAACTTCTTGAGCCTGGTGAACCGCAACGAAGCCTACAACGCTGACATCGTGTACGGAACCAATAGTGAATTCGGGTTCGACTACCTGCGGGACAACCTGACGATGAGCCTGGCTGAAAGAGTGCAGCGCGGGCATTATTACGCTATCGTCGATGAAGTGGATAACATCCTGATCGATGAGGCACGTACACCGCTCATCATCTCCGGACCTGCCTCGGATGAGAGTGAAGGATACCAGCGCATGTTCCAGGTGGTGCGTGTCCTTAACCCCGAGGATTACGAAGTAAATGAAAAAGACCGCCAGGTTTCGCTCACCGAGATCGGTGAGGCGCATGTTGAGGAAATTCTCAACCAGCCGCTGCGCAACCCTGACCGCCCGGAGGATGTGACCCCCGAACAAGCCCGCCTGATGGGTTACCTGGAACAGGCGTTGCGCGCTCAGCACCTTTACCGTCGCAACAAGGATTACATCGTACAGGGCGGTAAGGTGATCATCGTGGATGAGTTCACCGGACGGCTCATGCCCGGACGACGCTGGTCAGAGGGTTTGCACCAGGCAGTAGAGGCCAAGGAAGGCGTAAAGATCGAACCTGAAAGCGTGACCTACGCCACCATCACCATCCAGAATTACTTCCGCATGTACGAAAAGCTCGGCGGAATGACGGGCACCGCGCTAACCGAGGCAGAAGAGTTCAACAAGATCTACAAACTGGATGTCCTGCCCATCCCGATGAACCTGGAGTATGTCGCCTCCAAGACCGATTCACCCCTGACCGTGGTGGAAACGAAAGATGCCCAGGGTTACCCGTTACAGTATTACGCGCAGAAGAACAATCCGGAGAAATCACCGGTCTTTTGGCGCCGCCAGGATTTTCCGGACATGGTGTACCGCACAGAGGAAGCAAAACTGCGCGCCATCGTCACGGAGATCCTCCATTATTACGCCAGCGGCCGCCCTTTGCTGGTAGGTACCACATCGGTGGAACACTCCGAGCGGATTTCCCAACGCCTGGGAGCTGAGTCCATCCGCCGCCTGTTGCAGACCCTCATCATTCGCGATGCGTGGCTGGAAAAGTTCAACAAATCTGCTGAGATCGAGGTCAAGGAACTGCAATTCCTCAACCGGCCGCTCAACGAATTGAACGTGGCAGAAATGCGCCCGATCGCCCGCCAGGCTGGTTTATCCTCCATTAATCCAGAGGATGATGAACTGTTCACCCGTCTGATGAAGATCATAGATGTTCGTCCTGCAGATGCCAGCCGCGTCCTGTCTGCGATCCAAGGCGGAGTACCGCACCAGGTGTTGAACGCCCGCAAGCACGATGAAGAATCCCAGATCATTGCCCGGGCAGGTGCTTTTGGAATGGTTACCATTGCCACCAACATGGCCGGTCGTGGTGTCGACATCAAGCTGGGTGGCGATCTGAACGAGGAAACCCTCGCAGACGTGATCCGCGTACTGGAACGCGCCGGTGTGCCTGACCCGTACAATATGTCAAACGAATCCCGCCGCCTGGAACTGGAAAAGCTCACCGAAGAAGATTACGGTATCTATTTTGAATCCGTGCAGACCTTTATTAATTACCTGGAGAACATGAAACGGGTGCGCGAGTTGGGCGGGCTGCATGTGATCGGTTCAGAACGCCATGAAGCACGCCGTATCGACAACCAGCTGCGCGGGCGCGCAGCCCGCCAGGGTGATCCGGGTTCCTCGCGTTTCTACCTGTCCCTTGAAGACGAACTGATGCGCCTCTTTGGCGGCGGTCAGATGGAAGGACTGATGACGCGGATGAAAGTCGATCCCAGCCTGCCTATTGAGAGCGGCTTGCTCGGCAGGATCGTGGAACAGGCCCAGGAACGCGTCGAGGGCAACAACTTTGATGTCCGCAAGCATCTGCTTGAGTACGATGATGTGCTGAACGCACAGCGCAAACGTATCTACGGGGAACGCGACCGTGCCTTTGAGAAAGAGGACCTTCACGACGATATCCTCGATGTACTGAGCACAGAACTGAAAGAACGGATACCAAAAGCCCTGGCAGATGAAGAAGGTCCGTGGAAGCTCCTCAGTTATCTGGAGGAGGTTCAGCCTTCAATGACATTTGAGGCTGAAGGGATTCGCGCTCCTTCATATACGTTGCGTTTGCTAGTGGATGAACTTCGCTCCAGGATCAAGCCCCCTGCTGATGACAACGCCATCCGTAATGCGCTGCTCGAGATCGCTGAGCAATCCCTGCGTGCTGAGCATGAGCACATCCTTAACGCCACGCGCGTGCTGCTGGAAAAAACAGAAGAAACCGTTGAACAACTTGATAAGGAACGGCAGGACAGCATCGATATTTTCTTCGAAGGGTTAAAGGACGCGCGCAAAGATGAAGAACTCTCCCAGCGCCGTCCACAGGAACTTCTGGAGGAGTTATCCAACCTCACACGCACCGCGCTACGCCTTTCTTCTGAAGAATTGCGCGCCCTGCCTGAAGCCAACCGAGATGTGAAGGAGAAGCTATCCTCCCAGGTGAGTAGAGCGCTTAACCTGCTTGCCATCACCCGCACCATCGGCTCGATTGAACGGCGGTTGGACGAAAGTATGAACCTGAAACCGGCCGACCTGCAGGAATTAACCTGGGATGATATGGCGGCTGGATTATTGGATCAGGTCAAAACCACCCTGGAGAAACGCACAGTTACGCTGCTCTCCAACCAGGGACCCTTGATCCAGAACATTGAATCAGTGCTTAACCGCACCGCCGTGGATTCAACTGATGAATTGCGTCTGATCGACCTACTGTTAAATATGAGCGTGGGAACAAAAATGGCCATCGACCCGCGCACCCATCAGCGCGGTATGAGACGGGTGATCCTCGTCAACTACATTTTTCACGCTGCCCGCCTCATCCAGGATCGTCCCGTACCCGATATCACCCGGGATGTGCTTGAACACCTGATCACGATCCAGGGACGTCTCGAGACCGTGTGGGGAAAGATCGAATTTGAACGCTTCAGACTATCCGGAGCCTCAATGAAAGATCTCGACCCGCAGATCAGGAACTCGTTGCAGACAGAGATCGGAGAAAAAGCACTTGCTGGTTTGGAGGATGCTTCACCCGACAGCCTTACGGCAGAGTTGCGCAACCAGGTGGAGGTGATCCTCGGTCGGCGCATCCAGAACCAGATCCACCGGCATATTCTGCTCAGTGTGATATCAGAATTATGGGTGGATTACCTGACCCGCGTGGATGCCTTGCGCGTCTCGATCGGTTTGGAGGCTTTTGCCCAGCGCGATCCGCTGGTTCAGTATAAAGGCCAGGCTTCCGAGATGTTCCGCAACCTTCTCAGCGAAATCCGGGCGGGCGTAATCAGCCGTATGTTCCTCTTCCAGCCCCGCCGGCCAGGCGTACAGGCGAATGAAAGACCACTGGCAGAAACTACCGCTCAGGCACCGCAGGCTGCACCGAGCGCGGTCATTGAAGAATCCAAAAAGAAGAAACGCAAACGCCATTAACAAAAATATCCGTGAATTGCGGTGTTTTTGTCGAATTCTGTGTTCTAAACGGATTCAAATGATGTATAATTTTAATTTGTTGTAGCCCATTAAGTTTTTCAAACTTGCCAGGCGATCAAAACAAAATTGGGCTAATCTTAACAGCGGAGCGCTAATCATATGGACCAGAACGCAACCCAAAATGTAGTGGGGTCAAACTCGGACAACAATCAGAACGAAAACAACATGGCTTCTCTACTCGAAAAGGAAGGTCTGGGAATTGATTTTCCGACCCAGGGTGAGATCCGCAAGGGTGTAATCGCCAGCATCACAACTGGCAGGATCCTTGTAAGCGTGGGAACCAAGTCAGAAGGGATCATTGAGGGCAAAGAATACGAATTGATCCCAAGCGATGAGCTTGCGAACCTGCAATTGGGCCAGGAGATCCCGGTTTTTGTAATCAATCCCGAAGACCAGAACGGCAACCTGATTCTGTCCTACATGCGCGCCCGCGAAGAGGAAGGCTGGACGGAAGTTGAAAGTTTGCTCGCGAGTAAACAGGCTACACACAGCTCCATCATCGGTTACAACAAGGGTGGGCTGATCGTTCCCGTCGGCGGATTACGTGGTTTTGTGCCGGCATCCCAGATCAGCATGACCCGCCGCAGCAGCGCAACCGGTGATACACCGGAACAACGCTGGGGAAAAATGATCGGCGAAGAGATCGACGTGTGCGTGATCGAAGTAGACCGCGAACGCCGCCGCCTCATTCTTTCTGAACGTGCTGCCTCCACCGAGACCCGTGAATCAGTACGCGAACGCGTGCTGGAAGAGCTGAAGAGCGGGGAAGTGTACAAAGGTCGCATCACCAGCATCGCCGAATTTGGCATCTTTGTCAATGTCAACGGTGCTGATGGACTGGTTCACATGTCCGAGATCTCATGGGATCGCGTTCCGCACCCGGGTGAGTTGTACAAGGTTGGCCAGGAGATCAAAGTCAAGGTCATCAACATCGACCATGAAAAGAAACGCATTGGTCTCTCGATCCGCCAACTGCAGTCTGATCCGTGGGATGAGAAAGCTGCCCAGTTCCAGGTTGGTCAATTGGTCGAAGGTACCATTACCCGCCTGACCAAGTTCGGTGCTTTTGCCCGCCTGGTGGACGATATTGAAGGACTGATCCACATCTCTGAGATTAGTGAACGGCGCATTGAACACCCCAAGGAAGTGATCAAGGAAGGTGATGTCTGTACGCTACGCATCATCAAGGTCGATCCAACCGTACACCGCATTGGACTCAGCTTGCGCCGGGTGGATTCAATGGCCTACGCTGATATGGATTGGCAGACCCTTGAAGAGATCATGACTTCTGACGAAGAAATTGTCACCAAACCGGCTGACCCGGTAGTAGAACCTGCCGTGGATGCTGTAAAGACCACCGTGGAAACTGTCGAGACCACCGTAGAAGCTGTAGAGACCACCGTAGAAGCTGTAGAGACCACTGTGGATGCTGTTGAGACTACCGTAGATGCTGTAGAAACTTCCGTGGATACGGAAGAAACTGCTGCAGATCCGGAATAGCCCCACTCTCATTTGAATTTGAAAGCGCGCTCATCAGGGCGCGCTTTTTATTACGTTACTTTCTGCAGGGGGAAAATCAGGTTATACTATTGGAAAGCGAAACTCACCTGTTAAAATAATTGGAGAACTGCAAGATCTGATGGTAGAAAATCAGGTATCAACGCATAACGGGGCAGAGGAAACCAGGCCGGTTCATCCGCTGCCGAAGATACGCATCCGGATTTCCCTGTTAGCCACCCTGGCCGGTTTTATCATCTTCCTGATCGGCGCACGGCCTGGTTTCTTTGGTCTTGATCGCAGCCCGGTCGTTGGGTTCATCCAGATCGCTGTCATGCTCCTGGGGATCGGTATTATCTGTGTAAGCGGATACAGTACGATTCGCGCCTTGTGGTGTCGTGAAACCCCCAGCGTGTCCGCCGACATCGGCTGGCGGCTTGTGAGCACCGGCTTTGTGGTAGCCATGTTCTCCGGATTTGCAGATGTTTTCGGCGTGGGTACCCACCCGCTTCCCGGCGTGCCCTATTTTGGTGTCTGGCAGGCGCGCGGAATGGAGATCGGCTGCGCAATCATTGCCATCGGGTTCATTCTGATGTTCCCGTTCAACAGAAGCCCAGACTGATCTCTACTATTACTTCAACCCCATAACCATTAACATATCCTCGTTGGTCAGATACTTCGCGGTTTCAGGTGTGCCGCTTTCTGCGCGCCTGTGTTCATCCTCCAGCAGCCGCTTGAGGTCATCCTTGCGCACCACGGGGCATTCAAAGGCATCCACCCGCTCATCGACCACCTCCAGCTCCAGCCCATCCTTTCCAGCCGACCGCAGGTACTGATCGATTGCGCAGGCTGCGTTCACCCCGTCTCTTTTCGCGTTACCCACAAGACCGCTGCTTGCAACACGCGACCAGCCTGCCAGGAAGACCCCCGTCCATGGTTTTTCGCCTGTTGGATCCTCAACTTCATAAGATTGCCCATCCACCGGAAAGGCTGGTTGCTCAGCGTGACGGTAATCGTTCCTGGATAACGGTAAACCCAGTTCAGCTTCCACCTTATCGCCAATGGCAAAGATCACCGTATCCGCTTCCAGGTTCCACTTTGTGCCCAGTCCGCGCGCGGACGTATTTTCTTTGTCCCCCACCAGCGTATTGTCCTCCAGTAAAAGTCCATTCATCCTGCCATTAGAATCGCCAGTGATCTCCAACGGCGAAACCAGGAAATGCATCAGGATCTTCGCTTTACCCGAATAGGTCTCAGCATTGGTAAGCGCGGAATGGAAAAACGCCAACTCCTGCGTGGGATCCTGATCAAGTGCCTGCATCGCCGGTGCCACCCGACCGATCTCCCTTTCCAGGTTACCAAGGTCGAACGCGCCGATGATCGTTTCAAGCTCCTTGCGCGTAAATTTCACCTCAGCCGGACCGCGCCGGACGCAAATATGCACTTCTTCCACCTGTTCCTGGTGGATCAGGTAACGCGCCACATCCGCCATCACATTGCCCGCCCCCACGATTACCACCCGTTTTCCGATCGTGATCGGCATGGTACTGAAGGGCGGCAGGCGGTTGTAGTGGTAGACCACGTCCTTGGCATGGTACACGCCTGAGAGTTTTTCCCCCGGCAGCCCCAGCCACTTCGTCCCCTGCGCCCCACAAGCCACCAGCACAGCCGGGAATCCCCAGTCCAACAGGTCCGGGATCGAAAGACTGCGCCCTTCACCCACGCAAATATTCCCGTAATAATGAACCTGGTCACAGGAAAGGATGTGATTGAACTGCTTTCGCAAACCATCTTTTACTGCGTGCTTATCCGGATAGATGCCGTACTCCGCCATGCCACCCGGTTTGACATCACGATTGAAGAGTGCCACACCATAGCCCAACGAGGCCAGTTTTTCCGCTGCGAACAATCCAGCCGGACCTGCTCCGATGACCGCCACCTGAATCTTTTCAGCCATGTCATACCCTCCCATTTCCTGGTTTGGTTGCCCTGGTTAATATTTCGGAATCCAACATTAGTATTATAGCAACTTCCCTACCCGCCAACCCCTGCTTATGCTATAGTTACTCAAAAGATCGCTTAGAGGTGTCATGAAAGAGAACATCCAGGAATTCAATCTCGAAAATGGGCTGAAAATTCTGCTCACCGAAGTTCACACCGCTCCCATCATCAGCCATTGGGTTTGGTATCGGGTGGGATCGCGTTATGAACAGCCAGGTTTCACCGGTATTTCCCATTGGGTGGAACACATGCAGTTCAAGGGTACTCCCACATTTCCTGCAGGTGTGCTCGACAAAGCCATTTCGAGGGATGGAGGTATGTGGAATGCTTTCACGCACCTCGATTGGACCACCTTCTTCGAGACGGTACCGGCTGAAAAGGTTGACCTCGCCATCGCGCTGGAAGCTGATCGCATGGTCAACAGCTACTTTGATCCGGAAGAAGTTGAAAGCGAAAGAACTGTGGTTATTTCAGAACGTGAAGGCAGCGAGAACGAACCCCTTTTCAAGCTGGATGAAGCTGTACAATCCGCGGCGTTCAATAAACACCCCTATAAGAACGAGGTAATTGGCTCTATGGCAGACTTGCAGTCGATCACCCGCGCGGATCTGTATGGACATTACCGCAAGTATTACAACCCTGCCAACGCCGTTGTCGCGGTCGCCGGGGATTTTGAAAGTGAGAAGATGCTGGAAAAGCTGACTGCAGCCTATGCCCATTTAACGGGCAGCCCGATCGCTGCACCCGGTAACGGCAGAGAGGTAGCCCGGCAGTCGGAACGACTGATCGACGTACACGGTCCGGGCGAGACGACCTACCTGCAGCTGGCTTATCCCGCCCCATCAGCGCGGGAGGAGGATTTCTTCGCTTTTACCATCCTTGACAGTCTCCTCACCGGGCCAAGCAGTCTCAATATGTTCGGAGGCGGCAGCATTTCCAACAAGACCTCCCGACTTTACCGCCGCCTGCTTGAAAAAGAAATTGCCGTCAGCGTAAACGGATCGCTGCAGGCGACATTTGATCCCTACCTCTACAACATCACCGTCACCATCAGCCCGGAACACAACGCACAAACCGTCCTGGAGCAGGTTGACGCGGAGATCGAAATGTTATTGCGAAACCAAGTATCACAAGCTGAAGTGGATCGGGCTGCCAAACAGGCGCGCGCCTTGTTTGTGTATGGCAGCGAAAATATCACCAACCAGGGATTCTGGCTGGGCTACTCAGAAATGTTTGACGAATACTCCTGGTTCACCATGTATACTGAAAAACTCGCCCGGGTAACCCCGTCAGACATTCATACCGTACTAGAAAGGTACCTGACTCGCGATCAACGTGTGGTGGGTATTTACCACCCGGACGGAGGGCAGGCATGAGCACACAACCATCGCGGATCCACAGCGTCCCCGGACCGGACGATATCTTCCGCAAAACCCTGCCCAATGGGATCGTCCTCCTTGTGCGCAGCAACTTCAACAGCGCTTCGGTGGTGATCTCAGGATATTTGGCAGTGGGCAGCCAGTTCGATCCGCCTGAAAAACTCGGTTTGGCGCACTATACCTCCCGCGGCCTGATGCGCGGCACAGCCCGCAGCAGCTTCCAGGAGATATTCGACCGCCTTGAATCTGCCGGTGCGAGTTTTGGTTATGGCGCCAGCGTGCACACCACCAGTTTTGGCGGACGCGCTCTGGCCGAAGATCTCCCGCTGCTGTTCTCCACCCTGGCTGAAAGCCTGATCGAACCGGTTTTCCCGGCCGACCAGGTGAACCGTTTGAAGTCTCAAATGCTGACCAGCCTGGCGATTCGCGGCCAAAGCACCCAGGACGTGGCAGCAATCGAATTTGACTCGCTCCTGTTCCCGAACCATCCATACGGCCGCCCCGAGGATGGTTATATCGAAACGATCAACGCGATCTCGCGGAATGACCTGGTCAATTTCCATCGTGATCATTACTTCCCCAACGGAATGACCATGGTGGTGGTAGGCGCTGTTCATCCCCAGCAGGTGTTCGATCTTACCGACAGGTATTTCAGCCACTGGCAAAAACCAGCACCCCCCGCCGAACCACAGCACGCTGCCATCAAACCGCTGGAACGGGCGGTTGTAAAACACATCGTCGTACCCGGTAAAAGCCAATCCGATCTGGTTATGGGAACACTTGGACCGAAGCGGAAAGCACCTGAGTACCTGGCCGCATCCCTTGGCAACAGCATTCTCGGTCAGTTCGGGCTGATGGGACGCATCGGTGATTCAGTGCGCGAAAAAGCCGGTCTGGCGTACTACGCATCAACCAGCCTGAACGCCTGGAAGGAAAGCGGAAGCTGGGAAGTTTCCGCAGGTATTAACCCCGATAACGTTAAGCGGGCTACGGCGTTGATCACCAGTGAATTGCGCCGCTTCACATCCGAACTTGTCAGCGAGGAAGAGCTCACCGACAACCAGAACAATTACATTGGCCGTATGCCCCTGTCGCTGGAATCCAATGGCGGGGTGGCCAATTCGATCCTTAATCTGGAACGGTTTGATCTTGGACTGGATTACCTGCAGCGTTATCCATCTCTGATCCGAGCAGTCACACGCGAACAGGTGTTGGAAGCCGCCCGGCTGCACATCGACCCCGACAAACTCGCCATCGTCTCAGCCGGACCCGATGGAAAGGTGAAATAAAACTCATGATCGGCGTTACCACTGGTATCGACATGCTCAGGATCGAGCGTCTCACGAAACTGGATTCAACCATCAAAGCCCGTTTTATGGTACGCGTCTTCACGGCGCGGGAACTGGCGGAATGTGCAGGCCGTGATAGCAGTCTTGCCGGCCATTTCGCGGCCAAGGAAGCCGCGGCAAAAGCGTTCGGTTGCGGGATCGGTGCAATTGGCTGGCAGGATGTCGAGATACTGACCGGTGTGCAAGGGAACCCTGTGCTGTATCTACATGGTAACGCCGCTGCCTATGCCAGGCAATCAGGCTGGTTCAGCTGGTCGGTTTCCATAACCCACACCGCAGAATTTGCTTCAGCAACGGTTACCGCCCTGTTCGATCAGAATTAAGCAGGTTAGTTGGCAATGAAACTTCTCGGTGTGAGCGATACAGAGATCGGCTTTCTTTACAGCCCGATGATCGCGGAAAAATTCCAAGATATCGATCTGATATTATCCTGCGGTGATCTCCCCTATTTCTACATCGAATACATGCTCAGTATGCTCAATGTTCCCTGCTATTACGTACGCGGGAATCATGCCAGTGATCGGGAGATCGGTGTGGGGGGCACCCGGCGGTTTCCCTGGGGCGCCGTGGACCTGCACCGCCGTTGCATTGAAGATGACACCGGACTGCTATTAGCCGGTCTGGAAGGCTCACTGCGCTACAACCGCGGGCAACACCAATATACACAGGATGAGTACTGGGGGTTGGTGTTCAGCCTGGTACCCCGATTCCTCATTAATAAAGCCAAACTTGGCCGCTACCTCGATATCTTCTTGTCGCACGCTCCACCATGGAAAATACACGATGAGGAGGATCTACCCCACCGCGGGATCAAGGCTTTCAACTGGTTGATCAAAGTGTTTCAACCCACGTACTTTTTACATGGACACATACATGTGTATCGACAGGATACGGTCATCCGCACATTGGTCGGAAAAACCACGGTACAGAATGTATACGGGTATAAAGTGTTGACCATCCCGCTGCCTGATAAGCGTTCCTGGCAAAAAGGAGTTATTCAATGAGCAACAAGAATGATTTTGGTGGAAATTTCGACCAGCAATCCAGGAGCGATTTTTCCTACGCCTATCAAAAAGGCTTCTGGCGGTCCATTTTGAGTTGGCTGGGTAACAAGAATAACGAACTGCTGCCCTTCGAGGAAGTTCTCAAGCACATCCCGATGCGTGGACAGAATTACATCGGTGTCCGGCAGATCGAGACCGATAAGATCATCGGCTCTGTCAGCCGATACTATGATTTTGACCGGGCATTTTTGCCACGCCAGACGCATACCCGGTCACGTTGGGAAAGCATCGACCGCGCGCATTTCAAGAATATTATCCTTCCCCCCGTTGAGGTGTACAAGATAGGTGATGCCTATTTCATTAAGGATGGTAACCATCGTGTTTCGGTCGCACGGGAGAAGGGTCAGGTCTACATTGACGCATATGTCACCGAGATACGCACTCCGGGTCACATTGACAAGGACACTGACCTGAACAAATTGGTGCTGGAACAGGAATATCTTGATTTTTTAAAAGAAACACAACTGGACTTGTATTACCCGGATGAGAATTTTCGTTTTACCCTGCCCGGACAATATGACAAGGTTTTACAGCACATCAGCGTGCATCGCTGGTTTATGGGGGAAAAACTGAAACGTCCGATCACCGATGAAGAAGCGGTGAGAGGCTGGTACAAACAGGTTTACCAACCACTTCTGCGCATCATCATCAAACACGACATCCTCAAAGACTTTCCACATCGCACACCGATGGATCTTTACCTCTGGATACTCGAACACCGCTGGTACCTGGCTGAAGAACAAAAGCGCCGGGTCAGTCTAGAAGCCGCCGCGCTTCACTATGCCAACCGCTTTTCAAAACGTCCCTTCAGACACGTCACCCAGGTGTGGCATTGGCTGACCAGGCGCATCCAACGCGCCGGAAAAAAGAAAAGCCGCCGGTAAGGCGGCTGATTGGTTGGAAGGTATCGGTCGATTTCAGACAGTAAGGTTCTTTACCCCCAGCCAAAAATGATCCGGCAGCACCATCTGATCCGTCTGTACTTCGATGCCGGTCGTTTTTGGAGGTGGCTCGAACTTCATGCTCGGGTGTACATAGCACAGGTCCGGTCGTTGACCGTATTTTTTCTGATAATAATCTGTTGCCCGGCTGATCTTGGTGAAGAAATCTACTTTCGGGTCATTATCAAACCATAACATTCCTGTGTTCATTTTATACTCCATAAGTCGCGGTTATCCTTTCTATTGCAAGGTTCGGGCCAGATGGAATCTTTGTGGTAATTAATATTATAGAACATTTGTTCGTTTTGTCAAGTACTTTTTCATCCTTTTAAAACGTTCTCCGTATAGATACAGCAAAGTTGATGGATTTTTTCCAGTTTTTAAGGTATGCTTAATTCCACACCAAACAATCAATCTACCCTTTGCGGAGGAATTTAATGATTAGAGATATCGTAAAAGACGCAGAAGGTCGCATGAAAGGCGCCTTGCAGACACTCGAAGAGGACCTTACCGGGATCCGCACCGGCAGGGCAACCCCCGCGTTGGTGGAAAAACTGCCCATTGATTATTACGGCATGCCCACCCCGTTGATGCAACTGGCGAGCATTTCTGTTCCAGAAGCACGCGCGCTATTGATCAAACCTTTTGATCCCGCCACGATCAAAACCATTGAACGTTCGATCCTGGCCTCCGAACTGGGGTTGACCCCCAACAATGACGGCAAAGTGATCCGGTTGAACCTACCTCCGCTCACAGAGGAACGCCGTCGCGAATTGGTTAAAGTGGTCAACAGCCGCCTGGAGGAAACCAGGGTGGCAGTTCGCAACGTCCGCCGCGATCTGATCAAGGACCTGCGTGACTTTGAAAAGGGAAAAATGATCTCCAAAGACGACCTGGAGCTTGGTGAAGAAGAACTTCAAAAACTAACCGATCGCATGATCGAAGAGATCGATAAGGTTGGTCAACGCAAAGATGCCGAGATCATGGAAGTCTAACCCTGGCTGGCTACTGACCCAATGACCGATCAAACCTGCAAGACCCCCTGTCACATCGCCATCATCATGGACGGCAATGGCCGCTGGGCAGAGGCACGCGGATTAACTCGCTTGGAAGGTCACCGTGCGGGCACTGAAAACCTGCGTCAGATCATCAAAGGTTGCCGGGAAAAGGGCGTCAAACACCTGACAATTTACGCCTTCTCAACTGAAAACTGGCGCCGTCCCAAGTCAGAAGTGGACGGGTTGTTAACCATACTTGAAACATACCTTGACCAGGAGCTGGATGAACTATGCCGTGAGGGTGTAAAGATCCATCACATCGGCCGCCTGGATGCCATGCCCGAGCCAACAAGAATCAAAGTGGAACATTCCATGGAGATCACCTGCAACAATGACGTGCTCACCCTGCACCTCGCCTGGAATTATGGCGGGCGGGACGAGATCGTCTATGTCATTCAGCGAATGATCAAAGAAAAAATTCCGGCCGAACAGGTCACTGAAGAACTCGTCGATCAATACCTCTTCACTGCCGGCACACCAGATCCTGATCTGATCATCCGTACTTCAGGAGAGATGCGCGTCAGCAACTTCCTGATCTGGCAATCCGCATATTCTGAATGGTATTTCACACCCACCTTATGGCCGGATTTTGATAAAACAGAACTGTTTAAAGCAATTGAGGTTTACGGCCAGCGTGATCGGAGGTTTGGAAAAATTTCCAGCTCTGATCATGAAACCTGATCCATCCCTGCGTAAACGACTCCTTATCGCGGCCATCCTTGTTCCCATCTTCATCCTGTTCGCCTGGATGGGCAATTGGCCATTTGCCATCCTGGTGGCTATCATCATCACCATGGCTGCTTTCGAGCTATGGCAACTGTTTCGCAAAGGCGGATTCGCCCCCTCGCTTGTCTTGATGCTGGTCTTTATATCCCTGGCAATCATCCTGCGCCACCTGCTGAATTTTCAATTCAGTGACCTGCTATTAGCTGTACTGGTGCTGGCAGCGATGTTCTATCATGTGCTTGAATACCAGAAAGATGGAAAAAACTCGGCGATCAATTTCTTCCTCACGCTCGGTGGACCGCTTTACCTGGGCTGGTTGGGCGCTTACGCCGTCTCCATCCGCAACATGGATAACGGATTATATTGGATCCTGCTGGTGATCGTCATCATAGTCATCGCCGATACCGGCGCGTATGCCATCGGCCGGAAATTTGGCCGGCACAAGATGTTCCCTCGCGTCAGCCCGCAAAAATCCTGGGAGGGGTACATTGCCGGTATTGTAACCGGTATTTTAGCCGGATGGGGTGTGGCAGCATTGTGGCATGGATTTATCCCTGCCTTCCTGCCCGTCCATGGCATCATCCTGGGGGTAGTGATCTCGATTCTCGCCCCGATGGGTGATTTCGGCGAAAGCATGCTCAAACGCTATTTCAATGTCAAAGATTCAGGTACCATCCTGCTTGACCACGGAGGTTTTCTGGACCGGATCGATTCCATCCTGTGGGCAATCACCATCGGGTATTATCTGATCATTTTTATTGCCAGATAGTACAAAAATCACCAAGTGAAAGGGAGGTATCATGCAGAACAAAACACCTACTCGCAACCTGGCATTTGATCTCGTGCGGGTAACCGAAGCCGCCGCGCTGGCTGCTGGCAGGCAAATGGGCAGAGGTGATAAAAACCTCGCCGACAAAGTTGCGGTTGACGCGATGCGTGTCATGCTCAATACGATCGAAATGCGCGGAGTGGTCATTATTGGTGAAGGCGAGAAGGACGAAGCCCCCATGCTGTACAACGGCGAAGTATTGGGGACTGGCGAAGGACCGGAAGTGGATATCGCTGTCGATCCCATCGAAGGTACACGCCCCCTGGCATTCGGATTATGGAACTCAATCGCCACGGTCGCCCTCGCACCGCGTGGAACGATGTTCAATCCGGGTCCGTTCGTCTACATGAACAAGATCGCCGTGGGTCCTACCGCCAAGAACTGCGTGGACATCGATGCGCCTGTCAAGGATAACCTCATCAAGGTGGCGAAATGTAAGGGTGTGAAAGTGGAAGACCTCACCGTGGTCATCCTCGACCGCCCGCGTCACGAGCAGCTGATCACCGAAGTGCGCATTGCCGGGGCACGCATTAAATTGATCCCCGATGGTGATGTAGCAGGAGCAATGATGACTGCCATGGAAAACAACCCGGCGGACCTGCTGATGGGCATTGGGGGAACGCCTGAAGGTGTGTTGGCCGCCGCCGGATTGCGATGTATGGGCGGTGAGATCGTCGGAAAACTGTATGCGCGCAACCAGGCTGAACTGGACCTGGCAAAGGAAATGGGAGTTGATTTCAACAAGCCCCTTTCAATGAATGACTTAGTCTCATCCGACAACGTGTTCTTTGCCGCCACCGGCATCACCACCGGTGATTACCTCAAAGGCGTGAGGTATTTCAAAGATGGTGCGCGTACCGACAGCGTCGTGATGCGCGGTCTATCCGGCACTGTCCGGCGGGTGATCTCTACTCACAAACTCAGTAAATTACAGCGTATCAGCGCAATCAAATACTGAAAAATCGCTTAAAAAACAATAGGGTGCCAGTGATGGCACCCTATTTCACGTGGGGAGGAGAGAATTACTTGTTGTTGATCTCGAAAACGATATTCGCGTCCACACTGACTTTCATCTGACCAGCAGAAATGGGAGCTCCTGAGTCATAAGCCATCGAACCACCACCAATTCCCTTTGACTCGTACACAGGGTAGACCACACCACTGGTGTAAACGTTCACAGTCTGGATGGCACCGAGCTTGACCCCGGTCGCAGCAGCTATGGCTTCTGCTTCAAGCTTCGCATCTGCGATGGCTTTATCACGCGCTTCTGCTTCGGCAGCTGACTTATCCAGCACATCAAAGCTGATGCCGTTGATCGTATTGGCGCCGGAGCTAACCACGGTGTCCAGCAGGTTGCCCAGCTTGGCGAGGTCGCGCACAGTGATAAAAACGGTGTTTTCAACCACGTAGTACTTGCGTGAGATCTGTCCATCAGGACCCCAATCCTGCATGGGATAAACGTTGAAATTCGAGGTCTGGATGTCCGCTTTGTCAACACCCATCCCGGCTAAAGCATCAGCGATGGCGTTGGCCTGGACGTTGTTGGCTGCGAGCGCATCAGAAACCTCGTCGGCATCCACTCGAACACCCACTGTAATATAGGCGATATCGGGGACGATGTACACAAATCCGTTACCGGCAGCTGACAAGGTACGTACCTGTTGAACGGTATTGGTCACCTGGGTGGTACCGCAAGCTGCCAGAGCGAACATGGCAACCACACTTACTACAACTAAAAGCATTGATTTTTTCATTTTGATCCTCTCTTTATTTTTCTCTACCGGTATGACGCATAATCGCAAAAAAAGTTCCAGAGTACAAGAAAAAAGCGGAGAATTTTTCTCCGCTTTCCAGTTTTATTTTGATCCGTTTATTCCCACCGCGCCGACCGCTAACGCGATCCTGACATCAACGGCTACGCCAGACGAACCCGGTGGGGCAAAGCTGATCTCGTCCCCATTACGCTGGTAGCCGGCGGGTATTGACGTGTTGACCAGGGCGTTATCCAGGTGAATGTTCACTGCACAGCCTTCCGGGATGTTTAACGCGATAAATCCAACAGCCTGGGTGACTTCAACCGATAAACCATCAATGCAGGGTATGCTGATCAATTGACTGCCTACCGCCATTTGAGAATCCACCTGTTTGACGGAAGTGCCGCCTAGATCTAGCACCAGATCACCCGCCACAAGTTCAGTCGCCAGGTTGATCGGGAGGTCCGGAGCAATCTGAAGATCATATTCATTGATCCAACCGTTACCTCCCCAGGTGGTGGTGTAGCCTTCCTGTTTCAGGGTAAGCTGTCCCTCACCACTTATCGATTTTGAATAATCAGGGCGGAGCGAGGCACTACCGGGAATGACGGCTTTTCCTATCAGCAATTGACCCCCGGTTGCACCGCCGGACAATTTCAGTTGCCCTGTTACCATTGAGATATCCACGCTGGAAGAGTCAGCCCCTTCTGCCCCCTGTTTAATATCTACTTCCCGTCCCTTAATCCCGGTCGGATAGGCAATCGCCAGCCAGAAAATGACTGCCACCACAAGCAAGCCCAATCCCGCACGCAGCACCTTATGCCATCCGCCGCAGTTGCGCCCGAATGCGATGTCGATACCGATCGCAACCAGCAGGATCGGCCAGATCCTGGACAACAACGGCAGTGCCTGTACAGACAGATAACCCAGGTTGCCCAGTTGAAAGAGTGCTCCCAGCCCCAGCAGCATCAACGGCCAAACCAGGCCATCCCGCCGCCACAAACCATCCAACCCGGCCAGGATCAAGATCACCGGCCAATACAACACCAGGTAGTCCCGTGTGGTGCCGGGGATCATACCCAGGTTGACCAGCAACAACAGCACACCCAGCCCGACCAGCAGGATAGGAAAGAATAATCCCCTTCTATGCGTTGCCTTTTCCATGTTTACTTTCCTCTCTTGAGGGAAACCACCAAAAGCGCTACCCCGGCCAAAAGGATCATCGCCGCCAAAATAACATTGTTATTGACCCAGGCGAGCCAGGGAATGTTCAGGTTCTTCAGGAAGATGTAGGCGCCAACCAGGATCAAAGCAACTCCAATGTACAACCCGGTCTTTTTACCGGGACGATTCACCATCTCAACAAATTCATCCTTGAAGTTTTCCGCCCTTTCCTTGATCACCTCGCCATCAACAGAATAAACCTGGGTGGTACTCCCACCGATCTGTTCCTCTGATGGCACAACGATCCAGAGGATGATATAGACCAAAGGCCCGATTCCACCTACCAGGGCAAAAACAACGAAAAACAGGCGCACAAGGACTACCTCAATGTTGAGATACCTGGCGAGTCCACCGCATACTCCGCCGATGATGCGATCCTGTTGCGTGCGGATCAATCGATTTTCCATAATAGGCACCTATTCTTTCTTGACCATGGCACGAACCACCAGATAGCCGCCAACCAGCAGGAAAGCCCCCGCCCAGATCCACCCAGCCACTGTACCCACCAGCGCACCGGAAAGCACAAGAATGAGCACGCCCAGCGCCAGGCAGATACCGGCTGGAATCCACGGCCACTTATCCTTTTTACCCATGGGGTGCAGCCCAAGCAGAGCAAACGTAGCCCCAACCCCCAGGAAGAAAACAGCGCCGCCCAGTTCCCCGCCACGCAGCCCCGCTACCACTGCCAGGGTAAACAACACCCCTGCCGGGATGATCGGCCACCATTGGGTTTTCTGCAGCAGGTATACCACCAGGAAGCCTAAACCGATGAACGCGAGAAAAACCGACCCGCCAAAGCGTCTACCCATTTCAGGGAACAGTGAAGATAAAGCGATCAACGCTCCCAAACCGAGAAGGGTGAAGCCCGGGATGGCTGCCCACCATTTCGTCCGGTCCTGGATCAGGAAGTAAAGAAAAACCCCTCCCGCTAATCCGAACATGAATCCGATGAAAAGCCCGCCAAACGGGATATCAACGATCTGCTGCAGCAGGAAAAATCCACCGGCAGCGATCAACAATACACCAAGTAGAATTCGTTTCGTCTGATCACTCATGAGATATCATCCTTTAATAACGGTGTCACTGCGCCCCTTGATCAGGGCACGCGCCCCGACCAGGACCCCAGCCACGATCAATAGTACCGGCCAATATGGACCAAGGTTTCGAAACGCGCCAAATATCGCGCCGAACACCACCAGCAGCACCAGGCTGGTGCCAATGGTATCCAAAGCTGAACGGATCGAGATCTTTTCGCGCGTCCCCAGCAGCCACGCGGCGACCATCCCCAGGCCGGAAAAGCCCGGGATGAGCGTCCACATGTAAGACCAGCTACCCCAGTTGCCGGTCATGTTCTGATAGTAAAGAATTCCGCCGATACCCGCAACGATAAAAGCGGGTACTGCCATATCCGGAGTGCCGGTGAGCAATCCCAGCACTAGCAGACCTGCCCCAACCAGCATGATGATCACCGGCCATGAAAAGTTTATGTTGAGCAGATCAGAAAAACCAGGCACGGCATTGACGAGTACGTAATAAATGCCCACCAGGATTAGCAGAATCCCCAGGACAAGCGTCGTTCGATTTCTTTTTCCCATATCGGCCTCCATTAAATTTAATAACCTTGTAACTTTAAAACATATACGAAGCAATCCTCGATGGGTTGCAGACAATCGCGACAGATAATCGCGACATTGACAGATGAAAAAACTGCAATATAATATTGATAAGGTTTATCTTATTTATTCAGGGATTAAAAATGTATCCATTTACATGCATGTGTACAAGGCGGGGTACGGCTTGATCACCGCCTGAGAACTCCCAGACAATCGCTCTCCAGGCGGCGGTGGACGTCCCCGCACATTTTTTCGTGCAGCCCCTACCGGCCGCTTTTCGTTTTAAAATACCTTATAGAAATCAAATTAGAAAGTGAAGAGATATGAAAATAGCAAATGATGTGACACAACTTGTAGGAAATACCCCCCTGGTGAGGGTCAACCGCCTCACACAAAACCTCCCCGGTGAAGTGGTGGCAAAACTGGAATACTTCAACCCGTCACACAGTGTCAAGGATCGCATCGGCGTGGCGATGATCGAGGCCGGCGAAAACGCCGGTTTGATCACACCTGAGACCATCCTGGTCGAACCGACCAGCGGCAACACCGGAATCGCACTCGCCTTTGCCGCGGCTGCCCGCGGTTACCGACTGGTACTGGTGATGCCGGAAACAGCCAGCCGCGAACGGAAACTTCTGATGAGGGCGTACGGGGCTGAATTGGTGCTCACCCCTGGTAGCGAGGGGATGGCGGGCGCGATCCGCAAAGCTGAGGAGATCACGGCAACCGATCCGCGTTACTACATGCCGCAGCAGTTCAAAAACCCTGCCAATCCTGAAATTCACCGCAAAACGACCGCGGAGGAGATCTGGCGCGACACCGATGGTAAAGTTGCCATCCTGGTGGCTGGTGTGGGTACCGGCGGCACCATCACCGGCATTGGCGAGGTGTTGAAATCGCGTAATCCAACGATAAAAGTGGTGGCGGTTGAACCGGACGCATCGGCTGTGTTGTCCGGAGGACCGAAAGGCGCTCACCTGATCCAAGGGATCGGTGCCGGCTTTATTCCGGACACACTGAACACCAGTATTTACGACGAGGTTATCCGGGTCACAAACGAAGACGCGATCAAGACCGCCCGCCTGATGGCCACACAGGAGGGATTGCTGGTGGGTATCTCCTCCGGCGCCGCGATGT
The DNA here is from genome assembly GCA_002428455.1 of Anaerolineaceae bacterium UBA6107. Lineage (GTDB taxonomy): Bacteria > Chloroflexota > Anaerolineae > Anaerolineales > Anaerolineaceae > UBA6107. The sequence continues at coordinate 2,764 of DIWL01000015.1, read as the reverse complement.
GGAGCGCGCTGCAGGTGGCTGCCCGCCCGGAAAACGCAGGTAAACTGATCGTAGTCATCATTCCGTCATTCGGCGAGCGTTACCTGAGCACCGCACTGTACGCGGATCTCGCCGAGTAGACTGGAAAAAGGAGGAAAGCATGCTTTTTTCATCCGTACGTGAAGATATCCGGTCAGTATTCAACCGCGACCCGGCTGCCCGCTCCACCGCTGAACTGCTGCTGGCCTACCCCGGTCTGCACGCCGTTTGGGCGCATCGCACCGAGCACTGGTTATGGGAACACGGCTTCAAACTACTGGCACGCTGGCTTTCTCATGTCACCCGGTTCATGACTGGTATTGAGATCCACCCCGGTGCGCAGATCGGACGCGGCTTTTTTATCGATCACGGCATGGGGGTGGTCATCGGTGAAACCGCAGTCATCGGAAAATGCGTGACGTTGTACCACGGGGTGACACTGGGGGGAACCAGCCTGGAAAAAGGGAAACGTCATCCCACGATTGAGGATGAGGTGGTTATCGGTGCCGGCGCTAAAATCCTCGGGAATATCACCATCGGGTCGCACAGCCGTATCGGCGCGAACGCGGTTGTCGTGAAATCAGTACCGCCTAATTCAGTTGTCGTCGGTATCCCGGGCCAGGTGGTGGTTCGCAGCCAACCAACCGGCGTAGGGGCGGACCTGGAACACGGCAATCTACCGGATACGATCGGGGAATCCGTATCCGCGTTGATGAGGCGAATGGAAGAGATCGAGAAAAGATTAAATATCCACAACGAACAGGATCTCTACGTGGGAGAGAACGGAATTAAACACCCGGTGCATCTGCATACCCCCGCAGATGGCGTATGGCAGGGTGAAGACTTTATGATCTAAATGAGGGTCTGAAGTAGATCACGCCGTAAAGAATTAACTAAAAACCGCCTTTTTGAAGTTCAGAAGGCGGCTTTATTTTTTAAATCCGGGTTTTATAAAAGCGAAATACAACACCAGCATCAAACCGATCGCGCTAAGGATCAGCAGACCGAATCCCAGCCACTGCCGGTCGAGCTTTGGCAAACTTTCCGTTATATCTGGTTTGGTGGTTGGGGTCGGGGTGGGAGGGGTGACCTGCCGGGTGGGAGTGGGTGTGAGGGATGGTGTGCGGGTGGGCTGACGCGGGGTAACGGTACGCGTGGGGGTGATCGTGGCAGTCGGGGCGAGCTTGATGATAAGGTTCTGCCCGACGTAGATGTTCTCGTTGATCATGTTGTTGAGCTGCTTGATCTGATCGATCGTTACCCCATACCAAGTGGCGATCGTTGAAAGTGCCTGCCCATATTGCACAACATGCACGATTGAGCCATCGGTCTGCGGGGTGGAGGTTACAACCGGCTCAACCAGCGGCTCGGAGGGAACAGCTGTATCCGCCTGGGCTGCTGCCGGTACATTGCCTGAACTGGCAGAACCACCTTCTCCGATGTATGCCGCATGCAGCACGTAATAGGTGACACCGTTGCCGCCCGTGTAGGCGCCTGCGCCTACGTGGGTATATCTCTCCTGGGTCATCGGCCACATGTGCACATCATCCGCCCACACCGATTGCAGCCAACCAATGTCACCACTGGTGGCGCATGCTATATTTTCGGTGGCGAATATGTTGCTGCCCCCGCCAAAACCGGCAGCAGCAATACGCTCGCGCACGTTACCAATGTGGGCGCACACTCCGTTGGCGGCCATTTGTGCGGCTGTTGAATAAGCGGTGGAATCCAGGGTGGCATCTACAGCCAGCGCCGGTAGACCGTAGCCGGCGCGCAGGTTGTTTATCAGGCTGATGATCTCCCCGGGTGAGATCGATTCCGCTGAGGCTGTGGACCGCGGGGCTGCCAGGATAGGCATAACCAGCGTCAATACGAGCAAAAAGGTCGACAAAAAACGGCGCATCGAGTCGTAATTATACCCGATGCGCTCATAAGTCAAGATTTGGACTGAAACACTACGAAAGGCTGCGGTCCCTGAAATTTGTGCCCATTGCCTCAGCGACCAGCAGCAGGTCCATGGCGGCGATCATGCCAATGATGTTGCCTTTTTCATCTGCCACGGGCAGGTGGTGGATGCGGTGTTCTTTCATCTTGGCCGCGCACTCTGTGATCAATAGACTATCCGGTACAGTGATCACCGGGGTGGCCATGATTTCTTTGACCTTTGTCTTGGTGGGATCGTTCCCTTGCGCAACGATCTTGTCACAAATGTTGATCGAGGTAACAATCCCATATTGGGGATTGTCAGCTGTTTTTTCAACTATCAGGGAAGTGGCATAGCGATGACGCATGATGTGCAAAGCTTCGTAGACCGTGGTATCAGGATCGACAAACACGACCAGATGACTCATCCAGTCCTTGACAGTAGATTCTCGCATTCCTATTCTCCTTGCGTAAAAACACTACGCGTTTGTGATATTCAATACTGTAGTATATCCCGAAGAAAAAGTCAAATGCGGATTGTCAGACAGATCCTCCAAATGAATAATTCTTCAAACTTGCATTCTCTTTGTCCTAGGCTAGAACGGCTGGCCAAAACTTATGCCCGTACATACGACTCGGTCCGCGTGGACTGAGTGAGGATAGAAATCTAATTGCTAGCGTTACCGGCAAGAGCAGGACTTGGCGGGAAAAGCCACCAGACGCCGAATTCGCCGTTGGGCCAGAATCCCAGAAAGTGTGTGCAAAACCACGCACTTGTCCGGTGCAAACGGTGTTAGCCACCGTGACTTAATGTGTAAACCGA
>DIWL01000060.1:20677-51012 GCA_002428455.1 Anaerolineaceae bacterium UBA6107 | reverse complement strand
GTGGAGCAGGATTACCTGGCGGTCAAGGCGAATAACGAACAGCACCTCCTGCCGCTGGTGATCGACCTGACCAACCCCAGCCCGGCGTTGGGTTGGGCGCACCATGAACGCGAGTCGATGCTCGAGCGCGGCCCGGTCGACCTGGTGATGGCACTGGCGCTCATTCACCACCTGGCCATTTCGAACAACGTTCCGCTGACCTCAGTGGCGCAGTTCTTTGCCTTCGCCGGCAAATGGGCGATCGTGGAGTTCGTGCCCAAGAGCGACTCGCAGGTAAAGCGCCTCCTCGCCACGCGCAAGGACATTTTCGATAAATATACTGAAGAGGGTTTCGAGGAAGCCTTCAGCGCGTATTTCACCATCGAAGAAAAAGTTTCCATCCCGGGCAGTGAACGAACGCTGTATTTGTTCAAGCGAAAATAATAATTTCCGTAAACTTTAATGTAGGAGCGATTCACACCCGTTATTTGTCCCCGAAAGTTTTGGGTGAGAGGGATGAATCGTCCCTACTAAGTTTCGTGTTTAGGGTTTTCCGCTAAGGAGCCCACAGGTATTTTCCTTTTCAGTGTCATCTGCGGTATCTGTGGTTGAGATTTTCAGTTCAAGATATTCCCAGCTCAAAGCACGGCCTAATCTCACCGACCTCAATATGGCGCCAGTTGTACTGCGCGCGCGGCAGGTAATCCTTCAATTCCGCGAGCTGCGTTTCATTAAGCGCGCCGAGCTGACGTAACACCTCGACCGCCGCGGTGGAGCGCGCCCGCCCGCCGCCGTCGTGGGCGATCTGCGCGATCTTCTGCGAGCGGTCGCGCTGGGCGAGGTCGCCGTCGCTGATCTTGAGGGTGATGCCCAGCCCGCCGGGGAAACGCGAACTGGTGCCAGGCAGCACCGCCAGCGCCTGGTAACCTTCCGCGCCGCCCTTGGTTAGGATCCTGCCGTGACCTGCGGTCATTAATTCTGTATCGAAAGTATGCGGGCCGGCGACCATGTCGGGGTGGGCGGTCATCGCGGCGAAGATACGCTTCAGCGCGGAGCGGCGCGGTTCGGGCAGCCCCGAGGGATCCGCCAGGCGGGCAAAGGCGTATGCCGCGGCACGCAGCGGCACCGCGAAGACAGGAGCGGAACAGCCATCCGTACCGGGGATGATCTCCTCCACCGGTACCCCGCTCATCTCGCTGAAGGTGCGCAGAATGCGCCGCTGCACCGGGTGCTGCGGGTTGATGTAATCAGTGGTGGTTTCACCAAACAACAGTGCCTGCGCCAGCATACCGGTGTGTTTGCCGGAGCAATTGTGGCGCAGCGGGGTGTTTTCTTCACCGTCGCGGAACATGCGTTCCGCGGTCGCGGGGTCGCCGGGGGTGTGGGTACCGCATAACAGGTCAGCCGCGCTAACGCCCAGTTTTTGCTGGATGCCCATGATTACCTTCACATGCTCATCAGTGCCGTTGTGCGAAGCGCACATCACGGCCAGTTCGCGTTCGGTCAGCCCGAAGTGCTCCATCCCGCCGCCCTCCACCAGCGGCAACACCTGGAAGGGCTTGGAGGAGGAGCGCAGGTAAACTACTGCGCCCGGATCGCTGAGCGATGCGATCAGTTTTCCGTCCGGACCGCACACAACGATCGCGCCGTAATGGATCGATTCCACGATGGGACCGCGCGTGGTTTCAACGAGAGGAACATAAGTGGGGAGGGGCATAAGGTATCCTATGGGTGAATTGGTTGCATCCTGATTTTACACCACCGCCGGAAAGAGTTTCACAATAAAACCACAATAAATTCACAACATCTTCACATCCATGCGATATTCTTTGTTCAATAAACACGATTGAAGGTATGAAAAATGGACAATAAAAAAAGCGTCACTTCACTTACAAGAAACAACTGGCTGATGGATTTCGGGCTATTCCTGACGGCTATCGTCACCGTTCTCTCTGGTGTTTACTTCCTCTTCCTGCCGGATGGCGGGTTCAAGGGGGGACGCAATCCACTCTACGGCATCCGCATCCTCTTCCTGCGTGAAACCTGGGAGTGGCTGCACACCTGGATCGGATTGGCCATGGTTGTCATCGCCCTGGTACATATCATCTTCCACTGGAAGTGGGTTAAAAGCATGTTCAAGAGGGTCACGACAGGCGCTTCAGCACAGCTCAACCCGCGCGCGCTACAACCTGTGGCTCAACACAGTCACTGCGCTGAGCTTCCTGATCTGCGCCCTTTCAGGGCTTTACTTCCTGTTCGCGGGCGGCAGCGAGGGCGGGCGCAATCCAGACCCGATGTTCCTCTTCTCACGCACCGCCTGGGACATGCTGCATACCTGGTCGAGCGTGGTCTTCATCATCTCGGCGATCCTGCACTTCGCCATGCACTGGCGCTGGATCGCGAATGTGACCAGGAAGGTTTTCCAGGTTTCAACAACGCCGCGTGTGGAGCAACCCGCTCCCGCACCGGTTACAACAAATATCAAGGAGAATAAAATGATTAAGAAAGCATTAGGAATTACATTACTGGTGGCGGTGATCGGCCTGCTGGCCTTTGGTGCGATCAACCGCACTTCGGCGAAAGCCGGTGAATTACTGCCCGCGGCTGCAGAGGAAGTGGCCGGGTACGGTAACGGTTACGGCGGCGGCAACGGCCGGGTTGAAACGGACGCGAACGCGCCCGCTCCCGCGCCTCTGGCAGAGGAGCACGTTGAAGAAGGTTTTGGTTACGGTCTGGATGAGTCCCTCATCGAAACCCTGCCGCTGGGCGAATTGAGCCAGGCGGAGAGCGACGGGCTGCTCTTTATGTACGAGGAAGAGAAACTGGCCCGCGATGTTTACAACTACTTTTCCACCCTGTACACCCAGCCCATGTTCAGCAACATTGCTTCATCCGAGCAGACGCACATGGACTCGGTCAAAGCCCTGCTTGACCGCTATGACCTGGCAGTCCCTGTGGCGGATACGGCGGGTGTGTTCAACAATGCAGACCTCAAACAGCTGTACACCGACCTCATCAAATCCGGCAGCCAGTCCCTCGCGGACGCGCTGCTGGCCGGGGCTGCCATCGAGGAGATCGACATCCTCGATCTAAAGGAACGCCTCGCGCAGGTTGACCAGGCTGATATCCGGCAGGTTTACGAATCCCTGCTCTACGGATCTTATAACCATCTCAATGCCTTCTCGTCCATTTACGCCAGTCAAACCGGAGCGGCTTACACCCCGCAGTTTATGAACGATGCGGAATGGACAGAGTTTCAGAACTATCTCACTGAGAACGGTTTGTTCAGCGGCAGCGGCGGGCGCGGCCGGCGCAATGGGGGCGGATCCGGTACAGGCGGGGGCGGCAAGCGCTAATCTCTGCTTGACTTACAAAAAGAGGCGCGGATATGAACTGCACCTCTTTTTTGTGTTGTTTTTATACTAACTAATCTCCAGGGGATCACCCACCGAACATTTGCACGCGCAGCTGCACTTCATCGCCGTCATGCAGCAGGTGCAGGTGATACGCCATCTCGTCGTTGATCACCACCTGAGGGGAGTTGCGCAGAAAGGGCAGGATCGAGGGGTATAGTGCACCCAGCAGTTCGAACATGTCCTCCACGGTGGCGGGTTCGGGCATCGTGAGTGCCACGCTTGACACGCCTGCGAAATCTTTCAACGGGGGAAACAACTGGACGTTGATATTCATGTTAATTGCTCACTCAGCAANNGGATGAGATAAACCATAGGTTACTCCCTTCCTGTTAGCGATGGATCAACTAGTGTGTCACTTGCCAGGTCCAGGTCGCCAGCTTGGTGAGCAGATCTTGCAGGAATCCGCGGGTGGCCTCGCTGGTCAGCCGGCCATTCTCATCGAACACTTCCTGCGCTTTGGCTACCATCACCTCCGGTTTGGGCAGCACCAGCGCGCCGAGGTGCGTCAGCACCTGCCGCAGCTGAACCTGGGCGCGGGCGGTGCCGAACATACCTGTGCTCGCGCCGATCAGCGCAACGGGTTTGCCGGTCAACGGCGGCTGCGGGGAGCGTGAAACCCAATCCAGCGCGTTCTTGAGGGCTCCACTGATCGAGCTGTTGTATTCCGGCGTGGCGATCAACACCGCGTCGGCTGCCGCGATCGCGGAACGCAGTTCCTCCACGGCTTTCGGGAACGGAATTTCTTCATCCACGTTGAACACAGGTATCCCGGCCAGGTTAACGATTTCCAGCGTCATACCCGCCGGAATCAATTCCTCTGCTGCCCGTAATAACGCGGTGTTGTAAGAGCTGTCGCGCAGGCTGCCGCTGATGCCCAGTACATGGATTGGTCGTTCATTTGTCATTAAAGTTTCTCCTAAACGGTGATAATTGGTGATTTCAACTATGAGTATACACGCTTGCGCCGGCTCTGTCAGTCTGGAATATGGTAAAACTATAAAATAGTAGCGTGTAGTTTCAAAGGAGTGTTTATGGATTTTAATCAGTGGTTCCAGGATTTTTTACAGCGGTCGCTGGACTTCATACCGCACCTGATCTTCGGGTTGATCATCTTTGGGCTGTCACTCTACCTGGCGGTGCCGGCTGCGCGCTGGGCGGGCAGGGTGGCGAAGAAACGGCTGGAGGACGCGTCGCTGGTGGATGTGATCATGAAGATCACGCGTTGGGCGGTCATCATCACCGGCACCATCGTCGCGCTGGAACAGGTGAACTTTAACGTCACCGGTTTTGTCGCAGGTCTGGGTATCGCCGGCCTCACCATCGGCTTTGCCCTGCAGGACATCACCCGTAATTTCATTGCCGGACTCATCCTGATGACCCGCAAGCCGTTCAAGGCCGGTGACACCGTACTGATCTCCGGCTACACGGGCAAGGTGGTTAACATCAACACCCGCGACACCATTCTCAGGACGTTTGACGGTGAGGTGGTGATCATGCCCAATATGAACGTGTTCAGCACGGCAATTACCAACCAGTCTGATCTACCCGATTCACGCCGCACCGTGCGCATCCGCGTGGAGTACAACGAGGACATTACCATTGCATCACAAAAAATCCTGCAGGCGATCAAAGAGGTGGAGGGCGTGCTGGCGGACCCCGCCGCTTCAGTGATGGCTGAAGAGCTGGGCAACAACGAGATCACCCTCGTGGCGCGCTTCTGGTTGAACCAGACCACCCACAACCCCCTCGAGGTTCATTCGAACGTGGTGCGCGCGATCAAAGAAACGGTGGAGCGTGAGCATATTAACATCCCGCATCCCGTTCAAATGGTCAGGCTCACGGACGGTTAAACCGGGCTGCGCGAGCGGATTCCACTCATACACGATTCATTAACCAATTAACCTATAGGAATATCCCGATCATGATTTCCATCAGCCTCAGCCACGTCTCCCTGGTGTTGGGTGCGCGCACAATCTTTAGTGATCTCACCTGGGAAATTCAGCATGACCAGAAGATCGGTCTGATCGGTCCCAACGGAGCGGGGAAGTCCTCCCTTTTCAAGCTCATCACCGGCGAATTCACCCCGGAACCCGGCGGTGGTGTCATTCGGGCGCGCGGAGTTACGGTGGGTTACCTGGCGCAGGAACCATCGATGGACCCCGCTCAATCTGCCTTTGAGGCAGCCCTGGCGGGTAACCCGCGCTACCACCAGGTGCACCAGGAACTGCAATCGGTGGAGGCCAGCCTGGCTGACCCCGCTGTTTATGGGAACGAAATACACCTCAACCGCGCACTGGAGCAGCAGCAGGTGCTGCTCGCGGATTACCTGGCTTTGGGAGGGGATCAATATCCCCAACGGGTGCGCGAGGTGCTGGCGGGTTTGGGCCTGCCGGAGGCGGAGCAAACCAAACCGACCCGTGTGTTGAGCGGCGGGCAGAAGAAACTGGTCGGTCTGGCACAGCTGCTGCTCACCCGCCCGGATGTGCTGCTGCTCGACGAGCCGGATAACCATCTTGACCTTGCCGGTAAGGAATTCCTCGAGCGCTTCATCCAGGAGTACAGCGGGGCAGTGGTGATCATCTCGCATGACCGCTACCTGCTTGATGCTGTGGTGACGCACATCACCGAGATCGAAGATGGCCAATTGACCACTTTCGAGGGGGATTATTCCTCGTTCATTATGGATAAACAACAACGCCTCGCGCGGCAGAACGAGCTCTACCATGTTCAGCAGCGCCAGGTGGCGCGAATAGAAGCCGCCATCAAACGCTACGCCATCTGGGCGAAAACCTATGACAGCGAGAAGTTTGCCAAACGCGCAAAGGCAATCCAGAACCGCCTGGATAAAATGGACCGCATCGACCGGCCAACGCTGGAACGCCGCCGCATGGAACTGCGTTTGCGCGGCTGGCGCGGTTCACAGAAGGTGCTTGAATTTAAAAAGGTCAGCAAAGCCTTTGATGACCGGGTGGTGCTCAATAACATCAACCTGGTGCTGCATCACGGTGAACGGGTGGGGGTGATCGGACGCAACGGCACGGGTAAATCCGTGCTGTTCCGCCTGGCGCTGGAAGCGCTCAAGCCCGATAGCGGTGACGTGATCATGGGTCCGAGTATTCTTCCCGCGTATTACGCACAGGAGCATGAAACGCTTGATCCCGCGCAGACCGTGCTGGAGGCCATCCGCCTGGGGGGTATCATGGGTGAGAGCAACGCGGTTGCCTTCGCCGCGAAGTTTCTGTTCAGTTACCGCCAGACCGCGCAAAAGGTGGTTGAGTTGTCTGGCGGGGAGCGCAGCCGCCTGCAGATGGCATTGATCATGCTTTCACACGCGAACTTTCTGCTGCTGGATGAGCCCACCAACAACCTCGACATTGCTTCGGCGGAGGTGCTGGAAGATGCGCTGGCGGAATTTGAGGGCACCGCGTTGATCATTTCGCACGACCGCTACTTCCTTGACCAGGTGGTCGACCGCGTGTTGGTGCTGGACGGCGGAAGTGTCGTCAGCCATTCCGGCGGATACAGTGATTATCTTGCAGGCTCCCGCAGAAGTACCTGATATCCACACACGCCAAAAGTTGTACAATCAAACTGGATGTGCCTGAAAGGAGCCCTCAAATGAAAGATAGTCCTGTGGTCGTCAAGATTGCGTTGATCTTCATTCTTCTCAACGCCCTCATCTTCTTCGTGTTAGGGGTGTTGATCGCCGGCGGCTGGCACAGCGGTATACCGGATGACGCCGCACTGAAATGGATCATGATGCTGGGCATGTTCGGCGGGGCGATCGTCCTCGCGCTGCTGTACATGCTGCTGGCCAAACGGCGCCGGTTGGCGTTCTTCATCGCCCTGGTTGCCCTCGCCCTGATCATGATGCTGACCATTTTTGACCAGGTGGGGTGGATCGACCTGGTGATGCTGTTGATCACTTTCATCCCCTTTGCCCTCCTCATCCTTGGCAGAAGGTGGTTCCTGCAGAAGAAGACCTGATAATTTTCGCATAGGCATACCCCTGGTTTTACTTCAAGAAAACCCCGCCGCGTGGGGTGGGGCAGGGGTTTATTTTTTTGTATTTTCTCTAATTTAGTTTGAGATGATCATGGCTCACAAGGGCATCTATGAGTATTACAATGCCGAAACCGGTGAACCACCGGCCACTGCAGTGAGTACCTTCGGCTGGTCTGCTGCCGTGTTCATCGACCTTGCCATCCAGGCGAGCGGCGGAACGGGCACCGTCGAATCAAGTGCGATGTGATCAGGCACTTGGAGATCCGAGATATTCACTTTCCTGATTATCCATCAACACTCAAGAATCACTACTCACCGGCTCTATGAGTCGGCTGATCTGCTCTCGCACGATCGTGCGCACCTGCCCATCCAAATCACCCTCAGCATCTGCAAGCGCGAGGTCGTAAGGTTCACCAAAGCGCACGGCCAGTTGTCCATTTACTTCTGTGATCCCCACCGGCAGTATGCGTAATCCCATGCGGTTCAGGTACAGAATGAATTTTCCCACCCCGGCAGGCAGTTCCCCCATGCCTGGCTGGAGCGCGTCGCGACCCTCGGGAGAAAGACCAATGACCGCCCCAGGGTGCGTACGCACGTATTCGATCACCCGGCGAACGGCGGCGGCGCGCTGTGCGGTATCCGAGTAGTCCGGTGCCATTGTGGGCATGGGCAGAAACCCGAAAACAGCGTGCAAGCTTCGTAGCACGAAACGCATGGGCGGCCGCAGCGCGAAAGCTAGCGGGTTGCCCTCGAAGACCCATTCATCGGTCATCACCCAGGTGACCTCGGTAGAGATCAGCGCACTCAGCGCGATGGCAATCCACGCCGAACTGAACCCTTCCCGGGCGTAGTGATTGACCGTCACCACGTAGCCGCCGCCTATCGGTATGTTTTGCGTGCCGTGGCTGACCACCGCCGGGCTAACCCGGGAATTGAGCCTCCGGGCAAGCGTGCCGAAGGACAGATGCCTGCCCAACTGCCGGTTGAAGAGCGCCCACAGCACCGCCGGGACGATCGATGGATAACGCGGGTTAGATTCACGTTGTCTGCTGATAATCGTTTGAGGCATACAGGAATTCTACCCGCATTCCACTTTTCCCTCGATGAGATTGCCCGGCTGGACCCCCGCCGTTTTATCAATCTTGCCCTCCCGGACAACCAAAACTCTTAAGCCTGGGAAACTGAACACGGATACTTACACCGGTGGGCTTTTTGACACCGGTGTTTATTGCCATCTCCACCAGGTCAGGTGGTAGCCAATAATTCTGGTTTTTGTAACTCCAGGCTCGGGAACATCGACTGACGAGCATGCTTATCAAATAGGTGCGGATGGGTTCCGCTGCAAATGTAGTGCACCGCAAAAAGATATCCTGCTCGTACCAAATTTCTTTGCTCAATTGACAGTTTCCAGATCTATGACCACACCGCAGCATACCTGGCTACGCTGTTGAAGTCAAACGGATTTTTCTCCTTAAAAACCCAGAAAAGCTTTGTGGGCGAGGATATTTTTTCGATTTGGGTTACCCAGAAGCATGTGTAATAGTTAGTTGATTCCCATAATTGGTGAATCAGATCAATTTTTCCGTCTTAACGCCTCTGTGATATCCATGTACGAGACTCGTCTATCACTTTATCCCCCTTCTTGCGTATGAAACTACTGGAACAGACGAGGATCACGTAACAGGAGGAGATCTCGACTGACATGAGCGCTCCACGCTGCCCCCCGGCAGGGAAGGACTGTGTTTACTCCTGTTCTCCGCGCCCCTGCAACCGGTCCCGACGGCGTTTGGCCAGGTAGAGCAGCCCCAGCGCCACGATGATACCGATCAGCCAGCCCCACGGCGGGAAGAACGATTGCACCAACCAGCCGACCACGGCGGTGAACACCGCCGCCAGCATCCAGTCTACGGGGGTCATGTTCGAGAAAAGCGAAGGTTCTTTGTCCATAAGTTCCAATTATAGTTGAACAACCAGGCACTTAGTGATCAGGCGTTTAGTTATCAGGCAGGTGAAGATGATACTCATCATTCACTGATTACTCGTTACTAAGTATTGATTACGGTTTTCTATTCTCCATTCTCCTTACCCAGCTTCACCCCCTCGTTGGCGACCCCGTTCTCTTCCACATAGCGCCGCGGCATCGCCAGTGAGCTCCAGCCGCCGGCCTCCTGCAGCACGAAGGGATCCGTACCGTGACGCGCGGCGGAGGTTGCCCAGTAATGCCTGCAATCGTGCGCCGAAAGTCCCATAACGCCAAGCCGTTCCCCCAGCAGCCGCACGCGCGCGGTGACTGCACGCTCGCTGATCCCCGGTGTACCGAGTTCCTCGTTCTTCTTGCTGCGCCGCAGCAACAGACCTTCTGCCGGCAGTTCGCCATTGGTCCTGCACGCCCTGGCTGCTTCCAGCGTTTCCCGTGTCAGGCGGTGCACCTGCTCCTTGTTCACCTTGGGGCGGTAAAAACGCAGCAAACCCTCTACCAGGTCAATCTCTTCCGCTGCCAGCCGCGTCACCTCGCCCACGCGCAGCCCATGGTCGAGCAATAGGCACATCAGCAGGCGGTCGCGCCTCCCCTGGGGTGTGGTGGGCTGATCTTTCAGTTGTTGCGCCTGTTCCGGGGTCAATTTGACCGGCTCTTCTTTCTTGAAACCGATGCGCCTGACCCGGCGTTTCTGATCGATGCGCACCTGCTCGCGGAAGGAATACCCCTGCACCGCGCGGATCAGCGCGTACTCCTGTGGGGTGAGCATGTCAGATTGCATCGCCATGCGCGCGTACACCTTCACCGTCGATAGGCGCACATTTATGCTTTTAATGGCGTAGCCTTCGTTGAGCTGCCATTTGACGAACGCCTCCACCAGCCCCCAGGTCACCGGGCGCCAAGCTGCCGCTTCTTCCGCCAGGTTGCCCGTTCGGAGGTTGACCAGTTCGAGGAATTCGTGGAACAGCGCCAGGTCCGCGTCCTGCCGGCGCAGGGTCTCCTCTGCGTGGCGTGAACGGTATTCCTTGAAACGCGTTTTAGCCGCAGCGCGGTTGGCATTCAAGCCGATTTGCAGGGAGAGGTCTCCCGGTAGCAGGGGTTGGATCTCTTTATTAGCGCTCATCGAATTCATTGTACACGAATTTTCCCGCACTCATTCCACCCCGCGTTTTCCCCGCCAGGCTTGCCCGGAGGTCTGACGAGGGCTTTGGCGGTTTTTCCTTACAGAGTTGTTAAGAAGAAAACAGCGATTGCTTATTGAAATATTTAAAAACGGACTGTATACTTTTTGATTATATTAATTACTAATTAACGCACGCGATAATTCTCCGGTCGGTGCTTTTCACCGACCGGTTCGTGTAAGCAGACCCGGTGAGGGTTTGAACCCGGCGTTTAGCCACCAGGCAGTAGCAAATTGCGGAATTTTGTATAAAAACCGTCATAATATTTGTATAATGAAATATCCGCTTTATTCATAATTACTTACCTGGTATTAACGATTAGCAGTACTTGGAACACAGATAGAGAATTACCCATTCTATGGAGCCATTCATGAGTGATCAGTCAGCAATACAAACAGGGGAAACCATACTCGAAGTCCGCGACTTGAAGACTTATTTCTTCACCGAAGATGGCGTGGTCAAGGCGGTGGACGGGGTGGATTTTTCTGTGCGCGCCGGCGAGGTGTTGGGGCTGGTCGGCGAATCCGGCTGCGGAAAGAGCGTCAGCTCCTTCTCCATCCTGCGACTCGTGGGTGTTCCAGGTCGTATCGTTAATGGTGAGATCCTCTTCGAGGGTAGGGATATCCTCAAGCTCTCCAAAGAGGAAATGGTTAAAATGCGCGGTGACCGCATCTCAATGATCTTCCAGCAGCCGCAATCCAGCCTCAACCCGGTTTTCAGGGTGGGGGAGCAGGTGGCTGAGGTGCTGGAGCTGCACAAGGGTATCAATAAGAAGGAAGCTTGGACAAAGGCGGTTGAACTGCTCACCGTGGTGGGTATCCCTGATCCTGAGAAAAAAGCTTACGCCTACCCGCACGAACTGTCCGGCGGTCAAGCCCAGCGCGTCATGATCGCTATGGCACTGGCGCTATCCCCCAGGCTGCTCATCGCTGATGAACCCACCACAGCGCTGGATGTCACCATCCAGGCGCAGATCCTCGATCTCATCCGCGAACTGCGTGAGAAGACCAATACCGCGGTCATCCTCATCACCCACGATCTCGGCATTATCGCTGAGATGGCTGACCGGGTGGCTGTGATGTACGCCGGCGAGATCGTCGAGTTCGCTGATGTGGACCCCATCTTTGCCAAACCCCTGCATCCCTACACCCAGGGGCTGATCGGTTCGATCCCGGTCCTGGGCAAAGTTGTGGACCGCCTGGAGGTCATCCCCGGTCTGGTGCCCAACCTTATCGACCTGCCGCCCGGCTGCCGTTTTGAGCCGCGCTGCCTGCTGCGTCAGCAATACGGTCTCGAGGTTTGCCGCCGCAAGGAACCCAAATTGGTGGAGGTCAGCGACAAACACACTGTGCGCTGTTGGCTTTATTCGGATTCTGACGAACATGCCGCGCCTTTAAAGATAAGCGAGGCGTTATGAGTAATGCGATGAATGTGAATGGTATGAACGGTTCCAGCGACCTGTTGAAGGTCTCAAACCTTAAGAAATACTATCCCGTCAAGACGGGCATTCTGCAGCGCGTGTCCGATCAGGTGCTGGCTGTGGACGACGTCAGCTTTACCGTAAAGAATGGTGAAACCCTTGGTCTCGTCGGTGAATCCGGCTGCGGCAAAACAACCATCGGCCGCGCCATCCTGCGCCTCACCGAGCCCACCGCTGGCGCGGTGGAATTTGATGGCAAGGATCTCCTCAAGTTGAAAGGGGAGGAGATGAAGGCGGTGCGGCGTGATATGCAGATCATCTTTCAGGATCCATATGCTTCGCTCGACCCACGCATGCGCATTGGTGATTCGGTCATGGAAGGCCTTGAGATCCACAAGATCGGCGACAAGAAGGACCGCTACCAGTTGGCGGTGGACACACTCAAAAAGGTGGGACTTGAGGAGTATCACAGCAGGCGTTACCCGCACGAATTCTCTGGCGGGCAGCGGCAGCGCATCGGTATCGCGCGCGCCCTTGCACTCCAGCCGCGCTTCATCGTTTGCGATGAACCCGTCTCAGCGCTGGACGTTTCCATCCAGTCCCAGGTGCTCAACATTCTCAAGGACCTGCAGCAGGAATTGGGGCTGACCTACCTCTTCATCGCCCACAACCTCGGTGTGGTGGAACACATCTCCAACCGCGTGGCGGTTATGTACCTGGGCAAAATGGTGGAGCTGGCTGACCGTGAGGAACTCTTCCGCAATCCGCTGCATCCCTACACCAAAGCCCTCATGTCCGCCATCCCCATCCCCAACCCGCGCCTGCGGCGTGAACACATCATCCTCAAAGGGGATGTCCCCAGCCCGCTCAATCCGCCCAAAGGATGCCGCTTTCATCCGCGCTGCCCCATCGCGGTGGCGCAGTGTGCGGTTGAGGAACCGCCTTTCGTTGAAAAGAGCCCCGATCACAGCGCAGCCTGTTGGCTGGCTTGATAGGCAGGAAGTATTGACAGAGAGAAGTAATTAAATGAGAGATCAAAGGAGGTGGTCATATCAACAGAAATGGAACAAAAAGACCTATGGGTTTGGCAGTCATAAACCCGATCGTGTTCAACCATATTAGAAGGAGAAGAAACATGAAACGTCGATTTTTGGTACTGTTTAGTATGTTGATCGTAGCCAGTCTCCTGCTGGCAGCTTGTGCGCAACCCGCGCCTACCGAAGCCCCGGTCGTTCCGGAAGCTCCTGCAGCCACCGAAGCCCCTGTGGCTACCGAAGCACCTGCAACAGCCGAACCCCTCAAGGTCACCCTTGCTTTCCGCGTTGTTGACCGTGCCTACCTGCCGTCACCCGATAAAGTGGCACAGGAGATCCAGGCTCAGCTCGCTGAAATCGGTGTGGAAGTGACCCTCAAGGAAATGGAATCCACCGCCTTCATCGATGCGACCGCAGCCGGTCAGGAAGGTTTCTACCTGTTGGGCTGGAACGCCGACTACCCGGATGCCACCAACTTCTATGATTACCACTTCGCCACGCCGGAAAATATGCAGTTCGGTGATCTCTACGACGATATGGTCGCTGAGATCCGCGCTGCCGGCAAGCTCTCAGACCCGGCCGCCCGCCAGGAGCACTATGACATTATCAACCAGATGTTGAAGGACTATGTCATGATGATCCCGGTCGCCAACGGTGGTTCCTCAACCGTTTTTGCTTCCAATGTTGAAGGCGCGCACTCCAGCCCGTTGGGCAACGAGGTTTTCAGCGTGATGAGCAACGGGACCGATACTCTCGTCTGGATGCAGAACGGCGAACCCAACGCACTGTGGTGCTCTGACGAAACTGATGGCGAAACCCTGCGCGCTTGCGAACAGGTCTACGAACCTCTGCTGGCTTTCTCCGTAGGTGGAACCGATGTCATCCCTGCGCTCGCCGAGAGCTATGAGGCGAACACCGATCTGACTGAGTACACCTTCAAACTGCGCCAGGGAGTCACCTTCCACAATGGTGCTACCCTGGATGCCAACGATGTTGTGGCAACCTACGCCTCTCTTTGGGATGCGGCCAGCCCGAACCACATCGGTCGCACTGGTCAGTTTGAGTACTTCGGCGCGTTCTTTGGCGGCCCCATCAACACTGAAACAGTCGATGCCGAGTTGGTCGATACCGATGGTTTACTCTCGCTGACCGCTCCCAGCTGTGATTATGGTGGTGAGTTCTCCTCAATCGCTGCTGTAGATCCCGGCACCGTCAAGTTCACCCTTTGCTACCCAGATCCCGCCTTCCCATCCAAGGTCGCTTTCTCCGTCTTCAGCATCCTGGATAAGGATCACCTGGACCTGACCAAGGGTGATTCCGTTGCCATCAGTGACAACCCCAATGGCACCGGCCCCTACAAGGTGAAAGCATGGAATCGTGGTGACAGCGTGGTCTTCGAAATCAACCCCGATTACTGGGGTGAGCCTGCCAAGACCCCCAACCTCATCTTCCGCTGGTCAGAACAATCCGCCCAGCGTCTGCTTGAGCTGCAGTCAGGCAATGTCCATGGTATCGACAACCCCGGTCCGGATGATATCGCGACGATCGAAGCGGATACCAACCTCACGCTTTATCCGCGCAACGGGTTCAATATCTTCTACATCGGCTTCAACAATACGGTCGCCCCGTTTGACAACCTGCTTGTTCGCCAGGCTATCGCTTACGCGATCGACCGCGTCCGTATCGTGGATCAATACTACCCGGTTGGTTCGAGTGTCTCTGACTCCTTCGTTCCTGCTTTCGTCTACCCAGGAGCCAGCCCCGATGTACCTTGGCTGGATTTCGATCAGGCTAAGGCCAGGGAACTACTTACCGAAGCCGGCTATGCCGTCAAGTAATCTCTAAGCGTTTGTTTGGATGGGGCCGGTATTCCCCGACCCCATCCAATCCTCTTTATTGAAGGCTGCATCATGACTCAATTCATCACGCGAAGGCTGTTTCTCTTAATCCCCGTCTTGCTTGGGGTGGTGCTGGTTACCTTTCTGATCGTGCGCCTCATCCCGGGTGACCCCTGCGTGACCATGCTGGGCGAACGCGCCACTCCCGCCAAGTGCGAGGCTTTTTTGGAGCGTTATGGCCTGGACGATGACATTTTTACCCAATTCTGGCGTTACCTGGGCAATCTGTTTAAGGGTGACCTGGGGGATTCCATCCGCTTTACCCGTCCCGTCACCACCCTCATCGCTGAGCGCCTTCCTCTCACCATGGAGTTGACGTTGCTCGCGATGATCTTTTCCACCACGGTCGGTGTGTTGCTTGGCGTAATCTCCGCCCTCAAACGCAACACGTTTATCGATACGATTACCATGATCATTGCCAATATCGGTGTTTCCATGCCGGTTTTCTGGCTTGGGCTCTTGCTGGCGTACTTTTTCGCGCTCACATTAAAAGGAACACCGTTTGCTCTTCCACCTTCCGGCAGGTTCTCCGCCGGCCTTTCACCCGTTGATCTTGCCCAGTTCTGGGGTCTCGAAAACCCCACCGGTCTGAAAGCATTTATCATCGAATTGATGTCCAACACCGTGCTGGTCAATGTGATCTTCACCGGCGATTGGAAACTTTTCTGGGATTCCTTAAGGCACCTTATCCTGCCCGCGCTGGCAGTGGGAACCATCCCCATGTCGATCATTGCGCGTATGACCCGCTCCAGCCTTCTGGAAGTGGTTGGCCTCGATTACATCCGCGCTGCACGCGCCAAGGGCATGGTCGAGCGCCGGGTGATCAGCAAACACGCCATGCGCAACGCGCTCATCCCCATTGTCACCATCATCGGCATCGAAACCGGCAGCCTGCTTTCCGGCGCGGTGCTCACCGAAACCGTGTTCAACCTGCCCGGTTTTGGCACCGGTCTGGTCTCTGCCATCCTTGCGCGTGATTATCCCGTTGTCCAGGGATTTACCCTCATCATCGCCATTATCTTTGTGCTGGTAAACCTGATTGTCGATATTTCATATGCCTACCTTGATCCTCGCATCAGGTTGGATTAAGGGAGCCGCCATGGAAAACACAACTGAACTCTCTCACGTCGCCGCTTCAACCCGCCGTTCCCCAATGCGCGAAGCGCTGCGCCACCTGCTGCGCCATAGTTCCGGCCGGGCTGGCATCATTATCCTCGGCTTGCTCATCCTTATCGCTGTTTTTGCACCCGTCATCGCCCCTTACAATCCCACGCAGATCCTGCGCGAATCGAGAAGGCGCACACCCCCGTGCATTCACCTGCTGGGTTGCCCGGCTGATGAACCTCAGCATCTTTTTGGCGTGGATGGCAACACCCGCGACCTGTTCTCTCGTGTGATTTTCGGGTCGCGCCTGTCCCTGCAGATCGGTATCGTCACCATGGCCTTCGCCATCCTCATCGGCACCCTTATCGGGGCTATCTCGGCTTATGCCGGGGGCTGGTTGGATAACCTGCTCATGCGTTTCATGGATGTACTGATGGCCTTTCCCAGCCTGCTGCTGGCCATTGCCATCGTCTCCATCCTTGGTACCGGCCTCATCAATGCCTTGCTTGCCATCGGTATCGTCTCCATTCCACGCTTTGCCAGGCTGGTGCGTTCCACCGTGCTCACTGTCAAAGACCTCGAGTTTGTCCAGGCTTCGCGGGCGATGGGGGCATCCGGAATGCACATCCTCTTCAAGCGCATCCTGCCCAACGCGGTCACCCCGCTCATCGTGCAGGGCACCCTCGGCATCGCCACCGCCATCCTCGACGCCGCCGCGCTCTCCTTCCTCGGTCTCGGCGCAGAACCCCCGCGGCCTGAGTGGGGTCTCATGCTGGGCGAGGAGAAGAACAGCATCTTCAGCGCCCCGCACCTGGTTATCTTCCCCGGTATCGCCATCATGCTCACTGTGCTCGGCTTCAACCTGTTGGGTGACGGCATGCGCGACACCCTCGATCCGCGCTTGACGCAGGCAGGAAAATAGTTTGAGGAGTCCGGAGGAATTTCCGGACTTTTTTTACTGTAATTCAGTAAATGGGCAGGGTGTTTGCATCGAATTCACCCCGTATAGTTCAAGTGATTGATATATAATTTATGTAACGGAGGTGAGACTATGAAAGGAAATCAAAAAGTAATTGATGAGATCAATTTTTTATTGGCGGATGAACTGACCGCCATCAGCCAGTACGTGGTGCATTCCGAAATGTGCAAGAATTGGGGATATGAAAAACTGGCGGATACCATCGAGAAGCGTGCCATCGATGAGATGAAGCACGCGGAAACCCATATTGAGCGTATTCTCTTCCTTGAGGGATTGCCTATTGTCAGCAACCTGAACAAGATCAACATTGGAACGGATGTGCTGACCATGCTAAAGAATGACCATGCTGCTGAAGATGGTGCGATCCGCGAGTATAACAAGGCAATCAAGTTGTGCAGCGATTTGGCCGATAACGGTACTCGCGAGATCCTCGAGGACATCCTCGGAGATGAAGAAGCCCACATTGATTGGATCGAAGCCCAGCTCGACCAGATCGAACAGATGGGCATCCAGAACTACCTGGTGGAGCAGTTGGGGTAATAACACTCGCTGTCTATGTAAATCCCCGGTAAACGCCGGGGATTTTTGTTGTCCACTCTATAACTGCGCGTAGCCATTACCTGTCCATGAAAACACTTGTGGAAGGGCAGGGGAGCCACTATGACACGCTCACCCCGATCAATCGCCCGATGCCAAAGGTCACCGCGGCGGCCAACAATCCAAAGACCACCATGCGCAGTCCCGATTTCCACACCGGCTTACCCGTGAAGAGGGTGATCGCCGCGCCCAATCCGAACAAACCCAGCGCGCTCAACCCGATACTGATGAATACCGCGGGCATCCCGCTGGTGAAGATGAAGGGTGCCACCGGGATGATCGCGCCCAGGGCGAACAACACAAAAGACGTGATCGCGGCTTCCCAGGCCGAACCGCCCAGCTCGGTCGGGTCGATACCCAACTCTTCGCGTGCCAGCGTATCCAAAGCGGTGTCCTTGTTGGTCAGAATCTGGCTAGCCAGGTTATGTGCCGTTTCCGGGGAAAGACCGCGCGCTTCGTAGATCAGTGCCAGTTCCTCGGCTTCCTCTTCTGGCGCGCTTTCAATTTCCTCCGCCTCGGTCTTCAACTGGTTCTCGTACAACTCGCGCGAGGATTGCACCGACAGCCATTCGCCCAGCGACATCGAGATCGACCCCGCCAGCAGCCCAGCGATTCCGGCAATGAGCACGCCGCTGCCTGCCAGCGTGGCTCCTGCCACACCCATCACCAGGCTCAGGTTGGAGACCAGCCCGTCATTGGCGCCCATCACCGCCGCGCGTAGCGCATTGCCGCCTGTGAAGCGGTGACGCCCCTCCAGCTGCATCAGCACAGCTCCATCGACCCCGCCGCGCACTGTGCGCGTGACCACGTTCAACAGGCGTGAATGTGATTGCTCCTCCGCTGCCATGCCCATCGTTTGTTCCATTTGCGCGTAGGCAGCAGTACCGGTCTGCTCCATGCTCTGAATGGCTGGCAGGATCATCGCCGGTCCGAAGCGCTTTCCCAACCAGACCAGTGTGCGCGTGCGCCCCGAGGGTTTGAATTCCTCCAATGTGATACCGGCTTCTTTGGCACGCTCCGCCCATTTCTGCGCGTGGCGCATCTCGGTGCCCGCAATGCGCCGGTACACATCAGCGATACGCGGGTCTTTTTCCACCTCCGCCATCGTTTCGTACAACAAAGCACTACTGCGCTCGTCAGTGTAGGCGTCAATTATCAAATTTTTGTTGCTCATCATGCCTCCGTTTTCTCAATGTTTATTGTATCAATGCTTGTCAAGTAAAAACCGGTGGACTGAGGTGAATTTAATAATTACTTCTGATTATGTTTAATAATCGGAAGTAATATATCATGGTAAAAGACCCCTTTCACCCGCCCCAGGGCTGCAATCAGGCCTCTGATTAGGAAAAATCTTTACGCCTTTAATGCCTGACCGGTCTTTTCGGACTTGAAGTGCAGGCCGCGATCCTGCTGGTAAAGCTCGCTCACCTGCAGGAGGACAACCAGCGCCGCCTGGCAATTGCGGAGCAATACCTGCAAGCATTGGAACCTATCGATCTCACCCTCCCTCACCTCCTCCCCGGCACCACACACGCCATGCACCTCTTCGTCATCGAACATGCGCAGCGCGATGAGTTGCGCGCATTCCTGGAAGCAGCCAGCATTGGCACCGCGATCCACTACCCGCGGGCAGTGCATCAGCAACCGGCTTACCAGGGTCGCTTGACAGGATCCGCTTCACTCCCGAACACTGAGCGGTTGATCCCGCGCATCCTGAGCCTGCCCATGTACCCGGAACTGCACGAAGACCAGGTTCAGCGTGTTTGCGGCTGCTTACTAGCCTGGCACGAAAACTAGGGTTAATTCCTCAACCCACTTTCCATTTTTTCCGCTTTCACTATAATAGTGCTATCGCAATCCATCCCGTGCGCAACCGGAGTAAGCTATGACCCTCAACAATAAGACCTTTAAACGCGCCGCCCGCACTTCCACCATTCTGTTCTTTTTCTTCATGCTCCTGCACCAGACCGACAAGCTCCTCATCGGTCCTCTGCAGACGCAGGTGATGGACACCTTCAAGATGACCTACACCCAATGGGGCATGATCAACACCGGCGCACTGCTGGTTGGTGCCATCCTTTACCCGGTGTGGGGCTGGCTCAATGACCACTATAACCGTGGCAAACTCCTCGCCCTGGCCTCGCTCGTGTGGGGCTCCACCACATGGCTCAGTGCCATCGTCAAGACTTTCCCCGCCTTCCTGGTCACGCGTTCCTCCACCGGCATCGATGATTCCAGCTACCCGGGCATGATGAGCCTGCTCGCCGATTACTACCCACCCAAATCCCGCGGAAAGATCTACGGCTTGCTCCAGCTCACCCAGCCGCTCGGTTACCTGTTGGGCATGGTGCTTGCCCTGATCCTTGGCGGCGCAATCGGCTGGCGCAATGTATTCTTCATCACTGGTTCACTCGGCATCGTCCTTGCCATCGCCATCTTTTTCGGTGTGAAGGACGTCCCGCGCGGCAGCAGCGAGGTGGAACTGCAGGGCGTTGAGGTCAGTAAGTACAAGTTCAGCTGGAAGACGGTGGGGGAAATCTTCAAGAAGAAAAGCCTGTACTTCGTCTTCGCCCAGGGATTTATTGGCGTCTTCCCCTGGAATGTGATCACCTACTACTTCTTCGGTTACCTCGCCACCGACCGCGGCTACGACAGCAATACACAGTTGATGATCATGGCACCCGCCGTGCTGGTCATGGCGCTGGGCTACCCGCTGGGCGGCTCGCTGGGCGACCGCCTGTTCAAACGCACCAAACGCGGCCGTCTCATCGCCGGCGCGATTGGCATCCTTCTCGGCGCGATCTTCCTCGCCATCACCATGAGCGTGCCCAATCCGCAGGTGGGACTTTTCACCGCCATGCTGCTGCTCACAGCGCTCTTTATGCCTTTCCCCTCCCCGAACATCGTCTCGACCATTTATGATGTCACGCTGCCGGAGGTGCGCTCCACCGCCAACGCGGTGCAGAACTTCATCGAATTCATCGGCTCAGCCTCCGCCCCGCTCATCGCCGGCATCATCGCGGATAAATTCTCAGTGGGCACCGCCATCCTGTCCATCAGCCTCATCACCTGGGCGCTGTGCTTCCTCCTGATCCTGGTCGCCATCATCATGATCCCAAAGGACATCACCGCCATGCACAGGCAGCTCGAAGAGCGCGCCGCGGCGGAAAAAGCCGGGTAAATACCCCGCGCAAAATCATTAATAACACCAAAAACAGGTCAAAAATGACCTGTTTTTGCTACAAATTAAGATATTTCGGTGCTATCTGTGTGATCTGTGGTGGAAGAGATTTTTCGTCAAGACATTTCGTGTCTTTTCGTGTTAGGTTTTTTCCAGCGCTATCTGTGTGATCTGTGGTGGGTTAGATCTTTCGTGCCATTGAAAATTCCGTGTTTTTCGTTTTAAGCACTGTTATTATGCCATGCCTGGCCAGATCTTCGTTTCACGCTTATGAACGCCGGGGTAGCGGGTCTTCCTTTGCAAGACGGCGGATCTGGACGACCGTTGCCAGCAGGTAGATCGGAATAAAAACGACGATCAGGAGCAGCAGTATGGCTTCAAAAACGTTTGTATCCATGAATCCGAGATGGATGAAGCGTGTGTCGTTAAAGAATAACCAGATACTCGCGGCAATTGCCAGGATGCGAATCTCGGTCGGTCCAATTAGAGCAAAAGAGATCTGGAACTGCCGGGACGTGAAATTGGTGAGAGTTGTATAAACAATCATCAGCAGGTATAACAGGTTGACTCCCCATGCTAACTCGATGCGCGAGTAACCCGAAAAGCCCAGACCGGTAAGAACAATCGTGATACAGATCACATCGATGCTGTGATCAAGGAAGTAGCCATAACGTGGGCGCTCAAGCTTTCTGTAACGAGCAAGCGTGCCATCCAGGCTGTCGCCGAACCAATTCAATAGAAAACCCGCCGCCGCGACCCATAAAAATATCGGCTCATTTCTCGCGAGCAGGTAACTGATTCCAGTTAGCAGCGCTCCAAGAAAACCCAGCAATGACATGTGGTCCGAGTTGACACTATCCGGTATCCGCGCGGCCAGCCAGAGCAGAACAGGTTTTTCAAGCGGGTACGTCAGGCTTTGATTAACGCGCGTATGCGTTGCTTTTCTTGCGGTGCGGTTCGTTTTTTTCTTTACCAAGCGCCCTCCCTATGGGGTATCTTTTGATAAATCCGGCCATACCGGGTAGAACATGAACCAGAACTCCGGGTTCATTTTTATCATTTCTTCTACAACATTTAGAACCCGGCTCAGGTTGATTAGTTGTTCCTGCACCGGGTCTGCGTCCCGGGTCACGGAGATCGGATCGGTCGCGGAGACGATACACACCCCCCCGGAGGAGATGTGAAACTGTAAGACCACAAGAGGGGCACCGCTTTTGATCGCAAACCGGATGTACCCGGTGGGGAGGTTGGATGGTTTTCCAAAAAAAAGTGGGTGCAATGAGAAATCGCCGTATGGACGATCAATCCCGGTGAGGACCGTGCCCCCTTGTTCGAGGTTCCTCAGCGCGCTGCGCAGTGAGGAGACCGATATCGGCGTGAACTTGTACCCCAGCTCATTGCGGTACCTGTTCTGCAGCCGGTAACTGATCCCGGGATTGGCATAGGAGAGCACCTGCGCGGTGAGTCCCCGCCGCGCTGCCGCTACCGACACAAGGTCATAATTTGCGAAGTGCGGCATCACCAGCATTTGAGGCATGTCCCGTTTTTTACTTTGCTCGATCACTTTCATGAAGCGATCATCGAATTGAATCTTGTCTTCGAGTAAACCTCGCTTGCGATTAAAGTGATAATTCTCGTAGAGAAAACGCCCGCGGTTAATAAATACTGCTTCTGTGCGCTGGTCCAGTTCTTCTTTACTCAAAGAGCAACCCGATGCCACCCACTGGTTGGTTCTGACCGACTGAACGAAGGGCGAGCTTTGATTCCGGGAGATGTAGCGACCCAGCGTACGCGCCAGGCTGTAACCGGCTGCCGGCGGCAGCAGCCGGGCGACAGTAAGAACAAACGTGATACCGAGGGGACCATTGATGAGATTTTGAACGGTCATCGTAACTCAATTATCAGGTCGGCTTTCAATAGTTAAAACCATCATCGATCGCGCAGGTGTAAAAGAACACCACATCTCCGTTCACCGCGCTTCCGTTCACTGTTAGCCCGCCTGCGGGGTACACATCCGGTTCGCGCACGCCTACGCCCACCTCCCCGCGTAGACCCGGTGCTTCCAGTCTTAACATATAATTCCCCCGGCTCAACTCGGCGTCCGCCGACACATTGATCACAATCGTCTGTTTGGGGGTCAACGCCAGTACCTCCACTGTCCGGTTGGCAACCATTGAACCGTCCGGTGCGATCAGCGCCATCTCCAGCGCATCGTCTGCATCCGCGGAGACATCTCCAATGAGCACTTCCACCGCGCGCAGGTCCGCGCATGTATTGTTGAATTCCTGTTCCAGCACCGTGTCAGCCGTCAGCATCACCTGCGGCGGATTCGCGATCTCCAGGTTCTGGTACGCCGGCAGGCGGCAATTTTCCCGCGCCAGCACTGAGGGACCGCAGGGTGTGTAGTAATGTGCGATCAACCCCCACAGGAACAAGCCCTGGAACACAACGATCCCCGCGGGAATCAGCCACTTGAACAGCGCTTTCCCGGCGACCTTTTGCAGAACCAGGCCGCTCAGTGCGAGCAGCCCCAGCGGTAGAAAGGCATTCAGGTAACGCCCCTGCACCATCAGCAGGGTTTCTTTGCTGTCAAAGGTGAATTTTCCCGCGGTGTACATCACCAGGATACCGAACCACGCCAGCAGCATCAACCCGAACTGGAAGATGCGCACTCTCTTGGTCATCTTTGCGTGCTTCTCCCCGACCAGCACCGCCAGCACCAGCACCACCCCCGCCAGTCCGTACACCAGCGCAGGCACCTTCCCCTCCCAGTAGCCGTACGCTGCGATGGTCGACCCTAACAGTTCCTGCCAGTAAATGAGGAAGGAGCGTCCGAACGCGCCCAGGTACTGCCCCAACTGCGAGAACACACTGCTGAAGATTGTCCCCGGTGTCCCCTCCCCCAGGCTCGTGTTGGTAAAACTGATCAGGATCCATCCGGCGTGGAAGGCGGTCATCAGCACGGCAGCCGCCCACATACTGTTATACTGCGCGCGCGATGTGAAAATCCGCCGCGGTATCAGCACGAGAAGCGGAAAGAGCATGATCGCCCCTGGTTTCGCCATACCCAGCAGGAAGGTCACCGCGCACAGCCAGATGAACTCCCGCCTTGTTATCTGCGTTTCATCCCTCAGCACCTGCGCCAGTACCACGGCGATAAATAGGAAGCTCACTGCGTTGGTGTACCCGTCCCCATTGACCGTAGCCGCCTGGTATAACGAGGTCGGCAGCAGTGCCACCGCCAGCAGCGCCCACTTCCCTATCGGAATGGTCTTGATGGCTAACCATGAGCCTGTCAGGTAAAGCAATAGAGTGACTACGCGCATTACTAGCGCAACCGGGATGATCGGCAGGTCCAGCAACCGCCAGCCCACCCCCGCCACCACCGCCTGCGGGAAGAACATCAACGGCGGGTAGATCGACATGGTCGACTCGATCGCCATGCTGTCGTAGTTCGCCCGCACGCTGAAGTACTCCGGCGTGAACATCTGCGCCCCCTGGTCGCGGTAATAGAAGCGCCGGTACGTCAGTGAGTGGAATTCTGCAAAATAGATTGTTTTGTCGTAAATGCTGCGGTTGGGCAGCAGGTTCAGCCCGGATATGTCGTACACTCGCGCCAGGTGCGCTTCCTCGTCAAACCCTGTGCCAAAAGGCGCCATCACGCTGATCGCAATTCCAAAGATCAGTCCGATGATCAGCAGGAGGTTGGCAGGTTGCAGTATCTGACGTTGCATGGGTTTTCCAGTTTGAACGGGTTATTATCGATTATATCAGGAGTGTCACGATGGCCTTCCGCCTAACTTCCACCCCCGCGGTGCATCGTCCTTCGCTGTTATAATTTGATCAATCATGCTTTACCTTTCCATCGCCCTTTACCTGGTGATCGCGCTGCTGTTCATGCAGCGGCTCTTCCGCGTGCCTTCGTTAGGCAGGTTCGTCATCGCCTTTTTCATCACCCTTACCGCCGTCAACATCCTGGTGGTCGAGATCCTGCACTTTCTCCGCGCCATGGATAATCCCCTGCTTTACCTCTTCGTGCAGCTGCTCGTTTGCGCCGCGGTAACGCTAATTCTTTTCGATCCGGCTGGCAGGGTATTCAAAGAGCCCTTCCCCCGCCTCAGCCTCGTCCTTAAACCCAATTTCACCCTTGAGAGCTTCCTCTCGCTGCTGATCCTCGCCATTCTCGGGCTGGCCTTCTACGTCGGCACCCTCGCTCCCATCAGCAACTCCGATTCTCTCAACACGCACCTCCCACGTATCTACTACTGGCTCCAGCACGGCTCGCTGGAAAGCTGGTACAACCCGGTCACCACCAAGCAGGTCTTTTATCCCATCAATCTCTCCATCCAGGGGCTGTGGCTCTTCCTCCTGAGCGGCTCTGAAATGACCTTTTTCCTCATCACCTGGCTCGGGCTGGCAGCCGCCGCCGCGTCCATTGTCGAGATCGCCCTCCTCCTCGGTGCTGAGCGCAAAGCCGCCCTCACTGCCGCGCTGGTCAGCCTGAGCTTTCCGGTCGTCCTCCTGCAGACCTACTCCTACCAGGGTGATGTGTTTACGGCTGCGCTGGTGCTTGTCTCGATAGTCTTTCTGCTGCTCTTCCACAAGTCCGGCAGCAGCAGCGAGCTCTACCTCTCCATCCTCGCCGGCGTCATCGCTGTTGGTACCAAGCAGACCGCCTTTCTCTATGTGCCGGTGTACGGTCTCGCGCTGCTGCTCATCTTCATCAAGCGCTTCCCCTTCAAGCTTTTATTAAAAGCCGTCGTAGTCGCCCTGTTGTTCTTCGGCGTCTTCTCTTCATTAAAATTCATCCAGAATTTCACTGAAACCAGGGTGGATGAGCCCAACATGATCCACTCCGGGTTCTGGTACTATCTCAGCACGCTGACCAGCCGCCCGTCTGAGGAGTACATCACCAACGGCCTGCGCTACGCTTACCAGGCGGTCAGTTACGACGGGCTGCAGGGCAACCTCAAGCTCAACCTTCTTGCTGCCAGGGACGCTTCCTTCCAGCGCACCGCCACGCACCTCGCCGTCGATCTCGAATCCACGCAGTTCATGCGCCTGGATGAAGGCGACATTTTCGCCTACGGGATGCGCCTGCCTGTCAACGAGGACGCCTCCTGGTTCGGTCCGCTCAGCTTCACCTTATTACCCCTCGCCGCTGTCCTCGCGCTTTTCGGGCGCGGAAAGAAAACGCGGCGCTTCTACGTGCTCTTTTCCGTGCTGCTGATGCTCGTATTCATTGTCGGGCAGGTCATGCTCAAGGGCGAGGGCTGGGGACCCAACCGCGGGCGTCACATGTCCATCGCCTTCCTCGCCCTTGCGCCCCTGCTCGCCGCGCTGGTTCCTTCTAAGAAATTCATCGGCGGTTTCATCGCCCTCATGCTCAGCCTGGTCTCAGTTTTCCTCGCTGCCTCCGTCTTGCTGATCAACGACGCGCGCCCGCTCATCACCACCAGTTCCCTTTACACATTCCTGGCGCGGCGCGTCGACCCAATTGAGGTGACCAACGTCTTCGAGGCACAGTACGTTTCACGCGCGCAGAAAGCCGTCAAATCCCTCCTGCTCACCAGTCCCGACCGCGCCAGCATCATCAGCGGTGATTACGCGGAGCGCCTGTTCTACCAGAACGCCGCCGAAGCCTCTCACCTGCGTTTCGTCGTCGCCAACCTCCCGCCGGATGAGCCGCTCTACATTTACATCGAGGACCTCTCCGTGCTTGAGTACGGCCTCTTTGGTGTCAACCGCACCCGCGAGCTGCACCCGCTTGCCAGCATCACCCAGGTACCCCCCGGGGGCACCCTGCTCGCTGCGAAAGCGCGCTTGAGCACGGTCCCGCCCGGGTTCGTGGCGATTGACGAGGACGATGCCTACTGGCTGCTGGAGAGGGAGTAAGAGCCTGACACGAAGCGCACGAAATTGCAGAAAATACCAAAATTCAATTATATGGTTTCGATAAGTGTGAAAACAACTAATAATAATTCCCATGTTGTAAGAACTATTTTTTGAACCAAGAATCCTTCGAAATAATAATAGTATTAATGTTCTACATTGTTTAATAAAATGGTTGTCAAGGGGATTCAACCATAAACTTTTTCTTTTGTTTCATTAATTACGGTCTGGTTCAGAGGTAACTCGTAATTTTTAATTCTAAAAATGGGTATAAGATTAGTATAAGCAATTTAAGTCATCCCATCATGGAATTATTGGATAAAAAGTGCAAAATTTAGATGATGAATTGGTTGCGTTTGAGATAATTAAAAAAGGGGAAGAATTTGAAAGATCTCAACAATGGGATTTGGCCTACGAATCATTTTCTGAAGCAATAAGATTATGCCCACACAATTCAAATTATTATTTGTCTAGAGGAATTGCAAATATACACCGAGACATTGAAAAAAGAAATTTTGATAATAGAAAACCTATCGATGACTTCAATGAAGCTATTCGTTTAGATCCTAAGAATACTTTTGCGTATCTGTATAGGGCGCGTGAGCACTCTGCAAACGGTGAGGACAAACTAGCTTTACGTGACGTTAATAAAGCTATTCAACACGATCCGGAAAACGCATACCTCTACTACTGCCGGGGCAAGGCAACGTATGAACGAGAACCCAAAAAGGCAATTATTGATTTTACTAAAGCACTACAGGACGAAAACTCACGCACTTCATCATTTATCTATCGGGGGTATTCCTTTATTTCACTAGGAGAGATTGACAAAGCTATATCCGATTTCACCGAAGCGTTAAGAATCTCACCAAATAGTAAAGAGGCTTATGATGGTCGAGCTTGGGCTAGCTTCAACAAAGATGATTTCAGAGCAGCAATTATTGATGCAAGCCATTGCATTAACCTTAACCCTTTTAGTGAAGTTTATTATTCAAATAGAGGGTATTACTACCTATGTAATAATAATTACGACAATGCAATTAGCGATTGTACAGAAGCAATTCTAATTAATTCAAAATATGTGTACGCTTATAAAATAAGGGGTGATGCCTATTTAGATAATGGAAATGTCCCTGAAGCTATTAGGGATTATTCAACAGCAATTCGACTGGATCCTTTGGATGCTGAAGCTTACAATGGCCGAGGTGATGCATACTACGATATAAATGAATTTAATAAGGCTTACCTTGATTATCAAAAAGCTGTATCTCTAGAACCTTCAAATGAAATTTTCAAAAACGATAGAGATAACATCGTGAATTTACTGAAGAAAGCACCTGTGATACCAACACTATCTTTAACCGAAAGTATTCAAGACTTTGAACAAAAAGAGGCAATTATCACGAAATTCGACCAGGAACCGGATCATACAGACAGCATTGAAACTCTTACTGATGAGCTCAACAAGTTAATCGGACTAGGGAAAGTAAAATCTGAAGTAGAAGAATTGCTCAATTTCATAAAAACGCAATCTTTACGAAAACAATTGGGATTACCAACTACTAACCTTTCTTTACATGCAGTTTTTTATGGGAGTCCGGGAACGGGTAAAACCACCGTCGCAAGGATTTATGGCAAAATTCTACATGCCATGGGTTTATTAGAGAAAGGACATATCGTTGAAGTTGATAGATCTGGACTGGTGGCAAAGTATATTGGCCAGACAGCAATAAAAACCAATGAGAAAATTAACGAATCTCTCGGTGGAGTTCTGTTCATTGACGAAGCATATTCATTATTCAAGGGGGAAAAAACTGAATGGGATTATGGAAATGAAGCGATTGAAGTCATTATGAAGCGGATGGAGGATGACAGAGAACGTCTTGCAGTAATCGTAGCAGGTTATTCACAACCAATGCACGATTTTTTAAACTCTAACGAAGGTTTTAAAAGCCGTTTTTCAAATGAAATTCATTTCGATGATTTTACTCCTGACGAATTAAAACAAATATTTCTTTCATTTTGTAAAACTAACAAGTACTATCTTGAAAATGATGCGGTGGCACTATTGGAAAGAATTATTGAAATAGAATATTCTAATAAGGATGAAAATTTTGGTAACGCTAGGTATTGTAGAAATATTTTTGAAAAATTATTGAAAATACAATCTACAAGGGTTTCTAAGCAATTAATTAATCCTTCAATAGAACAGATTTGTGGTTTTGAACCTGAGGATTTTCAACAATTAATTTTAAAACAAGATAGAAAATATTGATGATCAACCGTAATGTTTTGTAAACTTCTAAGCAAATCAACCCAGTCAGTTTACCTTTTGTAATACTAAATTCATTCAGAATAAGTAATTTATAAACTTTCCATTTTAATACTCCTTCACAAGCCCACAGATTATTTACTGGGAGAATGCAGAGAGTCCAAAATTGGGGATTGCTTTTAACTAAACGCTCGCAATCACTTAGTTGGCGCATTGCCCGCCATACTCGAACAGGTGTAAGCGGGAGATACGATGAGCCCGATCTTGGCATCGGTGAGGCCAAAGCGCGCATGCATAATATTTTAGAGGCGAATCATGAATCGCCTCTAAAATATATTTTTCTTGTAATTCGTGACTGTTATTTGTAGAGGTTAAGCAGCTTAGAACAATTTAAAAGCAGCAGCGGGTTTCAAAGTGTAAAAGAAAACCGATTTTCATAAATAACATTCGTGGTAATTCGTGTAATTCGTGGACAGTATTCGTTGGGGTGGATTGATTGCAGAAACCGGGTTTCAAAGGAAAAAGTAACCCGGTTTCAAAGAATTAGATTCGTTGTAATTCGTGTTAATCGTTGTTCTTGTAAAAATGGTTTTCTTCGCGACTTTGCGCCTTCGCGAGAGAGCTTCTCCCCTACTCTTCCCGCACCAGCCAGCGCTCAATGTTCTCCGGGAATTTGAACGCCGCCAGCTTCTGCAGCAGCCGCGCCGGATCGGCGTCCGCCACGAACAGCTCCAGGTGTTCCTCGTAAATAAAGTGGTCTTTGTAAGCCCGTTCGATCCACTTGAATAACGCGTCAAAATACCCGTCTGTATTCAAAAACGCGCTCGGTTTACGGTGCCGCCCGATCTGCGACCAGGTAAGCACCTCGAACATCTCGTCCATCGTCCCGTAGCCCCCCGGCAGCGTGATAAAGGCGTCCGCCAACTCGTTCATTCGCGCCTTGCGCACCTGGATGTCCGGCACGATCTCCAGCCGCGTCAATCCGCTGGTGTAAACCAGCTGCGGGCTCTCCAGGCCGTTGGGCACCACCCCGATCACCTCACCACCTGCGCCTAGCGCCCCTTCCGCCAGCGCGCCCATCATCCCTGTGCGTCCCGCTCCGTACACCAGCGTGATCCCCTGCTCCGCCAGTAGCCGCCCCGTTTCATAGGCCGCGTCGTAATACACCGGCGCCAGCCCGTCGGCCGACCCGCAAAACACGCAAATGGATGGATAAGGATAAGACATGGCTAGACCTCAAAGTACCTTTTCTGGGTAAGGAATACTTTCTATTATTTATTGATTATATCCTACGCGCGGATGTGGTTTTTTAAGGCGACTTTCGGGATTAACACTCAGTTGAAAATTGAGGTTAACTAGTTGTTAACATCGCCTCCCGTTTTTTATCAGTATAATTTAC
>DIWL01000060.1:12915-20559 GCA_002428455.1 Anaerolineaceae bacterium UBA6107 | reverse complement strand
CTCCCACCAGCGGTGACGCGCTGATATGCGGTCATTCGGTCAGGCAGGAAGCCATGGCGGTCAAGAAATGCATTGGTATAGTGCCGCAGGAACTGGCACTCTACGAGGACCTGACCGCCCAGGAGAACCTCAGTTTTTGGGGTCAAATGTACGGGCTTTCCGGCAGGGAACTGACCACACGCACCGATGAGGTGCTCGAGCAGATCGGCTTGAAGGATAAGGCAAAGCAGCGTATCAAGACCTACTCCGGCGGGATGAAACGGCGGGTGAACATCGGCGTGGGACTGCTGCACCGCCCCCGCCTGCTCTTCATGGATGAGCCAACCGTGGGCATCGATCCCCAGTCGCGGCGCGCTATTCTCGACTCGGTCAAGGAGCTCAACCGCCAGGGAATGACCGTGCTCTACACCACGCATTACATGGAGGAAGCCCAGGAACTCTCGCATCGTGTGGGTATCATCGACCACGGCGAACTGATCGCGCTGGGCACTCAGTCCGAGCTCACCCACCAGGTTCAGGAGACCGATACGCTCATCCTTCACTTCAGCGAGTACGAGGACCCGCAGCCCCTGATCAACGCGCTGCAGGGTATCACAGGCGTGCAGCGCGTCGTTTCGACCAACCATGAAATATCCA
Organism: Anaerolineaceae bacterium UBA6107; assembly: GCA_002428455.1. GTDB lineage: Bacteria > Chloroflexota > Anaerolineae > Anaerolineales > Anaerolineaceae > UBA6107. The sequence goes on along the minus strand of DIWL01000060.1, from coordinate 19,923 downwards.
TTGTCACCCCTTCCGCCGAGAAGTTGATCGCACCGGTCGTATCGCAGGCTGACCGCCTGGGCATCAAAATTTACTCGATCGATATCCGCGAGCCCAATCTTGAGGCTGTTTTTCTTCACCTGACCGGTCGCGCGTTGAGAGACTGATATAATGGCTATGCGAAAAATATTCCAGGTCGCCTGGAAAGACATCCGCCTCATCTTCCGCGACCGCTCCGCGCTCACCCTGATGTTGCTGGCACCATTCGTGCTCACCATCGGTATGGGCGCTATAACCGGGCGCTTCTCAGGCAGCAGCACCAGCAGCGGGGTCAGTGATATCCCGCTCGTCATTGTCAATGATGACAGCGGTCAGTTGGGCAGCGCGCTGGTCGAAATGCTCCAATCGGAGGACCTCGACGCCCTCCTCAACCCGCTGGTGATGACCGACCTGGCAGCCGCCAGGGTAATGGTTGACAACGACAACACCGCGGCTGCCATTTACATCCCGCCCGATTTCACCGCTTCTATCATCCCGTCCTCTCAACTCGGCGCCGCCACACAGGAAAAGGTGGTGCAGATCGAGTTTTATGCCAATCCCACCCGCCCCACCAGCGCCGGCATCGTCCGCACCATCCTGGAGCAGTTCCTCAGCCAGGTGGAGATTGGTCGCATCTCCGGTGAGGTAACCGTCACCCAGCTTCTTGCGAACGGATACATCAATCCCGAACAGGCGGTAGCGGTGGGAAGCAGCATTGGTCAACAAATGGTGCAATCTTCAGGCAGCACTTCTTCTATAAAACTGATCAATGTGACCGAAGGCGGGGGTCCGGTCGAGTTTGATACCCTGGCTTACATCGCGCCCGGCATGGCATTGATGTTCCTGATGTACACGGTTACCTACGGCGGGCTCTCGCTCATCAAAGAGAACAGACAGGGCACCCTGGCACGCATGCTCATTTCGCCCACCACTTCAACACAGGTGCTCAGCGGCAAGGTGATCGGCATCTTCCTGACCGCGGTGGCTCAACTGCTGATCCTGATCGGCGGTACCTCGTTGCTCTTTGGGCTCAAGTGGGGAGACCCGCTGGCAGTGCTGGCGCTGTTGTTCGCTGCTGCGTTCGCCGCTACTGGTTGGGGAATGGTCATCGCCGCCTTCCTTAAGACCCCGGGGCAGGTTGGCTCGATCGGTTCCGCACTTATGCTCATTTTCGGTCTACTGGGTGGGAGCTTCTTCGACATCAGCTCCCTGCCCGGATGGGTTAAGACCATCAGCAAGATATCGCCCAACGCCTGGGGAATGGAAGGGTTCCTCGACCTCGCCCACGGCGGCAGCATCGTCAGCGTACGCACCCCCGTCTTCGCCTTGCTCAGCATGGGTGCGGTCCTATTCTGCGCCGCCGCGTTCTGGATCTCGCGGCGCGGACTGGCGAGAAAGTGAGCAGAGTCACATGAAAAAATTTTTCGCCATCTTCATAAAAGATACGCTCATTCGTTTCACCAGTCCCATTGAATGGGCTTTCTTCCTCATCCTGCCTATCTTCTTCACCTTCCTCATCGGCGGCGGTACCGCGCAGAACCAGGATTCTCGGGCATTTTTCTACGTGGTCGACCTGGCACAGTCCCCGCTTTCCACCGCCCTCATCAATGAACTGGAAATGTCCAGCTCAGTACGTCCGGGGCTTGCCTCCTACGACAAAGCGATCAACGAATTCGAAGAAAACCAAGTCACCGCGGTACTGATCATCCCGCTTGATTTCACCCTCGAGACCCTGCAAGCCGGCAACAGCACGGTGGAGCTGCGCCAGCAGCCGAACAATTTATCCGCTTTCGCCATTCAGCAAGGCGTGAACACTGCCCTCACTCGCGTAAGCAGCGCTGTGGATATCGCTTCCAGCAGCACAGCCCAGGCTGAAGCCATCCGCCCCTTCCCTTCTGAAGAAGAGCGCCAAGCTTACTTCGACAACGCTCTCAGCGTTGCCTACACGCAAATCGAAGAGGCGCCACAACGCCTGTCCGAGGTGCAAGCCGCTACCGCTGATCCCATTCCCTACGACTCGAACGCCAACAGCGCCGCCGGGCAGATGATCACCTGGGTTTTCATCCCCCTCATCGGGCTTTCCGCCATGCTGGCGATGGAGCGTCAGATCGGAACCCTGCGGCGCATCTTCGTTACCCCTACGACCAAGACCACCTACATTGCCGGCACTGTCCTTGGTCAGGTCCTCACGGCTGTGGTGCAAATGAGTTTGCTGATCGGTTTTGGTGTGCTGGTGCTCAAACTCAACTGGGGACATGCGCCGGCAGCCACCGCCCTGGTGGTTGTCACCTCCACCCTCGCCGCCGCAGCCCTGGGCACCATGCTCGGTACCTTTGTCAAGACCGAAACCCAGGGCAACAGCATCAGTATGATGGTCGGCATGGTGATGGCCATGCTCGGCGGATGCTGGTACCCCATTGAGCTCTTCCCCGGGGTCATCCGCACCGCCGCGCAGGCGCTCCCCACCTATTGGGCGATGCAGGGCATGCTCGATATCGTCGTGCGCAGGCAGGGTGTTCCGGGTGTCCTGCTCGAATCCGGCATCCTGCTGGGCTTCGCGGTGGTCTTCTTCGTGATCGGTGTGCTGCGCTTCAGGTATGAGTAAGGGGCTGCAACTCCCCATCAACTGACTAAGGCAAACCGGCAAACTCCTCGGCAGGCGCGTAGCACACGCCGATCATTGAGCGCCCGACGTGCGCACCGAGTACCAGCGAGAGCTGCCGCACCGGCACCCAATCCACTTTGAAGCCGGAAGCGATCTCTTTCACCAGCTGTTGCGCTCCCTCAGGGTTCGCCGCATGCACCACCTGCGCGCGCAAGGGCACTCCTGCGCCCACGCGGCGCCGGACCTGCTCCACCGCGGCTATTACCGCGCTGGTAAACGAGCGCGCCTGCCCCAGGGTAACGTACGTGCCGCGTTCCTTCTCCACGCCGATGATCGGCTTGATGTTGAGCACCGAGGCCAGCAGCCCCTTGAGATGGCTGATGCGCCCACCGTGGATGAGATACTTGAGCTCCTTTAGCGTGTACAGCACATTGGTGTCATTCCCGATGCGGGTCACCAGGTCCAGCACCTGCTGCGGCTCCCACCCGGCCTTGACCGCGCGCGCCGCCGCCTCCACCTGCCAGCCTGAGGGCACGGATAATGTCTTCGTGTCGATCACCGTGACGCGCGCCTCGGGTACCATCGCCGCCCCCGCGATCGCCGAGTTCACCGTACCGCTTAACCCCGAGGAGATGTGGATGGAAAGAATATCCGGGTCTTTCTTCGCCAGCTCGCGGTACACCAGCGCGAACTCTCCCGCCGCGGGCTGCGAGGTCACCGGCATGCCCTCCGCTTTATCCAGCAGATCGTAGAACTCGTCCGGCTTAATATCGATCCCCTCGCGGTATGACTTTCCACCCAGGGTCACCGTCAACGGCACCACGTGCACGTCGTATTCCTTCATTTGCAGCGGGGTAAAACCAACATCGGTACCGCTATCCGTTACGATCTGCATCTCACGTCTCCCAATTCCAAAGTCCCCGTAAGGGGCATCTAAATTTTACTCTTGCTCTGTACCGCCCGTCACCCCCCTCGGTGGGATTCGCCGCTATGACCTGAGACCTATTCTTTGCGCCTTTGCGCTTTGCGCTATAATGTCACCTTATGTGGGATGACCGTTACGCCACTGATGAATACCGCTTCGGCACACAGCCCAACCGCTTCCTGGAGGACTGCGCGTCTCTCCTCCCACCCGCTGCCAGGATTCTCTCCCTCGGTGAGGGCGAGGGGCGCAACGCGGTGTACCTGGCCGGCTTGGGCTTCGACGTGACCGCAGTGGATGCCTCCGCCGTAGGCCTTGCCAAGGCACGCCAACTGGCGCAGGAGCGCGGCGTGACCCTCACCACCATCACCGCTGATCTCAACGACTACCCCATCGAGGCCGCCGCCTGGGATGTCATCATCAACTTCTTCTGCCACATGCCCGAACCGGAGCGCGCCCCGCTGCACCAGCGCGTGATCGCCGGCCTCAAACCCGGCGGCGCTTACATCCTGGAGGTGTTCAGCCCGCAGCAGCCGCAGTTCGGCAGCGGCGGCCCCACCACGCGCGACCTGCTCATGTCCGTAGAGGACACCCGCCGCGAGTTGACCGGCCTGGATCTGCGCATCGTGCGCGAGCTCATCCGCCACCGTGACGATGACGACCCCTCCACCCCCCTCGTCGCTGTTTTGCAGGTACTCGCGTTGAAAATTTAAGACCTTAACACGAAAAACTCGAAAATCATCGAAATTCACGAATGGCTTTTAGTCTCCTCCTTGTCGGGTGTCATTGCGAGACCTGATGCTCTTTCAGGTCGCGGCAATCTCCCCTTTGTGTGTTAATACAAGATTGCTTCGTCACAACTAACGTTCCTCGCAACAACAAAATGAGGATTGCCCGCCTACACCAGCTTCTCGATGATCAACAGGAAATCCACCTTGGCGGTCGTAAAGAGTGTCATCGTGGTATTCGGCACGATCGCCACCACCTCGCCCTCCAGGCTGTTCAGGAACTCCTCCAGCCTGGTTTCGTCCTCAGTCATCCTCATCTCAAACCGATGCACTTTGTACTTCATCTCGTCCACTCCTCTCACACCCACCGGCACGGTCACCGCGCCGATTTGAAAAGTACCTGACACGAATGACACGAAAGGAACCGAAAACCACGAAAAATGCACCGATAAAAAAGGAACGTATTGACTCGGAAGCTTTGACCTGGTACGGGCTCATTGCTCCGGAAGAGTACAGGAATTCATGCATCGCGAAAACATGCCCTTACAAAAGCCGATTCGTGTATTTCGATATTGTTCGTGTTTTTCGTGTTAAGCAATTATCAACTGTGCCATCTGTGGTAAAAGCACTCATCGCCGTAAGCCCATACGCTCACCCCTTCCGGAAGCGGATGGTGTACGCCCAGGCATTGCCCTCCTCAGCCTCCACGGCAAAGCCCGCCTCCTCGACGGTGCGGATCGTCACACGGCGGGACGGGTAATCGGGGTCAGGCAGGAACTCGCTCACCGCCAGCACCCCTTCCGGCTTGAGCACGCGGCGTGCTTCCAACAGGCAGCGACGCGGATCGGGGATCTCCATCAACGCCGCGACAAGGTACACCACATCCAGCGACGCATCGTCGAAGGGCAGCTCGTAGGCGCTGCGCTGCATCAGCTCCACGCGTTCGCGGATGTGCGCGGGGGTCTTCGCCAGGTGATTGATGCTCTTTTCGATCATATCCTCCGCAATATCAAGGCCGTAGACCTGCCCCTCCGCACCCACCGCCCGCGCCGCGTACGGCAGGAAGAACCCGCCCCCGCAGCCGATCTCCAGTACGTGGTCGCCGGGCTTGATGCCGCTGCGCTCGATCACACGCACGGGATCCTGCAGCTTCGCGCGCAGCCGCGAGTTGAGGAATATGGTGATGAACGACGGTGCAGGAAAATGCCAGTTGCGCCGGATCAGCCGCAGGATGACCTGGTACGCGCCAAAGCCCAGGATGACATAACCAATAATCTTGAGAGTGTTAAGGAAGGAAGACATGAGCACCTCCTGTGTGAAAAGGCATTTACATTATTGCACAAAAGCATTGAAACGCTCTTCACGTTTTTGTGTATCATTAACTCATCACACCCCACGAATGGAGCGCCAGAATGTTCAAAAGCCTGCTCAACCTGTTCAAACGCCCGGCGGAGGCAAAGACCGCTGAGGAAAGGGGCGCCACTGCAGACAACATACGCAAATACGCCAAGTTCAACTTCGTCACCCCGGCAAGGCAACGCGGAGAGAAACGCGTTACCTTCAGCGCCATGGACATCCACCGCGGATTGCACCCCCCCACGGCCTACCCGCTCATCTGCGGCGCCATCGATGCCAAAAAGTTCGCCGAATTCGCCCGATTGGAGCTCGTCAAACGCGAGGGCGTCAAACAGGGCGCTTCCGCCAAATGGACTTTCAAGGTGCTGTGAGAGGTGCACCCGTCACGGGTATAATTAGCCAACCTAAAACCCGAAAGGCGCAATTATGCCCGGATTGACCCCCGGCCGCCGCTGGCAGGCCGCTTACCGACCCTTCAAGAACACATCCCCCGCCGAGAAGATCGAGGCAGGCATAGAACGCGCGATCAAGGGTGCCATCTGGGGCTGCCGGATGTGCGGCAATTGCCTGCTGCAGGAAACAGCTTTCATCTGCCCGATGGAATGCCCCAAGGGACTGCGCAACGGTCCCTGCGGCGGCTCCACCCCCGAACATTGTTACGTGGATCCCACACGCCCGTGCATCTGGTACAAGATCTACGAGCGCGCCGAGAAGATGGGGCGCCTGGACCGCCTGATGGAAGTGCTGCCCCCCCTGGACTGGGACAAGACCGGCACCTCGGCCTTCGCCGACCTGCGCCACAACCTGAAGGCGCATGGCGGATTGAGCGCTGTCTGGCGCGCCATCACCGCCCGTCCCGAAGAGCGCAAGCGCAAATGGGATAACTTTTTCTACGAAGTGCGCCAGCCCGACTGGTGGCAGGGCGACGCCCTCCCGCACCCCGCGCCGCCGCATGAACCCATCTCCAGGCTGGAGCGCGTGCTGAGCGAGGGCGGGTTTGCCATCACCGCCGAGATCTCGCCGCCAGTGACCGCCGATCAGGCTGAAGCGGTCAAGAAGATCCTCATGTTGAAAGAGTATGTAGACGCGGTCAACTTTACCGACAATCCGTCCGCCACCCCGCGCATGTCCTCGCTGGCGTGCGCGTTGATCGCCTTGCAGAACGGCGTTGAGCCGGTGCTGCAGGTTGCCGCGCGCGACCGCACACGCATGGGGCTGCAGGGTGAAGTACTGGGTGCTGCTGCACTGGGCATCCGCAACATCCTGTGCCTCACCGGCGATCACCCGCGCACCGGCCTGCCCCCCAACGGTCGCATGGATATCTGGGACCTGGACGCGATCCAAATGCTGTGGATCATCCGCCAGATGCGCGACGAGGG
>DIWL01000060.1:0-12870 GCA_002428455.1 Anaerolineaceae bacterium UBA6107 | reverse complement strand
GGCGCGCAGTTCCTGCAGACCAACCTGATCTTTGACTACGAGCGTTTTGTGGAGTACCTGGAAGCGCTGGAGCGCCGCGACGTCACCACACGTGCGCCGCTGCTGGCAGGCATATCGCCGATACGAAGCGTCAAAGCCGCACGCTTCATGAACAACATCCCCGGCGTGCGTGTGCCCGAAGCCTACATCAAGCGCATGGAAGGCTCGGCAGACCCGAAGGAGGAATCGGTACAGATGACGCTGGAGCTGATCGACAAGATCAAGCGGCTCCCCGGCGTGCGCGGTATGCACTTCATGTCGGTCACGTGGGAGTCGATCGTGCCGAGGTTGATAAAAGAGAGCGGGTTGAAAAGAAGCGAGAATAGAGAGTAGAGAGTAGAAATTTGAGATTGGTTAGTAGTGAGCGGTTATCGACTATCAGCCAGGGATGACCGTTTATTGGTTATTTGGGTGAGGTGCTCGAGGGTGAGGTGGGTCAGGTCCGGCACGATGAGATCAGCCTGCTGCAGCGCCTCCGGCGGGTTGGTGGTGAGCACGGCAATGCAGCGCATGCCGCCGCGCTTGGCAGCCTCCACACCCGGCACAGCATCCTCGATCACCAGGCAGTCTGCCGGAGATACCCCCAGTTGCTGCGCCGCCAGCAGGAATACTGCCGGGTCGGGCTTGCCGCTCAGCTTTGCCCCCGAGACAACCGCCGCGAACCACCTGTGCGCGTCCAGCTCATCAAGCAGCGCGCTAATGTTCTCCGGCGGCGCAGAAGAAGCCACCGCCTGCGGCAAACCCAATGACTCGAAGCGCTCCAGCCATTCCGCCACTCCGGGCAGAAAGCGCGTGATACCGCGCACACTTTCCCGAAAATAGACCTCCTTGCGGTCAGAGACCGACTGGAAATCCGCTTCGGGCAGGTCCACACCCAGCAGTGTCTTCAGGATGGAACGGTTGTTCATGCCGAAAGTACGCCGGAAATCGTCCAGTGTAAAGGGATGATCAAGTTCTGCGAAGATGCGCGACCAGGCGCGGAAGTGCGTATCGAAGGTGTCGACGAGCACGCCGTCCATGTCCCACAGGATTGCTTTGAAAGGAAGGGGGGTTGTCATGCGGGCAATTATACCTGCGGTTGCCAGCCACGCGGAACCCATGATAGCGTACGGATAAGCTGGCGGTCATTTGGCGGTCATTTCTTCTTGCACTTTTTCCCACCTCATCCTAAAATTAAATACCCTGCAAACTTCACGGGGATTTTGAACAAGTTTGTTGTTCATGGTACAAAACTAAAACCAAAGGAGAACCTGATGAAACAAAGATTGTTTAAGATATTCTCACTAACGGTAATCATCGCAATGATCTTCGGCTTTGCACCACTGCAGGCGCAGGCAGCGGTTCCCCCCGAGCTGTTCTTCTCTGAATACATTGAGGGCTCGAGCTACAACAAAGCGCTGGAAATCTATAACCCCACCGGGGCGGCGGTTGACCTCGCAGCAGGGGTTTATACGATTCAACAGTACTCCAATGGGGGTACCAGCGCATCAGCCACAATAACCCTGACGGGCACGTTAGCTGCCGGGGATGTGTACGTGGTCACTCAGGGAAACGCGGTCGATGAAATCAAATCGGTCGCGGACTTGATCTTTGGCACAACTTCGCTCTTCAACGGCGATGATGCGATCGTGCTGCGCAAGAACGGCGTTGTCATTGATGCAATCGGGCAGGTCGGTTTCGACCCTGGCACACAATGGGGCGTTGACCTCATCAGCACTGCTGACAACACACTGCGCCGTAAGTGCGGCATCTTCGTGGGCGATCCGATCGAAACGGACGCGTTTGATCCCTCAATCGAATGGTTGGGGTACGCGAACGATACGTTTGGAGGGTTGGGCACGCATGAGGCAACCTGCCTGCCCAAGATCAACGAATTCTCCGCCAATACCACCACCAGCACAGACGTGGAATACGTGGAAATTCACGGCGAACCACTTTACGATTTCAGCACTTACTCTGTACTGGAGATCGAGGGCGATACAACTACGACCCCGGGTTATGGAGTTGTAGATGAAGTGATCAGCCTGGGTACAACGGATGCCAATGGATTGTACCTGGCCAACCTGGCAAACGGAACTCTTGAGAACGGCACCATCACACTGCTGCTGGTGAATAACTTCACAGGATTATTGGGCAACGACCTGGATACAAACGACGATGGTTTGTTTGACGTCACNNTCGCGCATCCCAGACGGGTTTGATACGGATGCTGCCACCGACTGGGTGCGCAACGACTTCGACCTGGCGGGAATCCCCACCTACACCGGCACGCTCGTGCTGGGCGAGGCTTACAACACTCCCGGCGCACTTAACGCGGTGTTCGTTCCACCCCCAGAAGCCTGCGGAGACCCGTACACGCTGATCTCCGCGGTGCAGGGCAACGGCCTTGCCAGCCCGCTGGTTGGCACTGAGGTCGCGGTGGAAGGCATCGTGGTGGGTGATTTCCAGAACAACGCTTCAGTCGATGATGGCAACCTCAACGGTTTTCACCTGCAATCAGCGGACAGCGACTTTGACGCTGACCCGGCCACCTCTGAAGGCGTTTTCATCTATTACTCCAGCAACGTTCTGGATGTAGTGGCTGGTGACGGCGTGCGCGTCAGGGGTACGATCTCGGAATACAATGGAATGACCGAGATCACTGCTTCGCAGGTCTGGGCGTGCTCCACCGGCAATGTGGTAACCCCCACTGCGATCGATCTGCCCGCAGATAGTTTGACCGAGTTTGAAGCCTACGAAGGCATGCTGGTCACCTTCCCGCAGGATTTGATCATCTCCGAATACTTCAACTATGACCAGTTCGGCGAGATCGTGCTCACTTCTGAGCGGCACATGACCCCGACCGCGGTATACGAGCCCGGATCTATGGAATATACGGACGCTGTGCAGGCTTACCTGTTGGACAAGATCACACTGGATGACGGACGTTCAGCATCCAACCCGGATCCCGCGATCCACCCCAACGGTGAGGTTTTTGACCTGGACAACCTGTTCCGCGGAGGTGACATCTTAACCAATGTCACTGGTGTGGTCGACTATAGCTTCAACCTGTACCGCATCCAACCCACTGAAGGGGCGGATTACACACCCGCCAACCCGCGCCCGACGGCTGCACCGGAGGTCGGCGGTACGCTCAAAGTGGTTTCGATGAACACGCTCAACTACTTTACAACCCTTGATGATGGTGTGAATGATATATGCGGACCGCTGGCTGACCAGGAGTGCCGTGGCGCGGACACGCAGGCTGAGTTCCAACGCCAGCACGCCAAGCTCGTGGCGGCCATCCTGGAGATGGATCCCGATGTGATCGGCCTGATCGAAGTTGAGAACAACGCTACCGACGAACCGATGGAGATCCTGGTGGACGGGCTAAACGATGCCCTGGGTGAAGAAGTTTATGCTTATGTTCCCACCGGTGCGATCGGGAGCGACGCGATCCGCGCGGCGTTGATCTACAAACCGGCCACCGTATCCATGCTCGGTGATTACGCCATCCTGGATTCGACAGTTGATGCGAGGTTCCTGGATGATTACAACCGCCCGTTGCTCGCGCAGACCTTCCAGGAAAACCAAAGCGGCGGCATCTTCACCGTGGCGGTCAACCACCTCAAATCAAAGGGTTCCAGTTGCGACGCCATCGGTGACCCGGACCTGGGTGACGGTGCCGGTAATTGCGACAATACCCGCGAAGCTGCAGCGAAAGCTGAAGTGGACTGGCTGGCCACCGACCCGACCGGTAGCGGCGACCCGGACTTCCTCATCATCGGCGACCTGAACTCGTATGACAAGGAAGACCCGATCGACGCCATCAAAGCTGGTCCGGATGACATCCTGGGCACGGCGGATGATTACTTTGACCTGGTCTTCGAATTCCAGGGTGAAGACGCATACTCCTACGTCTTCGATGGACAAATGGGCTACCTGGACTTTGCCATCAGCGGTGACATGGTAAGCCAGGTCACCGGTACATCGGTATGGCACGTTAACGCAGATGAACCAGACCTGATCGATTACGACATGAGCTACAAGAAAGATGCCCAGGATCTGCTTTACGCTCCAGATCCCTACCGCTATTCAGATCATGATCCGGTCATCATCGGACTCGACCTGGTTTACTTTGAAGCTGGTGGACCGTTCTCGGTGGTGGAAAATGGAACAGTTGCTCTCACAGTTCCGCCACGCAAGATGGATCTGAATGAAGGCGCGCTGACCTACGCCTGGGACTTGGACGGTGATGGCATCTATGAAACCCCGGGGCGCACAGTTACCTTTGATGCAACCGGCCTGGCAGCTCCGCAGTCACTGGTTGTGAAGGTTCAAGCGACCAACTCGCTGGGTTACTCGACATTTAGCGCGGTGATCGTGAACGTGATCTACGACTTCCGCGGCTTCCTTGGCCAGGTGGATAATCAACCCATCCTCAACATTGCCATTGCCGGCAACGTGATCCCGGTCAAGTTCAGCCTGAATGGCGACAAGGGGCTTGACATCTTTGCAGCAGGTACACCAACAGTAGAAAAGGTATACTGCCCGATCACTTACGACAAGAACGTGGTCGAAAAATATGTCACCCTAACCGATCCGTTGCTCTCCTACAATGCCACCAAGGACAAATACAAGTTTACCTGGCAGACGGATGCAGCCTGGGCGGGTACCTGCCAGTTGTTCACCATTGAGTTGAACGACGGCACCACGCATACAGCGCTGTTCAAGTTCAAGTAAAGGTTATAGATTGTTACCAAACAAGGGCGCATAACCTGCGCCCTTGTTTTTTAAGAAATCCCCTATTGAATTTCCGCCGGAATTTTGTACACTAATAATGCAGGAAGGTATTCCTGCATCTTCTGCAATTCCCCCCAATTCAGCCGCATCGTTCCCCCGACCCCATCACTGACCCAGAGGATGATTATCTTCCTGTATGTACTCAGGGAATCTTGCAGTTAGGGCGCTAATGGCGCGGAAACCTGAACCGGAATTGGAGGAAAACGAAAAAAATTGGTTTATGGATTGGATGTCCCAACAAATATCGTCGGTGCAATGCGATCTATCCCACAGAATGAAATTTTAGGAGGAAAACAAAATGAAACATACCTTTTTCAAGATCTTCTGTTTCTCGGTATCCCTTTCACTAATCTGCGGATTTATGCCAGTGTTTAGTTTTCCAGGAGCCGCAGTTTCACCGGATATCGTTATCAGCCAGGTGTATGGAGGTGGCGGAAACACCGGAGCCATTTACACACACGATTTTGTTGAGCTGTTCAACCGCGGCACAACAGCTGTTTCACTGGCCGGCTGGTCGGTCCAGTATGCCAGCGCAACCGGCACGGGCAATTTCGGTGCAACCAGCACTCAACTCACCGAACTGCCCAACGTCTCGCTGCAGCCGGGGCAATATTACCTGGTTCAGGAAGCTGCCGGTGCTGGGAACGGGGTCGCTTTGCCGACACCTGATCTCATCGACGGCTCCCCGATTGCCATGTCAGCAACTGGCGGTAAAGTCGCCCTCGTAAACCAAGCAACGACATTGGGATGTAACGGCAGTTCCACACCATGCACGCCGGACCAATTGGCCAAGATCATCGATCTTGTCGGATACGGAGGTGCCAATTTCTATGAGGGATCGCCAACTCCGACACTTTCCAATTCTACCGCTGCATCACGCAACAACGGCGGCTGCAATGACACAGATAATAATCTGGTTGATTTTACGGTCGCTGCTCCGAGTGCGCGTATTACTTCAACTCCACTTAACGCATGTTCAGTCGAGCCGCTTTCGCCCAGGATCAATGAATTTTCTGCCAGCACAACGGGCACCGATGTGGAATACGTGGAATTTTTCGGCACAGCGGCAACGGATTACTCCGCGTACAAGCTGCTTGAGATCGGGGGAGATGTTGGCACATCCGTGGGCACAGTGGATGAGGTGATCGCATTGGGCACTACGGACGCGAATGGCCTAATCCTGGTCAACCTGCCTGCCAACGCGCTTGAGAACGGCTCACTCTCCCTGCTGCTGGTGAAGAATTTCAGCGGCGCTCTCGCCGATGACCTCGACACGAATGACGATGGGGTTTTTGATGCCACACCATGGGATGCCATTGTGGATTCTGTGGCAGTGAATGATGGCGGCGCTGGTGACATTACCTATGGCACCCCGGCTCTTGGGGTGGCTTACGATGGTCTCTCCTTTGCTCCAGGCGGCGCTTCGCGCATCCCAGACGGGTTTGATACGGATGCTGCCACCGACTGGGTGCGCAACGACTTCGACTTGGCGGGAATCCCCACCTACACCGGCACGCTCGTGCTGGGCGAGGCTTACAACACTCCCGGCGCACTTAACGCGGTGTTCGTTCCACCCCCAGAAGCCTGCGGAGACCCGTACACGCTGATCTCCGCGGTGCAGGGTATTGGAGCTGACAGCCCACTGGAGGGGAGCGTGGTGGCTGTAGAAGGCATCGTGGTGGGTGATTTTCAAAACAACGCCGCGATCGACAACGGCAACCTGAACGGATTCCACATCCAGTCTTTCAGCACTGATGTCGACAGCGACCCGGCGAGCTCGGAAGGTGTCTTTATCTACTACCCCGGAGGAACGGTCGATGTAATGCCGGGTGATGGTGTGCGCGTCAAGGGAGCGATCTCGGAATACAATGGAATGACCGAGATCACTGCTTCGCAGGTCTGGGCGTGCTCCACTGGCAATGTGGTAACCCCTACTGTGGTCGATTTACCCGCGGATACTCTGACCGAGTTTGAAGCCTATGAGGGCATGCTGGTAACCTTCCCGCAGCCGTTGGTGATCTCCGAGTACTTTAACTTTGACCGTTATAACGAGATCGTGCTCACCTCCACGCGGCACATGACACCGACAGCAGTGTACGAACCGGGATCACCCGAGTATTACCAGGCTGCGCAGGACTTCCTGCTGGACAAGATCACCCTGGATGACGGACGCACGGCACAGAATCCCGATCCGGCGCTACACCCCAATGGTGAGATCTTTGACCTGGACAACCTGTTCCGCGGGGGTGACACGTTGACCAATGTGACTGGCGTGATCGATTACAGCTTTAGCCTGTACCGCATCCAACCAACTGAAGGGGCGGATTACACCGCGGCCAACCCGCGCCCGACGGCTGCACCGGAGGTCGGCGGTACGCTCAAAGTGGTTTCGATGAACACGCTCAATTACTTCACGACACTCGATCTGGGTCCCGACATTTGTGGACCGTTGGGTGACCAGGAATGCCGCGGTGCGGATACAGCGGAAGAGTTCACCCGACAGCATAACAAACTGGTGGCAGCAATCATCGCGATGGACGCGGACGTGATCGGTATGATCGAGATCGAGAACAACGCCACGGATGCTCCGATCGATTACCTGGTTGGCAGTTTGAATGCTGCGCTGGGTGCGGGCACATACGATTACATCCACACGGGTGCCATCGGGACTGACGCGATCAGACAGGCATTGATCTACAAACCCGCGGCGGTCACCCCTTATGGAACGTTCGCCATCCTTGATTCCTCAGTGGATGCACGCTTCCTGGATGATTACAACCGGCCGGTACTGGCGCAATCCTTTGTCGATACCAACGGCGGAATCTTCACTGTGGCGGTCAATCACCTCAAATCAAAGGGTTCGGCCTGTGACGGTGATCCAGACCTGGGCGACGGCGCGGGCAACTGCAACCTCACGCGTGAAGCTGCTGCGCAAGCCCTGGTGGATTGGCTGGACAGCGATCCAACCGGCAGCGGGGACATGGACGTGATGATCATCGGCGACCTGAACTCCTATGACAAGGAGGACCCGATCGACGCCATCCTGGCAGGACCGGATGATACACCCGGCACCTTCGACGATTACGTGGACATGACCTTCATGTTCGAAGGGGAATACGCGTATTCCTACGTCTTTGACGGACAGATCGGCTACCTCGATTACGCCATGACCGCGACCCTGGCTGACCAGGTTACCGGCAGCGCGACGTGGCACGTCAATGCGGATGAGCCCGACCTGATCGATTACGACATGTCCTTCAAGTCAAATGGGCAGGATGCACTGTATGCGCCTGACTTCTACCGTTACTCGGACCACGACCCCGTCATCATTGGCCTCGACCTGATTCCCGCCTACAACTTCACTGGCTTCTACGAGCCGGTGAAGAACGCGCCGGATGTGACGGTCATCAAAGCCGGCAGCACCGTCCCGGTCAAGTTCAGCCTGGGCGGCGACTGGGGTATGGATATCTTCGAGTATGGTTACCCGGTGCTGATGAAGTGCAAGGATTGCACGTTTACAGAGTTTGAACCGGATAAACTGCTCTACATGGACCGGTCAAAACTGCTGTACGATGCCAGCCTGGATCAATACATCTTCACCTGGAAAACGAAAAAGAACTGGTCAGGAACCTGCTGGATCCTGAACATCCTGTTGAACGATGGTTCAATCCACCAGGCTTACTTCAAGATCAAGTAATCAGGTTTAACACTAAAACAGGGGCACAATTCTTGTGCCCCTGTTTTGTATTATTTCATGGATCCTGCGAGAGTCAGATTGCGTTAGTTTTCCCCTACTCCACCGGTCGCGATCACTCGCGCCTGCTCGACATACTCAAGCGACTGATGGCGGAAGTAGGTATTGTAGAGGGTGGCGTAGTGCCCACCGCCGGCGAGGAGCTGGCGGTGATCGCCCTCCTCGATGGTGCGGCCGTTTTCCATTACAATGATGCGGTCAGCGGACTTGACCGTCGATAATCTATGCGCAATTAATATACTGGTGGATTGCTGCAGGATGAGATCGAGCGCCTGCTGGATCTGCCACTCGGTGAACGGGTCAATGCTGGCGGTGGCTTCATCCAGGATGAAGATGGCGGGGTGCTGCACGAGCACGCGCATCAGCGCCACTAGCTGCCTTTGCCCCATCGAGAGGCGCCCGCCGCGTTCGCCGACCTGTGATTCCAGTCCCTGCGGCAGCGTGTCCAGCCATTCTCCTCCACCTATGCGCTTGGCCAGCGCCAGGATTTCGCCATCGCCCGCGCCGCGCTGCGCATAACGGATGTTCTCCGCCACTGTGCCGGAAAACAGGAACGGCACCTGTGAGACCACACCCAAATGGCGGCGGTATTCCTCCAGGTTGAAGGCGCGGATATCATGACCATCGATCAATAGCCGGCCGCCCTGGAATTCGTAGAAGCGGGCGATGAGCTTGGCTACCGAGGTTTTGCCGGCGCCGGTGTGCCCAACAATGGCCAGGTTCTCTCCGGGTTTGATCTCGAGGTTGAACCCATCCAGGATCTGTTCACTCTCCTTGTAATGGAAGGAGACATCCTGGAATGAAATCTGCCCTTTCAACGGCGGGACGGGATCACTGGCCGTTTGAATAACCACGGTGGGGGTATCGATGAGGGCGAATACGCGTTCGGAGGCCGAAAGCCCGTTCTGGATCGAGGTCCAGAAGGACGTGAGGTTCATAATCGGGAAGAGGAAACGGTCCAGGCTAAGGATGAAGAGATACCACGCGCCCAGCGTGACAGCACCTTTGATCACACTGTGACCGCCGGCGAGCACCATCACAGCGGTGGCGATCATCGCCAGGGCGTTGAGGGCGGGAAAGACCACTGAAAGCACCAGCCCGCGGCGTACATTCACGCCGTATGAGGTTTCATTCGCGTTGTTGAATTCTGCGAAGATCCCCGCCTCCTGGCGGAAGTTCTTGGCAACCGCGATGCCGCTGACCGTCTCCTTGATCGTGCTGTTCACATTGGCCATGGCGCGCATGCCCTGGCGGGTGGCCTTGCGGGCAACGGTGCGGTAGGCAATTCCCAGGACGAGGACAACGGGGATGATGGCGAAGACGTACATGGTCAATTGCCACTGGATATTGAGCAGCACAACCGCCAGGATGAGCGATTCGATGAACATGCTCGCCACGTCCGTGATGAGGGTGACCAGCTCGCCGAAATCGCGCGTGTCCGATGTGATGCGCGAGACGATCTTGCCTGAAGAAAATTCATCATAGAACGAGAGGTCATGCTCCACAGAAGCCTTGTAGGCATCCGAAGAGAGCTGCGCCACCACCTCAGCGATGGCCGTGGAAGTGAGCCGGCGTAAGCCGAAATTGAAGAGCCAGATGGCCACACCCACCACCAGCACCGCCACAGCGACCAGTACCAGGCTGAGCACCTGCGGAAGTCCTTCGAGCAGGTCGATGCCGCGGCTGACGATAACGGGGAGCAGCGCTCCTGCCCCGGCGACCAACAAAGTGAGCAGCGAGATGAGCACCAGGCGCTTCTTCTGCGGCTTGAAATAGCCCACGATCCGTCGCGCCAGTTCGCGGTCGTTGTAGGTGCGGTCGTATTTTTCAGCGTCTAACGAACTAAAGAAGCCCATAAAACCCCGATAAATCGAGAACTGTGAATCGAAAATCGTGAACCGTCATCAATATTTCATCCGATTCACTATTCCCGATTTTCCATTCTCGAGAGTTATTCATTGAATATCCTCCGGTAAGCGTCGCTGGTGCGAAGGAGATCTTCGTGCGTTCCACTTGCCGCCAGCTGCCCGTTGCGGATGACGAGGATGAGATCCGCCCAGCGGATTTGCGACAGGCGGTGAGTGATGATGAAGGTGGTGCGTCCAAGTGCCGCGGCATAGATCGCACGCTGGATGTGGTCCTCGGTGGCGGAGTCGATCGCGCTGGTGGAATCATCCAGCATAAGGATGCGCGGATCGGTAAGGAAGGCTCGTGCCAGTGCCAGCCTCTGCCGTTGACCGCCTGAAAGCGTCACCCCGCGCTCGCCGATGACCGTGTCGTAGCCCTCGGAGAAGGAGGAAATGAACTCGTGCGCCTGGGCGGCTTTCGCCGCGGCGATGATCTCTTCACGGGCGGCGTCCGGTTTTCCAAAGGCGATGTTGTCGGCGATGGAACGGGAGAAGAGGAAGATATCCTGTTCAATGATCGAAATGTTGCGGCGCAGGTTGGCCAGGTTCCAATCGCGCACATCCACGCCGTCCACCAGCACCTGCCCGGCGCTGACGTCGTAGGTGCGGTTGATAAGACGCACCAGTGAGGTCTTGCCGGAGCCGGTCTGCCCGACGATGGCCACGGTCTGACCGGGTTGAACAGTAAAACTGACATTTTCCAGCACCGGTTGCCCGCCCTCGTAGCGGAAGGTGACATCGCGGAATTCCACTTCACCGCGTAACGGAAGGGCGTGGCCGGCAAGGTTCTGGTCCAGGTTATTCTCACGGTTCATCAACTCAAGAATACGTTTTCCGCCCGCCAGGCCGAGCGAGATGCGCGAATACGCCCATAAGGACGAAAAAGTCGGAAAATCAAGCATGAGCAGGAGACCAAAATAACCGACAACCGCGCCGATGTCGATCAGACCGCGCTGGAAGAGCAGCAGTGCGTGCAGCAGACCGGCTGCCAGGGCTATGCCGTAGAGCAGCAACGGCAGGAACTTGGATTCCTTGCGTCCCTGGGCGATCGCGGCATCGCGGTACCGCTTAATATTGTGATCGAAAAGAGCGATCTCGCCGGATTCCTGGGCAGAGCCTTTGACAGTCTCGATTCCGTCGAGGGATTCAGCCAGGCGTATATTCAACACGCCGAAGGATTCGCGCACCTCTTCAGTGATGGGTGCGAGACCCCTCATATATATTCTGAGTACAACAAAGTAAAGCACAATGAAAACGCCGGGCACCAGCATTAGGGAAACGTTGTAACGGGGAGCAGCGATGAATGGGAAGATGAGAAAAGCCAGCGATCCGACCACCATATTGAGACCGGGGCTGAAGAGGAAGTTCACCTCGCGCACGTCGTTGGTGGCACGCGCCATGGTATCTCCCACAGGCTGCAGGTTATGGAAGGTCATGCTCTTGCTGAGCAGACTGGCGTAAAGTTCGCGGCGCACGTTGCGCTCGATACGCTGTGCGCAGAACTCAAAGCCGAAGTTGCGCGAGAACTGCAGTACACCGCGTCCCAGGCCGCAGGCGATGATGATCCAGAAGATGCGCAGCAGCGCCCGGGGATCAAATACCTCTGCGGCGACCACGTTGAAGGCTTCGCCGATCTGCACACTGGCCACCGCCATCAACCCGGCGTTGCCCAGTGCACCCACCAGCGCGAGGAGCAGGATCCACCACTCGTGCAGCGCGTGAGAGATCACCCAGCGCACCGGTGAGCGGCGGTCAGTTTTATATTGCGGCGGAATGGTATATTCAGCAGTCGTGGTGGTTGTCATAAAGATTATTTTGTCTCTTGCGTTGTGGGCGATTTTGCAGACAACGCCTTGTATTGTAACCCAAGAAATTAGCCGGTGGGGACGAAAAGGGCCACAGACTTAGAAAATTGTAGGGGAGGTTCTTGAACCTCCCCTACGACCGTATTTACTATTTCAATCAGCTTGATCTACTCTAGCCGCGGATCACCTTCCAATGGCGGTGGAACCTCGTACTTCTGCGCCGGAGGAATTTCACCGCTCACTGGTGGAGGGGTTCCTAGCGGATGAAGGGTGCGGAAGGCGAGGGTCCAAATATTGGAGGTATACACCCCGAACATCCCGGCGAGAAAACTGATCGGTAATAATGTGACCGCTACAAAGAAGGGTAGCGCCACCAGCACGCCGATGAAAACGGCCACCCCCACCGGTACACTCAGGCTGGACAGCAGGTACGCCAACCCTCCGGGAAGCGCTGCCACCAGCGCACCGGGAACAGCCAGCACGGCGTAAGCAGGGATGAGCAGGAAGAAGGCGATCATCGCCGCAAAACCAAAAGCAATGCCCAGCCCTGTTTGCACAAGTCCAAGCACAACCGTTGCCCAGA
>DIWL01000018.1:2064-80010 GCA_002428455.1 Anaerolineaceae bacterium UBA6107 | reverse complement strand
TAATGGGGGATGGGAATTACGACCCTAAGAACTACCTGGGCTTTGGGGGGGTGAGCCAGATCCCGCCGTACCTGTTGAATGTGGATCCGTGGATCGATGAAACGGCAGCGGACAACCGCTACGTCACGGTATCAGGGGCGGACACCATGCCGGACATGATGCTGGGGCGGTTATCGGTCAACAGCGCTGCTGAAGCTGACGCGATCGTTGCCAAGATCATCGCTTACGAACAAACCCCACCGTCTGGTACCTGGCAGAGCCAGATTCTATCGGTTACAGATAATGCGGACAGCGGTGGAAACTACCCGCTTCTCGCGGATAACCTCACTACCTGCTGTATGCCACCATCTTATTCAATTGAAAAGATCTATTTTGGAATAACCCATACCGATAAAACCGCAGCGCAGAATGCAGTTAAAACTGGTTATGGCAAGCTAATCGTCAATTATATCGGGCACGGCTATTCGTATGGATGGGCTGGTGAAAGCCTTTTTACAACCTCCACAGTGCCCTCGTTGCTCAATGGTGCTCAGCAGCCCATCGTACTTCCAATGACATGTATGGAGGGATACTTTATAAATCCTGATCCCTACTTTTATGCAGTGGCAGAAATTACCACGCGTGCCGTTGGAAAAGGCGCTATTGCCAGTTGGTCACCCACAGGGCAGGGTGTGGCGACCGGGCATGACTACCTCAACCGCGGTTTCCTGAACTCTTTGTTGACGGATGGAGCTGATTCTGTTGGTGCAGCTACCCTGGCAGGCAAGTTGAACCTGTCGTCGATGGGTGCCTCTCCCGACCTGATGGACACCTATCTTTTATTTGGTGATCCGGCCTTACGCACGCGGGTAAGCACTACCCACATCATCAGCGATACGCCTGATCCATCTGCTCCCGGCGAGCCCTACACCGTCGCGGTAGAGGTGAAAGGCAGCTTTGACGAACCGGCCGGTTCAGTTGCTGTCTCTGATGATGAGGGGAATACCTGCACGGCTCCCCTCGTGGACGGCGCTGGTTCATGTGAATTGACTTCGTTCACACCGGGCAACACGGTCCTAACCGCTTCCTTCGCAGGAGATGGATTCTACACTGCTTCAGTGGGCACAACAAACCACCTGGTATCAGGGTTGTTATCCATTTCCGGCACCGTTCTGGATGCATTAGGCGCTCCGTTGGCTGGCGTGATCGTCTCTGATGGCCAGGGGCAGGAGGTTAAAACCGATCAACTTGGGCAGTACACCCTCGCGAACCTGATCGCAGGTTCTTATACGGTCACACCTTACCGGCTGGGGTATACCTTTAGCCCTGCATCTCGGCTGGCGACGATCACGAACGATAATGTCACCGGTGTCAATTTCACTGCCACACCGGTGGGTGCGCTCTACTCGATCTCCGGTACCATAACGGATGACCAGGGTGTTCCCTTACCGGATGTTCGCGTTTCTAATGAATTTGGTCAGACCGTGTTGACCGATTCATCCGGTCTCTACACATTGACCGGCTTCCCCGTCGGATCATACCGTATTATTCCGGAAGATGATGTGTATATATTCGATCCCGAATGGATTTTGGTCGATGTAATTGACACTGATATTACCGCGGTCGATTTCGTGGGCACCGTCTACATCTTCCCCATTGGTAAACCGCCGCTGATCTCTCCCGTGCACAAGACCAAAACCAATGACAACGATGTAACACTGGTCTGGAAGACCGTTCAAGACGGCGCTTACTACAAGTTGATCATCGCAAAGGATGCGCTGTTCCAAACCAAGGTACTCAAGCAGATCATCCCGGCTGCCGGCCTTGAACGCAGCTTGAGCTTTACCCTAACCGATTTCCCGGATGGTAAATATTATTGGCGTGTTAGGGCATTCAACGCCAGTGATGTCAAGCTGGGAACCTGGTCGGATGTCTGGATATTTAAAGTAGACACGATTCCTCCAACCAAACCGGTGCTTTATAAGCCCGCGGACAATAAATTACGGGCGGATACCACTCCGACCCTGTCAGTTCTGGCTGCATCTGGAGCCAAATTCTACCAGTACCAGGTGTCCATAGACGCTGGATTTACCAGTATTGTCGCCGAAAGTGACCAGGATGCCGATCCTGAATGGACGGTACCGGTCACGCTGCCTTATGGTGAGTTCTACTGGCGCGCCAGGGCGATAGATGCCGCGGGCAATATTTCAGATTGGTCATCTTCCCGCCGATTGATCATCTCCTTCCAGAAATTGCCCAAGTACGGCGCGATTACCAGCGTCAAGCGGCCGACTTTTGAGTGGGTTGCCGTGACCGGCGCAGACAATTACCGGCTTATCGTTGACGATGATAGGTCTGAACTCTATCTCTACGATGTCAGTGGATTGATCCCCGTCACAACCCATACCCTCCCCATGGCGAACAAGTTTGCCGTGGGAACCTACTACTGGAAAATGGAAGCCAGGGTTGGCGGTGACTGGCTGGAAACGCCATGGATACCGTTGACCATCACCCCTTGAAATTTAACCCGGGTATTTCTCAATTACAAAACCGGCTGCTTTGGCAGCCGGTTGTTATTTTTGTGTGGTTTTCGCTTCCCTTACCATCCCCCGCTCGGTGTGTTGGTGGGAGTGGGTGTGAGGGTGTTTGTCGGTGACGGGGTGATCGTGAGCGTTCCCGTGTTGGTCGGTCTGATCGTACCTGTCGGTGTAATTGTCTTTGTGGCGGCTGGTGTATAGGTTGCCCGCGGTGTGGAGGTCGGTCGCACGGGTCTGGGTGTAAGCGTGATGGTGGGTGTGGGTGAGGGGATCATGGTGGAAAAGACCGCGATGCTTGCTGTGTCTCCTTCTGAAACCTCTTTCACATAATCCACAGCCCCCTGGCAGGCGGGTTCCAGGTTAGCTGCCACATGCACCCAGTCCAATGGATCTCCGGCTTTCCAGGTGCGGTTCAACGCAGTCCACAGGCAGCCCGGGCCGGCATTGTAATTGATCAGTGTGAAGCGCCACAGGTCAGTGTAAGAGGTGAGCAGGCCGGAGGTCTGGCGCGTGAGGTTGTACATCATGCGGTCCACCTGGGCGCAATTTCCCACCAGAGTCTCGCCAAAGATTCCCACGCTGAAGTTTGCCTGTGTCAGGTCGATCCCCATCGGGCAATCGACGCAGGTTGCGTTAACCTTCTTCACCAGTGCACCGCGTAGAATCGCCTGTTGATCTTCCGGTAGTGTGGCGTATCCTTTCTCACAGGTGGTGTCTAGCAGCACCAGCGGGCAAAACTGCGCATAGAAATCACGGTTCCACAACAGGGTTGTGTCAGCCCCTTCTTCAGTCAACTGCCCGAGACCGGCTTCTTCAATGTCATGGTATATGCCCGGCCAGAGCTGGCTTTCGCGGGCGAAGATGTTCTTCAACAGCTGAGCCGGAATCCCGGTTTCCCCGGAAGTAGCCATGATCTCTTCATCAAACTGGTTTTGCCAGTCGTTTAACGCTGTTTCTGCTTTCTCCACACCGCAGAGATTGGCGGCAGTTGGATAATCGAGACCGCCTCCGGGGCAGTCACTGGCGTCCACTTCGCCGTTCTGGATGAGCATCGCTGCCAGGTAATGTAAAGAAAGCGAGGAGGATAACCCCGCTGCGTTGTCCGGGGTATCCAGCCACTCCGGTAACCCCTCAACGGGAGGGAAGGATTGCCAGATACCCGCGCAGGAGCAATTGTGCTGTCCGCGCCATTGTGGGCTGATAATATCTACATAATATCCAATGCGCTGCGGTACCATGGAACCCTCTGCCGTTTCACCCCATGGCAACACACGCACCAGTGCAGTGTATTCCTCGGTGCTGTCACCGTAACTGGATTCTCCCCAGAAAGTGAGTGTTATACCTCGGTCCCCGGTCGTGGCTAGCGGCAGTTCACAAATATCACCTTCGCAGGAAAATGAAATCCCGTCATAAACACCATTGATCCGGACAATACTCTCATTGGCGATCTTTTCCTCGCCCGTCAAAATGATCCTGGGTTCGCCCGCCCATTTATTTTTTGTGCTGTCTATCAGGTTGCCGGCAATCGAGATCCATACCTCTGGTGCGGGTAGCTCCACTTGGATCTCGTTGCTTGTTTCCTGGGCTACTCCCTGTTGCAGGTAAAGCCCTTTGCAGTTGGATGTGTTGTTGCCATTTTCTGCAGCCTCGCAAGCCGGAGTCTCCAGCCAGGCCTGGTAAACAGAATTCCCGCACACCAGCAGAACGTCTTCAGGCGTCGGAGGACCGTCATGGTCGATCGTGAACTGGCAGGCGATGTGGTTATCTGCCCAATAGGCCAGCCACCATTCGTTGTCAGTTGAATCCACTGTGATCCAGATCACCCTGTCGGGCCCATCCTGGGCAGATGCGGTTTTTTCCGGGGACAAGACATGATTAAACAAAGGCAAACCGATTGCCAGGATCAGCAATGGGATCAATGCCTTTCTTAAGTGTTGGTACAAAACCCCGCTAGAGAACATCTGTTGGAAAAATTCCCTTATATTATAGGATAGCATAAAATAATTAATTGGTAAATGCAACGCGGTCAGATTTTATGCGTTGTTGAATATACGATTTGGTAAGCTCCTGGTAAAACGGACGTTCATCCTGATATCTTACCCGGCACAGCGCCTATTAACCGGTAAAATGATTCATGTCTCGTGATTGCCCGTCTTCCAGGTACATGACCTTAAACAATAGATCAGGTTTTGATTTATACTTATGATATTAACCCTAGAAAGGGCGGTCAATTTGCATGGAAAATGATATTGAAGAGCGCAGCAGTCTTGAGAGCATACTGGATTATGTTCAGATATTGTGGCGTTGGCTTTGGCTTCTTCTACTTGTAGCGATCGCGGCTGGCGCAGTCGCGTATTACCTGACCGATCAGCAGCCCCGTGTCTACGAGGCCTCCGCCAAAGCCATCGTAAACGTGGTCTCCAGAACGGATTATTACGATTCATATACCGCCACCTACACCAGCCAGCGGCTGGCTGAAACGTATGCGCAGACCATGGTCACCGAAACTTTACTGCAAACAGTTGCCGAAAAGTTGGGTTATCCGGTTACCGGCAACGTCAAAGCCACGTCTGTCGAGAATTCTCCGATTTTCAATATATCTGTAACCGATTCTGATCCGCAAAAAGCTGCCGACACTGCCAATGCGGTCATCGCCGCTTTTGCTGAAAAGGTCATGCGAGACCAGGCATCCCGATACTTGGAACTGAAATCCAGCCTGGAGGCCGAGATCGCTGACCTGGATAATAAATTGACCCAGGTCAACTCTGAACTGTCGATCCTTGAAATCAAAGATGCCGAATACGAAGCTGCGGTTGAACGAAACAAGCAATTGGAGGAGGATGGTCTTCCCACCATCCCCGTGGAACGGGATCCGCAGGATTATGTGAGCCGCGCTGAGCTTGAACTGGCCAAGGCGCAGTATCAATCCAACCGCTCCTCGTTATTCGCCAACCTGCAGCAAATCCGCCTGACAGAAGTTCAATCAGCCACCACGATCAGCCAGTTGAACCAGGCCATTCCCAATACTACTCCCATCCAACCCCAGCCCCTCAAGAGTGGAGCCTTGGCAGCCGTAGTCGGTTTTATGGTCGCAGCGGGTGTGGTATTCCTCATCGCCTATCTTGAAGACGAGATTCGCGACCCGAGCGAGCTCTCCCGACGATGGGGTATACCGGTTATCGGTGTCATCACAAACTTTTCCGCCAGCCAGGAACCGCTCATCACCTTAAGCAAACCCCGCATGCCGGTATCTGAATCCTTCCGCTCACTACGCACAAACCTCCAATTCAGTGGCATCGATGCACCATTGAAAACTTTACTCATAACCAGCGCCTCGCCTTCCGATGGTAAATCATCGGTGGCAGCCAACCTCGCCACGGTCATCGCGCAGAGTGACAAGGAGGTTGTTATCGTGGACGGTGATATGCGCCGGCCAACCATGCACAAGGTCTTCAAACTTTCCAACCGGTTAGGGCTATCCGATTACTTCATCCGCACCCCTGATAAAATGACTGGTGTAGTGAAGAAGACAGCTGTGAATGGTCTTAGCATCATTACTTCCGGAAGCCTGCCCCCGAATCCATCAGAATTGTTGGCTTCGACCAAGATGCAGGATGTGATCAAGCTGCTGGCCAAGCACTTTGACATGGTCATTCTTGATTCCCCCCCGCTTCTTGCGGTCACGGATGCCCTCATCCTGGCTAAGAGCGTTGATGGGGTCATCCTGGTCATTGATCCAAAAAAGACCAAACGTGGTGCGATCCAGCAGGCTGTTGAACAGTTGAAGCGCCTGGATGCCCGGTTGTTGGGGATCGTGCTGAATAACATCAAGGTCAAACGGTCAAGCTATTACTACAACCGTGAGTACTATTACAGCAAACATTACGGCAAGACCGGCACGGATTCCACTCCCGCGCAAGTTGAAGTTGATGACGTCAATGTGAAACAAGGGGGATAAGTAATTGACAGCTGGTATTTCATCAGGCAATTCGCCCTCCATCATCCAAATGACAAGTGGAAAAGGCCAAGTAGCTGGTTTTTGCCCGTTTCTTGGCTTTGAGGATGACCCCGAGACGGCTCTCGCCTATCCAGCGCCATACAATTTTTGCTACCACTGTAAACCCATAACACCCGTTAGCCTTGCGCATCAACGGAGTGTGTGCCTCACCAGGGAATATCCGCAATGCCCGGTCTATCAGACGGTAGATCTTGAGCCCCTGCCCAGGGAGTTGCGCGGCAAACGACCCAAAGTCCATGGCTCTCGCACCAGGCTTTCGGTGGTCATTCTTCTCGCTGTGATCCTGTTCGGACTCGTCGTCGCCGCATCTATGGGGTTGATCCGCATCCCCGGTTTGAATTTGCCAGTCATTTTTCCCACACCATCTGCCCCTGTGCCTGTTCCAACCGCAATCGTCACGCCATTCCAACCCACCCCCTCTCCGGAACCTACAGAGACGCCGCAGCCAACCGCGACAGTTGCGATTGTGTTCCCCTCTCGCACCACACCGCGGGCGATCGAAACACCCTTCGGGAATGACCCTCAGCTAGTCATCCATCAACTTCAGGAAGGTGAGGGTTATATCCTGCTGGCTGAAAAATTCGGTACTTCGGTTGAAGCGATCAAAGCCATCAATTTTAAGTTGCCCGATTCTCTCTGGGTGAATACGATCCTGGTCATTCCGCTCAATACAGATGATGTAACCGCACTGCCGCAATTTTCAGTGCGTGAGATCACGACAGCTGGGTTGACCATTGAAGCATATGCCGAACGCATGCAGATCGATCCGCTCCTATTGAAACGATACAACGAACTGCCCGATGGTTATGTGCTCAGCATGGGCGAACTGCTCATTATTCCAAATTAGGCTGACAGGAAAGGGTCACTGCAGCGGAAATGCCATATATTCTCTTTGTTTGCAGCGCAAATCGTTTCCGCTCCGTCCTCGCCGCAGGTTGTTTTCAACATCTGCTCGAGCAGAATAATTTTTCCAGCAACACCACTGTCGGATCTGCAGGTATCTGGGCCGTGGAAGGCGCACCCCCGCTGCGTGAGGCTGTAGAACTTGCTGTACAAAACGGCTTCAACGTGGAGTCTGTCCGCTCCAGGGAGATTAGTACCGCCCTGGTTGCCACAGCTGATCTCATCATTGTGATGACGCAAGGACAGAAGGAAGCCATTGAGAATGAATTCCTGTCAGCTTCCGGGAAAACCTTCCTGCTTACAGAAATCAGTACCGGACAGGTTTATGATATTCCGGACCCAGTGATCTCACCGGACGAGGATCCTGGTGCGATTGCGGCAGAAATATGTGAGCTCCTTAACAGCGGTTTCCCGCGCATCCTCAAGAAATTATCACTACCGGCCGCGTTGCAAACACCTGCCCGCGTCGCTGCAGTTGCGCTCCAGCCAGAGGAGCAGGCTCAACCATTGCAACAAGAGCAAAGTTCACCGAGAAAAGGCAAGAGACGCCGCCGATGGGTCTTTTGGTTATTATTCGTGATCGTCCTGTTGGCGGGCTTGTTTTACTTGATATGGATCAATCCTCTATTCGGTGCCCAGCTTCCGAAGTTCTCCGGTGAACCGTTCCAGACTTTTACCCCTCTCCCCGCCGTCAGTACCTCTATGTCCGCTGTCGATCCATCCGCACCGGCAACCGGACCCGTGGTAAGTGATCACGGGAAAACGGAAGAGAACCCGGCAACCAGGCGTTCTACAGCGGTGTGTGGTCAGACTGACCCGATGATTATCCTTGGACTGGGCATAGACGAAGTCGAACAGGCTGATGTGATTCGTCTTGTCAGGGTTGATTTCACAGAGCGCCGCGTGCTAATTCTCTCGATCCCGCGGGATTTCTGGGTACCCATTCCTGGACTGGAAGAGCATAACATCACGCAGTTCAAGATCAATGCCGCTTATGGCTACGGCGAGTATTTTGATGGTCGGGGTCAGGGTGTGGTCAAGTTTTCCGAGACCCTTTTTTACAACTATGGTGTTTCCTTTGATCACTATGGTGCGATTCATTTCAATGTTTTTGAACAATTGGTCGACGCCGTGGGCGGGATCGATTTTTACCTCGATGGTCCCATTGGCGCGTATGGTTACAAGGGCAACCATCATATGGATGGCAAAACCGCGCTGGAGTTTGTGCGCGAGCGAAAAGCTGACCTCGACCGTTACCGCATTATGCGTCAATCCGTCATTATGAACGCGTTGATTCAGAAATTGCGCCAGCCGGAGAATCTTACTAAACTACCCGCCCTGGGTGTGAAGGTGCTCAATGACAGGGGAGTCGTCACCGATCTTACCCTGCGCGATGTGTACACTTTCATCTGCTTTATCCAGGAACTGGATAAGGATTCACTGGTATTTGTGGATATTCCAACCGAACTGTACACTCCCATGATCACCAATTATGGACGCCACATAAAGGTACCCAACCCCGAAGTTACCACTTTCATCCAGGATAAGATCCTCAACGGGAATTACTGACCCCTGCTCTACCACTTCAATAAAATTGGATATAATTCGTTGTAATTAGGCGGTACATAACTTGCACCTGAAATTGCGTATATACAACGTCTGGTACAATAGCCAGTGATGACCGCTTGGTAAGGTCAGGAATGAGGATCTAAATGAATAAACCAATACGTGTGATTTTTGCGCTAACGCTTTTTCTCTTATTAATGGTATCTTGCGCCCCAAAACAGGAATTCTTGGAACAACCTGCGCCGGATTCTTTCGCTGGTAACCTGTTTGAATACGAACCAGAAGTAACCGATTTTGATGAGAGTGAGGAACTAAACTGGAAACTGCTCGGCCAATATGGGGATGTTGATATTTACAAAGTCCGTGGTCTGGGCGTGTTATTGGGCGAACCGTCCCTCTTTACCAAGGATGAACAAAGCACGATCGAAGGCAAGATCGCGCAGTATAAAAAAATTATCCAGGCGAATAAAGACATCAACTTCCACGCGTTCTACCTCGAGATGATCGAAAACTCACCATACCACCCAGTGAATGAAGAATTCAAACATGCTGATGCCGGACGCTCGTATGAATTCTTCGCTGCCAATAAACCAAAACGGCTCAAACTGGACGCCTTGCGCCTGACCAGTTTTGAAGATCATCTGAAGTATTACTACCGCACCGATCACCATTGGAATGTGTACGGAATTTTGCAGGGTTACGAACAGATCTACCAGTTGCTGGCGGATTCTTATCCGGATATCTCCCCGATGATCACTACCGGAGAGGTTTATACATTCCCGGATATTGATTACCTGGGTCGCTGGGCGAAATTGCTGAATTACAACGCCAAAACAGAGCCTTTCTCGGTTTACCTGGCGAACCTGCCGCCTTACCGCATTTACGACCGTGAGGGAAACGAGATCGATTACAACAATAAAGATGAATACCTGGCAGGTCAATACTCCACTGAAAAATTCGCCGATCATTATGTTGATTACTACGGGGCGGACGTGGATTTCCTTGAATATGTTTCTGAAAACGGTTCAGACCGCAACCTGCTCATCATCGGGGATTCCTTTACCAATGCCATAGAGCCGCTCCTGGCTTCTCACTATCACCATACCTACTGTGTAGACATCCGCAAGTATCCGGACTACAAATGGTCTTTTTCCGATTTCGTCTCGCAATACGATGTGGATGATGTGTTGATCCTGGGCGGCGCGAGTGTGGTGCTGTACCAATGGCGCTGGTCCATCCAGCCTTAATTCCCTGATCTGTCCGCGTGGCAACGGTCATCGCTGCGTGCGGGCATGCCCATCAGCTGAATGGGGTGGTCTATTCTGTTCGTTTTCGCGGTAATTTGCCGTGTCGAGGCACCCGGTTTATAATCATTAACGTTAGCCGGATGCCGTTCATTATTGTTAGATTATTAGCGAGTATTTACGCGATTGGACAAGAGGCATGTGTCGATCTCAACGTAACATCAGGATGCGTTTTTCAAAGGTCTTGTCTGCCTTTGTCATCCTAGGTTTGCTCATCACCTCTATTCCATTCTATACTCCAGCCAGTGCACAGTCCTTAATCGACCCGACCGGTACAGCCGAACCGATCGTTACTAATGAATCGACCTACACCCCTGCTCCAGTTCAGACTGAAAACCAACTGCTTCAACCTCCTCTGGAAGCGACAGGATTTTTCACACTGCTATCACCGCTTACCGGAGGTCTTCCCCTCTTTATCATCACAGATCAGCTCATCGTTCAGGAAGCTGCCGGTCTTTGCAGTTACCGTTTGGCTGATTTCCAACCGGTCTGGTGCTCTACTGACCTGGAGGTGACCACCATCCTTGGTTTTATCGGCTCTCACCTCTATGTCATCGGAAACGAGCCCGATTTTGCTACGGTAACACTGGTCGACCTCGACCTGGATTCCGGATTACTTCTCAGTAGTTTTGACCTTGGACTGCCATCATCAGATGATATTTCCTGCTCCTCCTTACAAACGGGTCGTGTGTACTGTGCTGTTTCCAATTCCCTGCATGCCATTGATGTCTTTACGCCATCCATGATCTGGTCAGTTCACCTGGACGGTACGGTTTCTTCTGTTGTGTCTACAGATGAGATTGTTTTTGCATCAACTCTAGACAAGGTGGTCGCGTACAATGCGCACACAGGCGAACCTGTCTGGCAGAATGGGCTGTTGGATGGCATCCGCACACCTCTCATCCTTACTGATCAGTCGCTGGTGTTGGGTTCTGCTTCCGGGCAGTTCCTCGGTCTTGACCCGCTGGATGGTAACCTGCTCTGGTCGCTAACTCCTCCCGCGGGGGAGCCTTGTTCCGCGTTATTCACCGAAGGTGCGTTGATCACCTCAATCTCCGATGGTGTTATTCAGCGTTTGGATCCTTTCAGTGCTGAGGTGTTGTGGACGTATGATCCTGGGGTTCTTGAGTTTAACTCCTGCCCCAGGCTGGCATCAGTAAATGGCTACCTTTATCTGGCCAGGTCTGATGGTTCGCTCCACGCGCTGGACCTGTACACTGGAACTGAGGTTTGGTCATTCGCCTTGGCGCAGAACATTAACGCCAACCTGGTCCTTTCGCACGATAGACTCGTGATCCCCGTTGGGCTTGATCAACTGGTATTCTTCGGCTCCGCTGTAGAGCTGATTCCTACCCCGACATCCACCCCGACCTTACCTGCGTCAACGCCTGATCCCACCGGTGAACCAGCAACTCCGCAAATACCCACTGACCCGCCGCTGACGCCGACCGCAGAGTTTTCACCCACTCCAATGGAAGGAACACCTGAACCGGAAATTACTCTTACCGTTGAGCCTGATCCGGCGTTCACACCAACTCCTCAATTGCCTTCTCCAACTCCGCAGCTAATTGCCCCTGAAGATCTTGCTGAAGGACTCACTGGTATTTCTCCGGCATTCGTTCTTGTTGGCAGTCCTGAGTTTACCCTGCAGCTTGCTGGCTCTGATTTTTCCCCCTCAACCGTGCTCATGTGGGAATCTATCCCTCTCACCACCCTCTATCTTGACCCCAACACCATACGGGCGGTGGTTCCGTCAAACCTTTTGAGCACACCCGGTCTGTTCAGTATATCCATATTCGATCCGTCTACGGGGGTTATCACTGTCACGGGTGCGTCCATCTCTGTGCTTGGGTATGTTCCGGTGTTAGGTCAAAAACTGGCAATGCGAACGGTAAATTTTGATTGGGAGGATTTTCCTGGAGCAATGCAGTATCGTCTGCAGCTTGCATTGGCGGATGACTTTCTGGCTCCCCTTTTAGATGTTACGCTGCCATCGTCGGAATACATGTATCCTAAAGAATTGCTCGACAGTCAGACTTATTACTGGCGGCTCAGCTCCTCGGATGGCATTGCTTGGAGTGACTGGTCGCCAACACTTCACTTCTACTCCCTGCACCAGTTGGCTGCTCCGGAACTTCTTGACCCGGATCACGGGTTCAGAACGAACTATGCTACTGTTCCTCCTGCCTTATCCTGGAGCGAGGTATCGGGAGCTGCTCATTATCAGGTGCACGTCAGCACGTCCACCCTATTCTCAACACGCTTGATCGACCAGCTAACCGCCGCGGGCAACCTTTCGTTCCCGTTCCCGCAGCTGCCGGATGGAAAATATTACTGGCGTGTACGCGCAGTGGACTCTGTGGGCGTCAAAGGTGCCTGGTCGCAATACCGCTCCTTTAAAGTGGATACGCTTGCACCTGCAACGCCAGCCCCTCTAAAACCTGCGCAGGCGGCTGTTGTGAACACTACAATACCCCGCTTTACCGTAAGCACGGTTACCGGGTCAAAGGAATATCAATTCCAGGTCAGTGCAGATTCCGCTTTCGCCGCTCCCCTCGTAGATTCCACTGTGACATCGATATTATCTACAGCCTCCTATAAGCTAGCCGGTGACCAGGCCTTGCCGTTCGGAACCTTTTATTGGCGAGCTCGAGCCCTGGATCGGGCAGGCAACGTCTCCGGCTGGACATCTCCCCGGTTTGTGTCGGTCGACATTAAGAAGACCCCATCCGATGGCAGCTTTTCCACAGGTACCCGTCCAACCTTTACCTGGGGTAACGCAGAAGGCGCCATATCCTACCGTTTGCAGGTAGCCACGTCTGAGGATTTTGATCCGGCTGTGATCATTATTGATGAAGCGCTTGGGTCCATCTATCAGTTTCGACCGAGGTTTACGCTGCCGTTCGGTCGCTACTACTGGCGGATCCAGGCCGTGTTCACCCCCGATCTCTCCGCATGGACACAACCGTACAGTTTTGTCATCACCGCAGAATTGCCGCTTTCACCGACCCTCGCCGGACCGGTCACGGGTACTCTTACCAATGACATTACTCCGCGTTTGCGCTGGATCGAGACTTTTACCATCACGGCACCTCAGCTACGGGTCAAGAACCGCACTGTCCAGGTGTACCTCCCGCCGGATTACCAGACGAGCGGAAAATCCTATCCAGTGGTCTATTTTCAGGATGGGAACACCAAGTTTGACTACAAAGATGGCCAGGATTACCACGTGGACGAAGCCCTCGAACTTCTCTACGCCGATGGAAGCATCGAGGGGGTCATCGCTGTAGGCGTTTTCTACAGCAGCAATCGCTACGATGAGTGCAGTCCCTGGGTCAACACACGCATGCTTGCCTGGAACGTTCCCAACGCTGCAAGCAGAGAGGGCGGTGAAGGGGATGCTTACATAAACTTCCTGGTCAACACTCTTAAACCTGAAATTGATCGACGTTACCGTACACTGCCTGACCGTGAAAATACTGCCATAGCTGGTGGCAGCATGGGCGGGTTAATATCGCTATATGGCGGGCTAAAACGACAGGATATTTTCTCCAGGATCATCGCATTTTCTCCGGCGGTATGGTTCACCGAATCCGGGGGAACCTGGTTGTCAGCGAACCGCCTCATTAACTACATCAAATCGATCTCCATCCGGGAGGATACAAAGATTTTCCTTTACGTCGGCACGCGGGAATGGGAGGGCAGACCGCTATACATTTATGATTCCAAGGGCAGGCTGATGTCCTACCCCCGCGTCTGGACGGAAGGTGTTCAATCTGTGGTCAATACAATCCTGTCGAAAGGACATCCCGCCTCACGAATCAAACATGTGGTGAATCCCGGCGGCATCCACGAAGCAGAGAGCTGGCAATGGTGGGTCGACGACGCGTTGTTGTGGCAATTTGGCGGTCAGGTTTTACCGGTCACTGGCGCACCGCCGTCATCTCAACCTGATGGCTCACGCATACAGGGTTACGAGGTCCAGATCAGCCGCAAAAGCAATTTTTCAGAGGTTGTCCACTCCGGGCAGATCGAGCAGAGCCTGAATTACGAACCGCCGGCTTTGTTGGAGGATGGCCGTTATTACTGGCGCGCACGAGCCTACAACGACCTGGGCGTTCGCAGCAACTGGTCCCTTGTACGTTATTTTGTCCTGGATACGAAACCGCCCGCAGTTCCCGTTGTGTACAAACCGCTCAATGGTGCACTTGTGACCAATGATCCACCTGCATTTCGTGTCTATGCCGTGAGCGGAGCAAGAAGATACCAGTTCCAGGTGGCTGCCGATGCAGGGTTTACTGATCTGCTGCGGGAAAAATCAGTCTCCGCCATTCTGAACCTCGCAACCTTCAAACCGGGCACTGCGCTGCCCTGGGGTACGTTTTACTGGCGGGCGCGGTCCGTTGATGCAGTGGGGAATACCTCAGCCTGGACCGTACCGCAAACGATAAACGTGAATATCCTGAAGAACCCTGCCGCGGGGTTTGTAACAACTGACACGACACCAACCTTCAATTGGGGGTCTTATAGTGTTGCCGAGAAGTATCGCCTGCAGGTATCTAAAGACGCTGCGTTCCCTGCTGATCAGGTTGTTCTTGATGTCAAGCGTGCGCCTTTGAGCCGCAGTTATACCCCTGTGGCACCCCTCGAGGATGGTGTTTACTTCTGGCGCATGCAGGTCCGTACCGCGGCTGGCTGGGGAGATTGGACGCCGCCGTATTCATTCAGCGTGAGTACAAAACCTGTACCCCCTGTGCTGCTTGCTCCGGTTTCCGGCGCGCAGACCACTGCCTCGCCTGAATTATCCTGGGATCCCGGTATCCCCGTCTACTGGAACATTTTGCATTTTGAAGTGCAGATCAGCGATGCGCTTTACTTCTCCACTCTCCTTCGTTCTGCCAGCGTTCCGGATCCAATCTATGTACCGACGCCATTACAGGCCGGCACCTATTATTGGCGGGTGAGAGTGGTCAATGAACTAGGCGTGCGCAGTAAATGGTCGCCGGTCTGGTCTTTTACAGTCGATCCCCAATCGTAAACCGGTAAATTGGTAACTTTCGAAATTTCCTCAACTGATTGTCTTTCAAAACTGACGGGTTTATAATCAAGTGATTCTGTGTTCCAGAATTCGTATTTTTTATTATTTGGAAGGCAGTCGGAATTATGTTCATATCGTTGCGCCGCTTGGGAGGGATCCGTTCCCTCGTTATTCGTTTGCTTATCTTTACACTGATTGCCAGCCAGGTTCCCATTCTCAATGTTGCTGCGCAATCCCCCGTTCCTGAACTCCCAATCTCGGTTGAAGATCCCGTTTCACCCCCAAAGGATTCGCTGCCAGGAGTGCCTGACCCGTTTCCAGACCCGGCTTCGGTTGCCGCTTCTTCATTGGTTATTCAATCTGTTGATCCTGCCGTAATAAACGCCGGAAGTTCGGATATGCTCATCACCCTTTCCGGTTCAGGGTTCTCAATTTCATCCACTGTTTTATGGCAGACAGTTCCCCTCTCAACCACCTTTTTGGATGATGTGACACTGTCTGCGGTTGTTCCAGCAGACCTGCTGCTCACTCCCGGTGAGTTTTCCATCGTTGTGTCCAACTCGGCCCCAGTGGTGGAAGAGTCCAATTCACTGCTCGTGACCGTATCAGGCATTGATCCGTATCCAAACGAAAAACTCTCCACCGCATCTGTCTCATTTGATTGGCCAGATATCCCCGGCGCGCTCTCGTATCGTCTTCAGCTTGCCAGCAGCGAGGATTTTGCCTCACCCTTGCTCGATCAGGAGACCCAACAATCTGCTTATCTCACAGAGACTGCGTTGGAGCAGAATAGTGTTTATTTTTGGCGTACAAGCGCGTGGGACGGCTTAACCTGGAGTGAATGGTCGCCAACCTGGACTTTTACTTCCATCAGTCCGCCGGCTGCCCCTCAGCTGCTCAGTCCTTTGAGTAGCGCGAAGATAGCACAATCTGCTCCCGATCTCACGTGGGCAGCCGTTGATAATGGCGCTTATTACCGCGTTCAGATCAGTTCGACTGATCTTTTCGATGTGCTGATTGAGGATGTCACACTCATACCCGGTGTGCTCGACCACACCGCAACCAGCCTTCAGGATGGCCGTTATTATTGGCGTGTTTGTGCATACGATGACGTCGATGTCCAGGGTGCATGGTCTGAGATATGGTCATTTAAGATCGACACGGTTTCGCCCTCCGTACCTGCGGTTTTGAAACCGGCTGACGGTGTGCTCGTGCAAACAACCACACCCAAGTTGGTTTTGGCAGCGGTGTTAGGAGCTCGCTTGTATCATTTCCAGGTGGCTGCCGACACAGATTTTCTGACATTATTGGCTGAGAACACCTCGGTTTCCGCGCAGGATGGCAAGGCTGACTACTGTGTGACTGCTGCAGAAGCCTTGCCCTTTGGCAGGGTCTACTGGCGCGCGCGGGCAGTCGATGCAGCGGGTAACACCTCCGCATGGACAGCGGTTCGCGCCATAACCGTAAATATTCTCAAAACACCATCCAATAAAACAAACACCACTTCCCAGAAACCAACCTTTACATGGAGTCCAGCGGCTGGTGCGCAGCAATAC
Source organism: Anaerolineaceae bacterium UBA6107 (assembly GCA_002428455.1). Taxonomy (GTDB): domain Bacteria; phylum Chloroflexota; class Anaerolineae; order Anaerolineales; family Anaerolineaceae; genus UBA6107. Next base: position 63,109 of record DIWL01000018.1, on the reverse strand, counting down.
CGGATGCAGATCTCGTCCACTGCAGAGTTTAATGTAGATAATGGGGATATTCTGCTTGATAAAGAACTTTCAGCCGTTACATCTTATGTTCCCGGTCAATGGCTGCCATTTGGCAAGTACTTCTGGCGCTTGCAGGTGCAGACCACCGCTGGTTGGAGTAATTGGACGCCAGCTTTCTCACTCACCATCACCTCCTCAATACCCATGACTCCCGTTTTGTCCGGTCCGGCGTCCGGTGCCTTGATCGGGGATAGTACGCCGCGCTTGCGTTGGGTTGAGGCTTTTCCCCTTTACGCCCCCCAGTTACGCATACATCAGCGCCTGATCCACGTTTACCTCCCGCCCGATTACCACACCAGCGGCAAATCCTATCCCGTCATCTACCTGCATGACGGCGTTCAAATGTTCAATACTGATGGTAATAACGAATATCACCTCGATGAGTCACTCGAGAGCCTGATCCAGGCAGGCACTCTTGAGGGTGTGATCGCAGTCGGCATCGACCACAGTGACAACCGTTGGGATGAGTTCAGTCCCTGGATCAACCGCAACATGGACCGCTGGTTTGCCTGGAATGCCCGCAGCGCGGAAGGGGGCGAAGGGGATCAGTATCTTGATTTTCTTATCAATACCCTCAAGCCCGTGATCGACCAGCGTTACCGCACCCTGCGTGACCGTGAGAATACGGCCATCGGCGGCGGGAGCATGGGTGGTATCATCTCCCTGTATGCCGGTTTGAAATATCCGCAGGTCTTCTCCAGCGTGATCATGTTTTCGCCTGTCCTCTGGTTTGGTGAAGTGGATGGAGCATGGTTGTCCAATAATCAGATCATAAATTACATTAACCGCTATCCGGTGCCGCAGAATGTGAAGTTCTTTGCTTATATTGGTACCACTGAATGTGCCGGCAGACGCATTGATGTCCTCGACGCCAAAGGCAGACCGGTAACCTATCCCCAGGTCTTACTTGAAGGTGTTCAGGTACTCGTAAAAACCTTGAGGGCGCGAGGGGTGCCTGCGGAGAATATCAAGTATGTTGAAAATCCCGGTGGAGTCCACCAGCCTTACATGTGGGGATATTACTTCGATGACGCCTTGTTATGGTTGTACAAGGATCAGGTCCTGCCCGATTACGTTCCACCGCTGGACATTCCTAAAGCCACTGGATCAAAGATCGCCCGTTACCAGGTTCAGGTCAGCAGGACGGCAGATTTCTCGCGTGTGGTCCAGTCCATCACCGTGGAGGAGGATACTGCAATTAATGCGGACCTGTTACCGAAGGATGGCAATTATTACTGGCGTGCGCGTGCTGTGAACGATCTGGATGTCCCCGGTGCCTGGTCTCAGGCGCACTGGTTTTCTCTAGATACCGTTCCGCCTGCTCCCACCAAGCTGGTGAGTCCCGCGGATGGTACGCGCATTCGCACGACCACACCTCTTCTCAAGGTGGCGTACGTCAGCGGAGCCAGCCGTTATCATATTCAAGTCGCATCCGATGCAGATTTCAACGACCTTCTGCTCAACCGGGAAAGTACCGCCGCATCCACCCAGCTTTCCGCTGCCAAAGCGTTACCCTTCGGCCAGGTTTACTGGCGCGCGCGCACCCTTGACCTGGTTGGCAATCCTTCCGCCTGGACGGAAGTTCGCACCATGCATATCAATATCCTCAAGAGTCCAGCCGATGGTACTGCGGTGACCGATACGACCCCCTCCTTGAGCTGGTCTGCGGCAAGTGGCGCGCTTAAATATCACCTGCAGGTCGCGCTATCCGCTGATTTTCCGGAGGGCACCGGTGAGATCATCCTGGATGAGCTGCTAAGCGCTTCGTCACTCAGCTATTCACCACCCGCACCCCTGGCATACGGTCGTTATTACTGGTGTTTGCAGGTGAAAACCTCCAACGGTTGGAGCAATTGGACTCCCGTCTACGTGTTCGACCTGAGCACCAAGCCCGTCGCTCCCGTTCTCGAGTATCCGATCAACAAGGTGGTAGTCCCCTCGTCCACACCCACGCTCACCTGGCAGGAGATTACCGATCCTGTGGTGCCTGTTACTGGTTACCTGGTACAGATCAGCTACTCCAGCGTTTTTACACCGGTAAATCAATCTGCGCAGGTGACGGAGCCGCAATACACAACAAGCGGGCTGGCCAATGGCAAGTACTTCTGGCGTGTCCGGGCGGTCAACGCGTTGGGGGTTAAAGGGAAATGGTCGGCGACCGCAGTTTTTAAAATTGCTGTTTCCCCGTAATTGCACGTCCTCATCCACATTTTTACCAGAAGTATTCAACACCACTGGGTTACCTGCCGGTGGTGTTTTACACCTGCCATGAAAAAGTACTGAAAATCACTTGAATAATCTCGCCAGGGAACATAATATATAGGTATAGGATCAATATCCTCGGACAGGATTGATTCATGGAACTTGGATTTATAATGTAATTGTAAACATTTTCGCAGGCGTCGTTTTCAAATCGATAGAGGGGATCACTACAACTGATCGTTGAAAAACCTCAAGACCTCCCCGTTGAATTGATTACTGTACAATACAGGCAGGTGGAAATGAATATGACCAATTCCCGTAAGCGTATTATTGTTATCTCGCGTCGTATCGTCGAAGTCACGGTCAGGCTGATCACTGCGATCGCGTTCTTGGTTTCGAGCCTTTCCCTTTCCATTGGCAGCGTCAGCGCCCAGGACGAACTGGAACTGGCGTTGATCCAGGTGCGAGATGAAACGATCATCAGCGGCGACCTTTCCACGCAGATTGTTGCCACCTTTCCGGCGGTTATCCCGCAGGTTGTGGTGGATGCCGGTTTCAAGATCAATTCCCGCATCATCCTTGGGCAGGAATTACCCGCGGGTACTACAGTTACCATCACACGCAATGGTGCACCTTATCTTACCGATATCACTTTCACCGGCACGCAGCATTGGGTGACGGATCTGTTCGAATACCCGCTTTCTTACGCAGCGCCTTTTGACGCGGATTATGGCGAAGATATTGAGACCTACGTCTTCACTTTTTCCGGCAACCCGGTCCCGATCGATACCACTCTCACCCTGCAGTCGATCATTTCCCGCGACGACTTTTCAACTGATCTTTACGAATTGGAATCCGCACAGTTTGACCTTTTCCAGGATGTCACGGATCCACTCCTGGCCTTGCAATACGTCAAGGACGACACCACCATCGCAGGAACGCTCAACGACCTGACCGCAACATTCCCGGCAGTCATCCCTGCGGTGATCGTCGAGGATTCCTATCAGATCAACTCACGCATGACCCTGGGTGAAGCGCTGCCAACTGGAAGCAAGGTAAGCATTATGCTGTCCGTTAACGGCGGCGATCCGGTTGCCTACGTCACCGATGTACTTATCCCGGGTACGCAGTTCTGGGTAACTGACCTGATCCCCGGCTCGGTGGCGGCCGACTTTGACACAGGTTATGCCAACCGCGTGGAGGTATACGCCATCACCATCACCAGCGGCGGAGGCAACCCCGAGCCTGTGAACATAACTGTGCAGATCGAGTCCATCATCTCGAAGGATGACTTTGTTACCCTGCAGATACTCGACTCGATCACCCTGGACGTGGACCTCCCGGCGGACAATGACGCAGCCCTGCAGTACGTGAAGGACAACACCACGCTGACTGGTACACTCTCCGATCTGACCGCGGACTTTCCCGCGAGTATTCCGTCAGTACTCGTGTCTCAGGGCTATAAAATCAACTCGCTCATGACCTTCGGTCAGGCTTTACCTACCGACAGCAGTCTGAGCATCACACTCGCAGTGAACGGCGGTACGCCCTCCGCATACGTTACCGATGTGCTCATCCCGGGCACGCAGTTCTGGCTGACCGACCTGATCCCAGCTGCGGTTGTGGCCGACTTCGATACCGGTTACGCCAACCGCGTGGAGGTCTACGCCATCACCATCACCATCACCAGGGGAGATTACCCGGTCGCCTTTGATACCACTTTGAACGTCCGCACCATCATCTCCTCTGATGGTTTCACCACCCGCCACATCCTTGGTGAGGTGACCCTGCCAGTCCATTTCGCTGATGATACCGCTCCATCTCTCACGGTATCAGGCCTCACGGTTAATGGCGACCCGCTCCCGGGCGACGCGGCTTCAGGTTATCTCCTCGAAACCTTAAATGATCCGGCAGTGTCGCATGGTTTGCAGTTCGCCCCGGAAACTACCGTCAATGAACCGCTGCAAGAGCAGTATTTTGCCCTTTATCTCACGGACGCAACTCTTACGCCAGATGACCTTGAGATCTATTTCAATTCACGCGCGTTACCCGAACCGCAGCTGACCTACATGCTGGGTGTGGCGAATGCTGATAATCCATTTGCCTACATAAACGGGGATACGCTTCAACTGCTCGACGCTTTCCAGCACGATGGGCAGGAAACGGACATGGATTTGCAGATCCCGGATGATTTTCCGCTCGGCGCTTACACTCTCACCGGTTCGATTCGCGATCTCGCCGGCAATACCTCGCCTGTCACACTCATCCTGCAGGTAACTGACGGACAGACTGGTGGCAAGCCGACCATCCGTATTTATCCTGAATCGGACATTGTTGGAGGCGATAATTGGACTCCCGGCCGGCCCGTTTACCTTTCCGTGGATGGAGAACCCTACGGTTCGCTGCTGCCGGTGACGATCGATGAAAAACAGATAGGCGTTTTCCAGTTTGATAACCTGGGCGTGGATCTTGTCCCCGGGATGCTGGTAAAGGTATTCGATGGCAGGTTCACCCGCACCCACACCATCATAGATATTACCGTCACCGAGGTCGATGTCTTGGCCGACCGGGTCAGCGGTATCGCGGACCCGGGTTATGTGGATACCTTTGCCTATGCTAATTCCATCTATGAGCATAAGGACGGTGTGGTAATCCCATCAGGCGCTTGGACGGTTACTTATTCTTACGTCGACATTGTTCCGGGGTCTTACGGCGGCGTGCGGCAGTTTGATTCCCTGGGCAACTCGACCCGCATCTATTGGGAGATTCCGGCAGCGTATATGGTGGTTTACCCCCAGATTGACCTGGTCAGGGGCTATGGTTTCTCCCCCGGAATCCAGGTGTCCCTCGATATCGCTGACGGGGAGTACACCGATTCGACCACCTCAACCGACAATGGCTATGTGGAGTTTGCGCTCTCAGGCTTTTATGATGTCGAACCCGGCCAATTGGTAGTCATGCAGGGCGGATTTGTCACCCGTGAGCACGTTGTGAAATCCCTCGGTGTCACCCGCATCGACCAGTCCACAGATGATGTGATTGGAACCGCGGCAGCAGGCGCAGCAATTAGCGTTGCCGGGCTCGACGATAATGGGTATGGTTCAAGTATCGATGTAACCGCCGATGCGGCTGGTAATTGGCTGGCCGATTTTTCAGGTCATGAGGATATGAAAGTCGGCACGCACGGCTATGTGGTGCAGGCGGATGCGGATAGTGACTATTCGCGCGTGGATTATGTCATCACGCACGAAATGCCCGGCATCACCGCCCTCAGCCCAACCTATACCACGGCGGGCAGCGGACCGCTCACCCTGCTGGTCACTGGCAGCAACTTCGTCGACGGTTTTTCCACGCTTTACTGGAACGGTGATCCCCGTCCTACCGCCTTCATCAGCGAGACCCAACTTTCGATCGACCTCAGCCCGGCGGACCTGGCGGTCGCGGGTACAGCGACGATTAGGGTCCATAACGCTTACTTTGACAGCGGCTTTTCCGCCGCGTCCCTGTCGTTACCGGTCATCGCTATCACACCCGCGCTTGATGCGCAGCTTGCCCTTAGCACGGTTACCTTTGATTGGGATGACATCCCCGGTGCGAACAAATACAGGATCGAGATCTCCCTCAATGAGGATTTTACTCCGGTCATTATCAGCGCCCGCACTTCGCTATCCTCCTACGCCTACCAGACCCCGCTAGTCGATGGGCAGCAGTATTATTGGCGCATCCAGCCGCGTTACGGCCTCACCTGGAGCGGCGAGTGGTCCCCGGTCCTGAATTTCTTCTCCCGCAACCCGCCCGCTGTGCCTGTGCTGACCGCACCCGGAGATAGAACCCACACCCCGGATGATGACGTCACCCTTGAGTGGCTCGCGGCTGACCGCGCTGAGACTTACCTGCTGCAGGTGGCCACAAACGCGTTGTTTGTCAACAAAAGCAAGTACACAATTCCTGCCGGGGAATTGCACAAAGTGTTGCAGTCTATCCCGGAAGGGAAGTATTACTGGCGCGTGCGCGGTTTGCACGAGATTGATGGCGTGGTTGTCAAAGGTCCCTGGTCAGCAGTGTGGATCTTCAAGGTGGACCGCACCCCGCCGGCTGTCCCCGCGTTGCTGCGGCCAAGGGATGGCGCCGTCAAAACTGCCGTCCCTGCGTTCACCTGGTATGCCGCAACAGGCGCTAAATTCTATATCTTTGAATACCGCCCGGAGGAAAGTATAGATGATGAAGGCTGGGTGTCCTCCGCTGCGCTGACCACGCTTTCCTACCAGCCGCTGGAAATGACCGGTGACGTGTACGAATGGCGCGTGCGCGCGCTGGATAAAGCCGGTAATGTGTCGCTGCCGAGCCTGACCAGGACGATCACCCTTGATCTGCCCTGATCGCTTGCCGGGCGCTCTGGATCACCTATTAATGGCACAATAACGAAGTCAACCACCCGGAACTTCCGGGTGGTTTGTTAGTAATTCCTACTTGAATTCACTTTGGATTTGCAGTACTATATCACTCAGATTCAATAATTAATCGTCATCGCCCATTTACGAGGGATACATTTTCGCCTTGCATCGTGAACCACGTGATTTGAGTTTCAACCAGCTGTTTACAGGCTGGTCTTGTGTTTAATTCCGCTGATCGATCCTGTTCGTAATTTTCCCGGACAGGATTTATTTTTTTTCGCTCACTATTCTTTATTAACAGGAGAACAGGCATGAAAACGAAGACAACAGTTTGGCTTTTTGGATTTTTTAACCTGGTAATTGTTTTTGTCATGATTTTTGGATTGTTGGGAACGACACCGCTGCGAACGGTGCAGGCGAGCCTGGAACAGGCGAGCCAGGTGTTGAATACCGCACCGGTGGACTTTGACCCCGCCGGTATGCCGTCCGGTGACGTTCAGCACCACCCGTACACGCTGCCGGATTCCGCGCGTTTCGAGCGCCCCGAGCCAGCGGCTGATCGGGCTTTGGTAACCACTTATCGACCGCACCGCCTGCCTACTGCGTTGGAGGATGCCGAGCAGCCGGCTTTTGCTGCCTTCGTCCATCCCACTGCACCCACTGGCATTACTGCTGATGTGGATTACGCGTTTGCCGTGGATCCGTTCTATGATGTGGTTTGGTCGTGGGGATTCCCGGCTTATGAGGACATCACCCTTACGGTCGGAACTGATACTTATGTACGCTCCTCAGACGAATACGGGAAATTTGACTGGACTGATCTCGGGCATGATTTTATTGTCGGTGAGACCATTACACTGACCTCCGGTGCTTTCACCAAGTCGCATAAAGTCCAGAAGTTGACCTTGAACGATCTTGATCAGACCCTTGACATTGTCAAAGGCACTGCCAAAGCGGGTGCCGTGGTAGATGTTTGGGCCGTGGATTCGGATAGCGAAACTGGTTTCCAGGTAACCGCCAATACCGAAGGGGTGTTCAAGGCGAAAATGGCACTTGCCGGTATTGATCTTGCCCCGGGGACTTACGGTAATATCGGGCGTTGGGAGAGCGATGGAGACGGGACGATCATTAATTGGCAGATCTTGAATCCTCATATCAGGGTATACCCCGATAATCAGAATATTCTTGGTTTTAACTGGTGGCCTGCCACCCAGGTAAACCTCTCGATCGACGGGGTTTTTTATGGTTCTGCTTTATCCGATCCGTGGGGGTTCGTTGAATTCCGGGATATTACCGAATCGCTGGCAATCGGCAGAGTAGTCGTTATGACCGATGGGAAAACCACCCGCACGCATCAGATCACCGGTATGAGCTTTGATCTCATCGATCCGATGAACGAAGTAGTTTCGGGTACAGCTTCTGAACCCGGTTTTGTAAAAACCTATGCCTGGAGTCCGGTGGGAGATGTGCTTGAGAATGTGGATACTACCGCAGATTCGTCGGGCAAGTGGACCGCGCAGTATACGATTGATATTGTTCCCGGTTCGGATGGCGGTGCGTGCCAATTCGATAGCGAAGGCAACCAGTCAGTTTACTACTGGTACCTGCCCAATCCTGGTTTTGAAGTCAAACCTGAAGAAGATTCAGTTTGGGGCTGGGAATGGCCGCCCCTTACGGAGATCAGACTCACTGTAGATGGAGATGAGTACTACCGCACTTCCAAAGAAAACGGGGATGTGGATTTTTCAGGGCTTGATCGCGACATAGTAACTGGCGATGTTGTAGAAATGACCGCTGGCACTGTCACCAAAACACACATTGTGCATTATCTCACTGTCGATGAGGTAGATGCTGACCTCGATACGATTACCGGTTTTACCGAGACATCAAAACACTTGGAAACCTGGGTTTGCACCAATGGTGAGTGCTGGGGCATGGAAGTCGAATCTACCATGGATACGGGTAGCTGGGCAGCGGACTATTCAGAACAAACGGATATTGTTCCGGGCACAGAGGGCGGGGTGCGTTTCTGGGAGGACGACAACACCGCCACGATGGTTTACTGGCGCATTCCTGATCCATGGATTGTTGCTAATGTAAACCAAAACTATGTCTGGTGTGATCATTGGGCATCCTACATTCCGGTTACCCTGTTCATTGATGGTGAAGAGATCGCGACGATCGATCTGGATTATTGGGGGCAAGGTCGATTTTGGGATATTGAGACACACCCCGGACAGGTAGTCACTGTCACTGGGAGTGGTTTCACAAAAACAACAATCGTGAGAAATTTAACCCTCGAAGGCGTGGATCAATACGCCGACACGGTGTTTGGCACGGCTGACCCCGGCAGTGAGTTGGCAATGTGGGTATGGAGCGACTATGAACCTGGTGGCGGCGCGATGTACACAACCACGGATGCTTCCGGTAACTGGCTGATCGATTTTACTGCCACTTGGGATATAAAACCGGGCTGGCATGGTTATGGCCGAATCCACGAACTCGATGATAGTGACTACACGGAGGTAGGTTGGGATATTCACATGCCCTGGTTCGAAATCAACATTGTTGAGGACGCCATCTGGGGGGGCAACTGGACGCCCGGTTCTGAGGTGACCGTAACTGCTGATACTTATACCAATACAATGACCGCCGACGAGAATGGCAATGTCGGCTTCGGCTTCATGGAATTCGACCTCGCTCCCGGTGATTATGTTGAAATGACCGATGGCATCACGACCAAGGAATTGACCGCCGCCAACCTCGGTTTTTCTGGTTACGATCTTGATCTTGACACCTTATCCGGTACCGCAGATCCCGGCACCTGGGCGCACGCTGTGATTTGTTCCGAAGGCGGATGCAACGACATTTATGATAATGAAATCGAGGATGATGGTGTGATTTACTTCGATTTCAGGGGCATCGTCGATATCCAACCGGGTACTGAAGGCTGGTTTGACAAGTGGGATGAGGATGGCGATAACACGGTAGTAACCTGGCGCGTACCGGCCCCCAATTTCTCAGTAAACCTTCTCGATGATACCGTAAATGCCAACCGCTGGCCTGCCAATGCTGATCTGACATTAAAGGTCAATTCGGACCTTTTCTACAGTACAGCGGATTATTGGGGAAACACAACTTTTGAAGGGTTTGGAATCGATATACAACCTGGGGATCTTCTTGAAATAACCGATGACATAACGACCAAAAAACAGACCATTCCTCTTCTAGAGGTCACGGATGTTGATTGGCAGTTGGATCTGGTTACGGGGAAGACACTTTCTAACACCGACATTCTGGTCAGTGCAGATTACCCGGACGGGAGTGGAAATTTCGCTATATGGGCAACATCAGATGAACTCGGTGATTGGGAGGTTGATTTTACTGATGACGTGGATATTGTTCCGGGAACAAACGGCTGGGTTGCCTTGATCGATGAAGATAATGATGTTACCTGGGTCGATTGGCGTGTCCCTGCTCCTCGTTTTGGCGTAAACCTGAATCATGATTACATCTGGGGGGACCAATGGGAACCCGATACCACGGTCACAGTAAACGTTCGGGGAACTGATGTTACAACAGAGACTGTTTCGTCGGATGGCATAATCTCGATCGGTATTGCAGAATACAACGTCCAACCCGGTGATATGGTCACGGTTAGCGATACACTGATAACTAAGTCCCTCCTGGTACGCAACCTGGTATTGACCAAAGTGGACTATCTGACCGATCAGGTGAGTGGCACTGCTGATCCTGGAACTGAAGTTTCACTTTGGGTAGAATTAAATGATGGCCTTTGGCATGGCCTCAATACCTTCGCGGATGGCACAGGGAAGTGGGTGGCAAATTTTGCAGGGATCGGTGCTGATTTGGATCTGGGCGATTATGGTTATGTCAATATTACAGAAGATGATGGTGATTTCACCGAAGTCCGCTGGGATATTTATTTACCGATCTACCCTGCCTACCAGGAAAAACTCACCACCAGCAAGGTCACCTTCGACTGGGATGATGTAACGGACGCCGCAGCTTACAAGATCCAGCTATCCACCAAAAAGGATTTCAGCGTCCTGCTGCTGAACCTGAGTGTACCTGATTCAACCTACGCGTACGGCACCAAGCTCGCCAACAACACCGTCTACTACTGGCGTGTCAAAGCCAAGGTCAATGGCCTCTGGGGCTCCTGGCTGCCTGTCTGGCAATTCACCTCCATGGACCCGCTCGCCAGACCGACGTTGGTGTATCCCGGACCGAAACTGATCATCACCGATGACAACACGCCCACCCTCGATTGGGATCCGGTGACAAACGGTGTGAACTACTTGGTGCAGATCAGCAAAGTGGTCGACTTCAGCACCACGTATTTCAAGGCCACCACAGGTAATACGGAATTTGAGACAAACCCGCTGCCTAACGGCAAGTACTTCTGGCGCGTGCGCGCGCTTGACGCCTCCGGCGGCAAGGGTCCCTGGTCTGAGATCCGCATGTTCAAGATTGCCGTTCCGTAAGCATCCAGGTAATTCGCTTTATGAAAAGGGCGCGGTCACTATTGACCGCGCCCGAAGTTAATCAACTTCACGCCTTTCCCATCATCTTCAGTGCCTTTCCTCACGGCGGTTTGGTGTTCCACCTTGTTAACCCTTCAGGCTTGGTGGAACCGCGGTGGTGAATTACCCGGGGCAGTTTTTGGATGATAAATCTGTAATTAACTTGTTTTAAATTTAATTTTGGTATATTCTTTTATTTGATATTATTGATCTAGATTGCTGACGAGGGGGAGGAGAATGGATCTTTAAACCCGGTTGTGGGCATCCGTGGTTCTTATTGGTTCACTTTGGATATAGTCTGGCTTACCGGATCTCAGGCGTTGAGATCGGATCATACAAATAAATATCATCATACAGGGAGAAGTAACTATGAAGCAAAATCGACCATCGCAACCCGCGTTATTCATTCATGTTTTGTTGATCATGGTTTTTGCCATGGGGATGTTCAGCATTCAGCCGGCGGTTGTGGCTGAAGCGACACCCATCGTTCCATATTTTATTGTTGATCCTCAATACAATTTTGTTGAGGTCTACAACTGGCCTCCGGATACCACCATTAAATTATTGGTCGATGGAGCGCTTGTGGCTACGGCTGATTCAAATGCTGCAGGGTATGTGTCATTCGGATATTTGGAGCCTTATTTCGATATCGCTGCCGGGCAGGTGGTAAAAGTATCCGGTGGCGGGGTCACCATGAAGCACATTGTCGCCAAATTTAAAGTCACGGCGATCGACACGCTCACAAACACGATCACAGGCAAAGCCGCTCCGGGCAGTGAGGTCATCGTTGGCATACCACATTTTGCGATGAATTTTTCGCTTTCGAAAAATGTAACAACCGGCGCGGACGGAGTCTGGCAGGTTGATTTTACCGACACGGAAGATATCATTCCGGGGCAATGGATTGGTGTGAAGCAATTCGATGGCAATGGCAATGCCACCTACATGGATTGGTGCGCGCCCGACCCGAAATTATTCATCGAATACAAAAAGGATGAGATAAGCGGCTGGGGCTGGTGGGCGGGGGCAAAGGTTGCCTTGACCATTGATTCTTATAAAGCGACAACGACCGTTGATAAAAGCGGTACTTTTGTCTTTGATCTTGCCGGCATCCTGGATGTGCAACCCGGGGATGTGGTTTCGGTGAGTGATGGCATAATCACAAAACAACTCGTTGTCAGCAATTTGACCATTACTGCTGTCGATGAAGAGGCTGATACCATATCCGGTAACGCAGATCCCGATTCCAGCGTGGAGATCCTCGCCTTCGCAAAGGAGTCCGATAATGGATACTTTAAATATGCGCTTGTCGATTCGTTTGGGAATTGGACGGCGGATTATTCCAGTATAGTGGAGATCAGTTCTGGTGCCCATGGTTGGGTCGAGCAGGCTGATGTAGATGGCGACTACACACATCTTGATTTCATAATTCCGGATCGTCCGCTCCTCACCTCGCTTTCCAAATCCTTCGCCGTATCCGGCCAGCCGGGCATGAAACTGCTTGCCAACGGTAAAAAATTCAGTCGCGCCTCCTCCATCTGGTGGGGAGGTATGGAGATAGAAACCACCTTCATTAGCAAAAACCAATTATCGTTCAAGTTGGATCAGGCTAAACTGGCGGTATCTGGTGATTACTTCCTACGCGTGGTCACCCAACCGGGTGGGGTGGCATCTTCCCCACTAACCTTCCAGGTCATCGGAATCACACCCACTTACAACGGAAAACTGACCTCGAATATTGCGTTATTTGACTGGACGGAAATCCTTAATGCGACTGAATATAAGATCCAGATGTCTTCAAAGCCTGATTTCAGCACCCTGCTTTTCAACGCCAATACACCTAATTCGTTTTACGACGGGTATGAGCCTGCCCTTCCGCGCGGCAAAACTTACTATTGGCGCATCAAGCCGATCTATGGGGATGTCAGCGGTGCCTGGTCGGTGGCTTTACCCTTCAACACCCAGGACCCGCTCGCCAAACCAATCCTGCAGAGTCCGGGTAACAAAGTGGTCATCACCGATGACAACACGCCTACGTTGGACTGGGATCCGGTGACAAACGGTGTGAACTACCTGGTGCAGATCAGCAAGCTGGTCGACTTCAGCACCACATATTTCAAAGCCACCACAAGCAATACGGAATTCGAGACAAACCCGCTGCCTAACGGCAAGTACTTCTGGCGTATTAGGGCTATTGATGAGTCCGGTAACAAAGGTCCCTGGTCAGAGGTGCGCATGTTCAAGATCGCCGTTCCGTAAACCTCTTTTCATTCATTTATAAAAAATGGAGCGTTGTTGTTTGGCAGCGCTCCTTTTTTAAGGTCTATTGATCACGTAACTGTTAATTATGCTTGAATTTCCGAATAAAAAGTAATACTATCTATATAGTTACAATAATATCCCCGTTGCGTAAGAACTCACATCGAAAAGCGCATCTACCGACGAAACCCAGGATAGTTTGTTGTTCGCTGATCTGACCAGGCTTATCCCTCTTTCGAAGTAATGCAATGATTGTGGTTGACCGTGCTACACCTTTGGTCCGATCGCAATACGTTTTGTACCCGGGAGGATGATCATGAATACAAACGTTCACAAGAATACACAGCGGTTTCATTATGCAGTAATTGTGATGATTTTTTTGGTTGGTATGTTCCACATCGACGGGTTCAATAATGCGTTCGCTGAGCGGATTACGCCTTATCCCATCCCCACCGGCATTGATTCGTTTGACGAAACCGCCTTTGATGTAAAGCCGGATATTGACATGATTTCCGGATGGGAATGGCCCCCGGACACAGAGGTGACGATTACTTTACCGGACCATGAGAATTTTTCAACATCCACTATATCAACCTCTGAAGGGGATGTGGATTTTCCACCTCTCCCGGTTGATATCCAGGTTGGCGATTACGTCACGATGAGTGATGGATTTACCACCAAGTTCACCACGGTAGTCCCCCTCGCCTTCGGCAGTTACAGCCTCACTGATGATACCGTCTCTGGGACAGCTGATCCATATGCAGGGATTTGGGGGTTTACCTGTAATGGATTAACCAATGATTGCGGCGGAACGGAAACCACCGCGAATAAGAACGGCGTTTGGGTGCTGGATTTTTCGACAATTGGCATCGAACCGGGCTCTGACGGTGGGGTATACCGATGGGACGACAATGGTGACGCGACATCTTTTATGTGGCGGGTGCCGCGTTTTTCTATTGCAGTCAACAATGAAGTCCTCCACGGCATACAATGGAATCCATATTCTGAAATCGATGTTTTCATTGATGGTTTGCTTGTCGCGACTGGTTTATCTAACCAGGAGGGTTGGGTAGAAATTGAAGATTTGCATGTTAAAACTGATCAAAAAGTGAAGCTCACAGATGGAATGTATACCAAGGTTCATGTTGTGCGCTCCCTCAAACTGACCAGCGTGGATCCAATGACCGATAAAGTGAATGGGACCGCCGATCCTGGCAGTGTGGTAACCATTTCAGAAATAATTGATTGGGATCAGCCGCCCGCTGCAAGCATACCGGTAACTACGAAGGCAGACGGCACCTGGGTGGCGAATTTTGGGTCAGTGGGGTGTGATATCGGGAATGAGTCCTTCGGCAATGCGATGATTTGTGATAATGATGGTGATTGTACTGAAATGGTTTGGGAAAGCCCTCCGGATGATATCAATCCGGACTACGGTGAGAAATTAACCACCAGCAAGGTCAGCTTTGATTGGCCGGATGAACCTGGTGCGGATCTCTACAAGATCCAGCTTTCCACACGCGAAGATTTTAGCACCCTGGTCTTTGGTGCGAAAACAGCTGATTCCTCTTACGCCTACGATGTTAAGCTAATTAACAACATCACCTATTATTGGCGCATTCGTCCGTTTTTCGGGGACGATAAAGGGGATTGGTCCCTTGCCTGGAAGTTCTTCTCGATGGACCCGCTTTCCAGCCCGATTTTGGTCAAACCGGCCAACAAGGAGATTGTCACCACCAGCAAACCCATTTTCTCCTGGCAGCCGGTAGTCAACGCCGGGAACTACCTTATCCAGCTCAGCAAGTCCAGCCTGTTTGATACCATTTACCTGAAAGAAACAGTGCCTTCAACTTCATACGGTGAAACGATGGACCCACTGCCGGACGGCAAATACTACTGGCGTGTGCGCGCCATCGACGCCTCGGGCGGCAAGGGTCCCTGGTCCGATATCCGCATTGTCAAAGTGGACGCGGTGCCGTGAAACCACGATCATCTTACTGATGTTACAGGCGCGGTCGCAAAGACCGCGCCTGTTGCGTATCCATGCGTAGAACTTACGCCCTGCTTTTCCACACCCCGTTGAACCACTCCTCGAAGCGCCGCGCGGGTCGCCCCAGCAGCCAATCCAGCACCCCCGGGTTGCCCCAAAAGCCGTATTCCTCCATGAACCCGAACATCTTGTAGAACACTTCCACCGCGCGCTCCGCCATGCCCCCTTTGCGCGCCCGATTGCACCAGTCCTCCCTGGAGATGATCTCCAGCCGGATCTCCCTGCCGGTTACCCGCCTGATCGTTTCCAGCACGTCATGTTGCGTCAGCACCTCTGGACCTGCCAGTTCATAAGTTGCCCAGTCGTAGGTCTTCTCGGTGGTCAGTACTTTCGCCGCCACTTCCGCCAGGTCAGCCAGGTCCACCATGCCCAGTTTGGTCGTGGGCTGGTAGGGGATCTCGTACGCCCCGCGTTCCATGATGTTATGCCACTGTCCCAGCACGTTCTGCATATACGGGGTGGGCTGCAGGATGGTAAAGTTTAGCCCGGATTCCTTGATCTTCTCCTCCACGCGCAGCTTCCACCAGTGATTGGGCAGCGCTTCGATCTGTGAGTGGCACAGCGAGTGAAAGACGAAGCGCTCCACGCCTTCCGTCTTGGCTGCTGCGATCGCGGTCTTGCCGAATTCGATCTCGTCCGGGTTCACGTTCGGCGCGATGTGATAGATCGCACGCGCCCCGGTGGCAGCCCGCCGCATATCCTCCACATTGAGCATGTCGCCGATGACCGCTTCCGCGCCCAATGCCCGTATTTTCTCCGCCGCCGCTGCTGATTTCACGATGCCGCGCACCGTTGCCCCCCGCTGCACCAGCGCGCTGATAACCGCGCGGCCGGTCTTTCCGCCTGCTCCCGTGACCAGGATCATATCCACCTCTCTTATGCTTGGTTTCCTTTATTAAAAATCAGTTTATTCTATTGATTAAATTATAGATCATCCCCGTTTTTCTCTGTTCATTATCAATTGTAATAAATCCTTCCTGGTCTAAGTTCACCCATTGCTCCTTCTTCTCTTAATCCCCTCTCCATCCTTTTGATGGAGAGGGGTTTGGGGTGAGGTACCTACCACAATCCTTTTATCCCATCTTTAACTTGACAGGGGGTGTATAATCAGAATAGAACAAAAGTTCTTTTTATCAGAGATCAACATTTTCATTTCAGACAAACCACCATTGAGGAACATCCATGCCACTTTTCGTTATTTTCACTCCTTTGCGCTCCCGCACCTTACAAAATGGGTNNNNTGGGATTTGTTTTTATTTGAATCAATAGTTATCGAAACCATGAGAACCTTATAAATTCACCTGGCCGCGCCGTTTGCGAAATTTTGCGAAATCCCCATAATTAACACATCACAAAAGGAGGTCCACTATGGAATTCACCACTTTTAACGACATGCTGCGCCGCGCTGCCTGGCGCTTGCCGGATCATGAGTTCATCTACTGGTCAGATCGCGTGCGCAGTATTACCTACGCTCAAGGTGAACAATTGTCCGGCCAGGCCGCCGGTGCGTTGGCAGCGCTGGGGGTGGTGAAGGGGGATCGCGTCGGCATCTTTGCCCACAACGGGCTGGATTACGTGATTGCCATGTTTGGCGCATGGAAGCTGGGTGCCATCAGTGCCCACATCAGCGTGCTGCAGAAAGAAAACCTGACCTATTTCATTAATGACTCAACCCCAAAAGTGCTCATTTACACCGGCGATATGCACGAGGTGATCAGCCGTATCCGTGAGCAAAACCTGGGCGTGCAGCATTTCATCTGCTTCGATGGTCCGCGTGATTTCGCCCACGGCTGGAGTGACCTGCTCCAGGCTGCTCCGCCGCCCCCCGCGGTCAGGGTCAGTGATCTCGATGCTGCACATCTCTCCTACACTTCCGGTTCTTCCGGTCCATCCAAGGGCGCACTGCTCGCGCACGGTTACACCGCCCGCGCCACCCACACCATCGCCGAACGCCTCAACCTGTCCAGTGCTGATATCTCTCTGGGTGTCACCTCACTTTCAAGTTCCTTCCACCTGGTGGCCAACCTGCTGCCGGGTGTGCACCGTGCCATGTCCATCGGCGTGCGTAAAGACTGGGATCCGCAGGCAGCCTGGCAGGAGATGGACGATCGTGGCGTGACCTTCTTTGCGGGCAACCCGCTCGTGCTGGGTGACCTGCTCAAGTTATCCCGTGAAAAAGGTGCCAAACCCCGCGCACTCACCCGCTGTATCTCCGGTGGCGCGCCCCTCCCGCCTGCTGTTAAACTGGCATTTTGCGACGAATTTGACGTGCACATCGTGGAATCCTATGGCCAATCCGAATTGGGCGGTTTTGTTGCGCTCGGTTACCCGCGCAAAGAACCACAGAGTCGCTTTTACGCCATCGGCCCCGCCTTGCCGGACCGCGAGACCATTGTGGCGGATGAGCAGTGCCGCGAGGTGCCAGTGGGGCAGCCCGGTGAACTTCTCATCCGCAATAACGTCATGGTTGGTTATTGGAACATGCCCGAAAAAACCGAAAGCGTTCTCAAGGATGGCTGGCTCCACACCGGTGACATGGGTGTGATGGATGAGGAGGGCTATTTCACCCTCCTCGGGCGCTGGTCTGAACGCATCATCATCCAGGGCAGGGTGGTCTTCCCCCGCTACATGGAGGAGGCGCTGCTGCGCCACCCGGCGGTGCATTACTCCGGTGTGATCGCCAAACCGCATCAAGTCCTGGGGCAGATTCCCCTCGCGATTGTGGAGCTCTATCCCGGGCAGTCGGTTACCCCCGCGCAGCTGCTGGAACATTGCCGCGCCATCCTGGGCGCCGAAGATTCCCCCGCTGATCTGCTCATTATCGAGAAAATGCCCATGACCCCCACCGGAAAGATCGGTAAGCAGGAATTGATCCGTTTATACGGAAGCTAGGGGCAGGCAGATTGGCGGATAAAAAAACTCGCGGTCGAAAACCGCGAGTCATGCTCTTTACCAATTTGAGTTCTATTCAGCCAGCTCGATCACCGTCGTGATGACCTCGTTGATCTGCTCGTCCGTCATCTCCGGGTAGAGCGGCAGCGCAAGCGTCTCCTGTGCTGCCTGTTCCGCCACTGGCAGGCTGCCCTCAACCCATCCCAACTCACGGCAGGGTGCGGCCAGGTGCAGTGGTTGCGGATAGTAGATCTCGGAGGCGATCCCGCGCTGCTTCAACAGTTCTTTCAGGCTTTCGCGATTTTTCACCCGGATGATGTACAGGTGATACACGTGCGTGCGGTCAGGTGCGACTGTCGGGATCGCGATACCCGCGGTTCCCAGGTGCGCATTATACACTTCCACGATCTCCCTGCGCCTGGTGTTCCACGCGTCCACGTGTTTCAACTTTACCCGCAAAATGGCTGCCTGCATCTCGTCCAGCCTGGAGTTATACCCCAGCAATTCCGGGAAGTACTTTTTCTTCCAGCCGTGGGTACGCAACATAGTCACGAGTTCGGCCAGTTTGTCGTCGTTGGTGGTGACCATACCGGCGTCGCCGTATGCTCCCAGGTTCTTGCTCGGGAAGAAGCTCAGGCAACCCAGGTCTCCCAGTGCACCGGTGTGTGTACCGTGGTAGGTCGCGCCAAAGGCTTGTGCGTTGTCTTCCACCACCTTCAGGCCGTGCTCAGCTGCGATCTTGTTGATCTCATCAATGTCTGCGGCCTGGCCGTATAGGTGCACCGGCATGATCGCCCTGGTGCGTTGCGTGATGGCACGGCTGACCTGTTCTATGTCGATCAGGTAGGTCTTCGGGTCAATGTCCACGAAGACCGGTGTGGCTCCCACGGTTAATACAGTGCCAGCTGTGGCGAAGAAGGAATATGCGGGTACAATCACCTCGTCTCCCGGGCCAATCCCCAGCGCGCGCAGCGCGATGACCAGCGCGTCAGTCCCCGAAGCCACTCCCACCGCGTGCTTTACCCCCAGGTATTGCGCGGCTTCCTGCTCGAAGGTTTTCTCGTTGGGTCCGAGGATGAATTTGGCCGAATTCAACACTTCCTGGATGGCAGCGTCGATTTCTGGTTTGATGGTGTTGTATTGCACGACGAGATCCAGCAAGGGGATCATCAGGCATCCTTTCCACAGGGGATCAGGCGGTCCTCGACCATTGAGTATTGGTCAGCACACACGGGGCAGAAGTAGCGGTTTTCCTTCAGGCGTTTCAGTTGCGCTCCGCACTGGCACATCCAGCCGTGCAGACGCGCCGGATTGCCGTAGCATAGCCCGTAATCCGGCACATCCTTCGTCACCACGGCGCCCGCGCCGATGAAACAGTAGCTTCCCAGCGTGACTCCGCAGATGATCGTGGCGTTTGCACCGATCGATGCGCCGCGTTTTACCAGCGTTGGCCGGAACTCGTGCTTGCGGTTCACGTAACTGCGCGGGTTGAACACGTTGGTAAAGACCATTGAAGGTCCCAGGAACACGTCATCCTCGATCGTCACACCGGTGTACACCGAGACATTATTCTGGATCTTGACATTATTACCGATGATGCAATCAGGTGATATGACCACGTTCTGCCCGATATTGCATTTCTTGCCGATGCGCGATGGAGCCATGATGTGACTGAAATGCCAGATCTTTGTCCCTTCGCCGATCTCTGCTCCGTCGTCCACGTAACTTGATTCATGCACAAAAAATGATGACATACTACCCCCGTAGTTTTGTTAGGAATGGATGCCCTAGGGTGCTGGCTTCAGTGATCGGGGCGGTGCGTATTTGGTGAGTGAGTTGGATGGAAGGTCGTGCCACATCAATGCCGTGCCCGTTACCAGCGAGGATCTGTCGGTATACCTCTGTGTGCAGATCGGTAAAACCTTCGGAGAACTCGATTTCCTTGCCATCCACGGTGATCGACCGGTAGGTCGATTTCTTGTTGGCAGCAACTGCTGCAGGCAGGTCGGTTGGATCAACCGAGAGAAACCAGCGTACTTTTGCCCGCTCCATCTCAATGTAGCCGGACATCCGCTTGGGATCAGAATGGAAGACGCGTACGTCCCCGTGCATGCCAAAAAGCCACTGCAGCAGGTCAAAGAAGTGGATACCAATGTTGGTGGCCACGCCGCCTGACTTTTCCACGACTCCCTTCCACGAGGTCTGGTACCATGCCCCGCGCGAGGTGATATAGGAGAGTAAAACGTCATGCTGCTGGTTCGGACTGGACTGCAGTTCTTCGCGCAGGTGCAGCAGTGAAGGCAGCAGGCGCAACTGCAGGACTGTGTTGATCTTGTGTCCGGTTTCCGCCTCGATCTCCTGCAACGGCTCAAGGTTCCACGGGTTGATGACGAGAGGTTTCTCGCAGATCACATCCGCACCCACGCGCAGCGCCAGGCGGCAGTGGGCGTCGTGCAGGTAATTAGGCGAGCAGATGCTGACGTAGTTCACGCGATTTTCTGCGGGTCCGCGCCGAAGTTTTTCCAGGTGGCGGTCAAACCGCTCGATCTCGGTAAAGAAACGGGTATCAAACGAAAACTGGTCTAGCAATCCAACCGAATCATGCGGGTCTACGGCTGCCACTAACCGGTTGCCTGTGTCACGGATGGCTCTTAAATGCCTCGGCGCAATGTATCCCGCGGCGCCTATCAACGCAAAATTTTTCATATTATTACCTGCCATTCGTCCTTTATTCTAACAAGTCAACACAAGAATCTGCTTGTCAATTGCTCGATAATATTGTTAACATCTGCCGAGGATCGTGGTTGGAGGAAATGCCACGTCCGGCCACCCCTGTTGTTGGACCTTGAAGAGGATGTCGATTGCCTTATTGTCGATAATGATGAGGATATCTTTCAAACGAATAACCTTAAGTTTAGGGTCCGCCGGTCAGTCTATGTGACTGTCAATGGCGCGTTGTTTACGATTTTGTGTTCTTTAATAATTGAAAAATGCGATTGAAATTTATTTTACCATGCTAACGATTGATAAAAAAGCCGAAATGTGAGGACACATCTCGGCCAATTTGACTTAAGTTCAGATTACGGTTTGAACACCACCCCGCGTTGCTGGAGCAGGTGCTTGACCATCACCACGCCTTCATCGAGACTTTCACGGTTTTTCAGATGGATGTCATATTCAATATTCGTGGTCACTTTGCCGCCTACCCAGATGACGTGCACCATGTCTTTCTCGATGACGGTCTTCAGGATATCCAGGTCTTCTTGGGTGAGTTCAATCGCGGTAACGATGAGAATCAAGCCCGCATCAAGGAAGAGGTGAGCTACCTCGGCGAATCGCCGAATATGTTCCCGCCAACCGCCGGGCGCATCATGTCGCTTCAGATCGGCGTTTACCCCGTACAATAACGAACCGATGCCCAGGTAATAAACGAGCTTACCGTCATTGAACATCTGCTTCTCCAGCTTGCGCGCCAATGTCTTTCTGCCCGCATGCCGCGTACCTGTGATGACCACAATGGATGCACGCTGGTTGTACATTTCCGCGCGATGCGCCATGGTCACGTCTGTGGGGATCCACTTCAGGTTGCGTGTATACACATCCTCGCGTATCTGGGCATCTTCATCAGTCACCGCCTCCAGCACGATCCCTCCGCCGCGGATCTCGTAATCATCCACGAGCACAAAACGACTGGTTTCAGGAAAGACTTCAGAGGTGTCAAATGCGATCGGGTGGGCTAGTTTGAAGGTGACCTCTGCCACATCGTGGTGTCCGATCTCAGTGCGGTCATTCTGATTCTTGTAATCGGAGGCGTCAATGACTTTATGGATGGCATCCACGCGCACTTTTTCGTGGGATGTGCCCAGTTTGAAGATGTAATCTTTTCCCATGATCAGGGGCTGTTTGCCAAGCCAGAAAAGGCTCACGCGCAACCGTGAGCTGACAAACGGTGGGGTGTCGCCGACACGTGTGGCAATTTGCCCGCGGTTCACGTAAATCTGCTCCACCATGGTGAAACCGATGGACTGGCCGGTCAGGCTGTTCGTCACCTTTGGAGCGTTGAAGGTTTCGATGGTTTTTACCTTGGTGCGTTTGCCGGATGGGTAGAAGACGATCTCATCACCTACCTTGACCTGCCCGCTGGCGATACTACCGGCGATAATCCGGCGATTATCTCCGTAGCTGTTGAACTTATATACGTCCTGAACTGGTATGCGCAATGGCAGATCAACCAGTGGTTTTTCCTTGTTGAACAGGTCAAGTGCGTTGAGCACCGTCGGGCCGGAGTACCAGGCCAGGTTGCTGGTTGGATTGACCACGCCGTCGCCTTCGCGGCCGCTAACCGGAATGTAATACATGGGTTGAATACCCAAGCCTGCCAGGTACTGGCTGTATTCCGTGACAATCGCATTGAAGATCTCTTCGTTGTAATCAACCAGGTCCATTTTGTTGACGACCACCACAATCTTCTTGATGCCCAGCATGCCCAGCAGGTAGCCGTGCCGCCGTGAATTTTCCTGAACACCTTCTTCTGCGTCGATCACCAGAATGGCCGCTTCAGCGTGGGAAGCTCCAGTCACCATATTCTTGATGAACTCAATGTGTCCTGGAGCGTCGATGATGATGTAGTTGCGTTTGCTGGACTGGAAGAATACACGCGCGGAGTCGATCGTGATGGATTGGGCCTGTTCATCTTTCAACGCATCGATCAGGTAAGCGAGCTCGAAAGGTTTTCCGCTTTTTAAAGCTTTTTCCTTGATCGCTTCCAGCTTGCCTTTGGGAAGGGAATTGGTATCTGCCAGTAAACGGCCGATGATCGTACTCTTGCCATGGTCCACATGACCGACCACGACAACATGCATCTGTTCCTTGGAGAGATCCATACCGTTCTGCGCCATTACATGTATCCTTCCCTGCGTAAGGTTTCCAGACCGCCGCCGTCATCCTTGTCCTGCGCCCGTCCTGAGCGCTCGGCAATATTGGCAAATTTACCCACACTCAACTCGTCGATGATCTCCTGTACGGTTCTGGCGTTGGATTCGACCGGGAAGGTGCAGGGGTAGCACCCCAGCGAGCGGTAGCGTTTACCATCGCCCTGGTTGTAATAGAGGGAGACGGTTGGGATGTTTTCCGCGAGGATATACTCCCAAATATTGAGTTCGGTCCAATCCAGCAGGGGATGAATGCGCACATTGGTGCCGGGAGCGAAATCGGTCTTGTACTGGTTCCAGAACTCAGGCGGTTGTTCAGCGATGTCCCACTCGTTCTGTTTGTCGCGCGGTGAGAAATAACGTTCCTTGGAGCGCGATCCTTCTTCGTCCGCCCTGGCACCCACGATCACACCAGTAAAGGGTTCAGGATTCTTCTCCTCTTCGTAGCGGTCAGTGTCGTGGTTGAAAATCCGGCGAGGACCCTCACCATTCAAGGTTTGCCGCAAAGCATCCGTTTTGAGCAGTTTACAGCAGGTCAAGCGGTCCACTGCGCCATCCGGGAAGGTGTGCTTGTCTTGTAGTGCTTCACGATTTTCGCCGATCACCATGGTCAGTTTCATCTCGCGTACCAGGCGGTCACGATAATCGATCATCTCGGGGATCTTGTAATGCGTGTCGATGTGAATCAGCGGGAAGGGGACATGCCCGAAAAAAGCTTTGCGTGCCAGCCACAAGAGAACTGTGCTGTCCTTTCCCATTGACCATAGCATGCCCAAATTCTTAAAGTTCGCAAAGGCTTCACGCAGGATGTAAACGCTGCGGTACTCAAGTTCTTTCAAATGTTCCATATCGATAAAGTATCCTTGTTATCCGTGTTTAATGATCTGTTGCTCAAGCATGCGTGCAATGATCAACTCCACGCATTCATCCACTGTGAGTTGACCGGTGTCCACCTGGATCTCGGGAGCATCGGGTGCCTCATAAGGTGAGTTGATTCCGGTGAATTCGCTGATTTTACCGTCGAGGGCTTTTTTATACAAACCTTTCGGGTCACGCTCGATACAAGTCTCGATCGGGCAGGAAACAAAAACTTCCCAGAAGGCTTCCGGTTTCAACAATGACCGCACTATGTCCCGATCTGACCGGAACGGGCTGATGAAGGCTGTGATGACGATCAACCCGGCATTATACATCAACCGGGCTACCTCTCCGACCCGCCGGATATTCTCTTTGCGATCCGCATCGGAAAAACCCAGCCCGGCGTTCAAACCGGTGCGGATGTTGTCCCCGTCCAGCAAATAGGTATGGGCACCGTAAGTATGAACAAGCCTGTATTCCAGCGCATTTGCCAGCGTGCTTTTCCCGCTGCCGGAAAGCCCAGTCATCCACAAGACCAGGGGCAAATGACCCTTTACTCTACTGCGGTCTTCCAGGCTGACCAAATGGTGGTGGGGGTGGATATCATTTTGCATTTTATTTGTGTGCTTTACCTGCTGTTAAATATGCATTCACTAGTGTAATTCGATCATACCCAATTAGAACCATAACTGGTAAAGGGTTCTTAATTGCAGGAAGATGATCAGAACACCAACGATGATCATAATCGCTTTACGGGGTAATTTTTTGGTTACCAGGGCTCCCAGTGGAGCGGCAAGTACCCCGCCTACAAGCAGACCGAGGATCACTTTCCAGTGGGTGAGCCCGATCGTGAGAATGAACACGATCGACTCGGTTAGCGTGACGAAGAATTCAGAAAAATTCACTGACCCGATCGATTTGCGCGGTGAGTGACCGGTGGAAATCAGGGTCGAAGTGACTACGGGCCCCCAACCTCCGCCGCCCATGGCATCCAGGCTGCCCCCCACCAGGCCCAGTGCCACCAGCAGGCTGGTTTTCGGTTCCCGATCATGTTCAGGGGTGGGTCTGAATGCTTTCCACAGGATTCGCGCTCCCATGATGAGCAGGTAGATGGAGATCCAGGGTTTGATGATGTTGCCATCGATCGTGGTCAGAATGTAAGCGCCCAGGCCGCCACCGATGATTCCAGGGATCAGCAGGCGGAGTACCATGCGCTTGTCGATGTTACCGAATTTCAGGTGAGATAAACCTGAGATCAATGTGGTGACTACTTCAGATGCGTGCACGCTCGAGCTGGCAATGGCCGGGGATAATCCGATCGTCAATAGAAAACTGTTGGCAGAGACGCCGTAAGCCATGCCTAGGCTTCCATCAATGATCTGGGCGATAAAACCAACCAGGATCAGAATAAAAAAGTTCACATCCATTGGGCTATTCCATTCTACGGTGATGATAGGTGAACATACCCGCCTATTATATCCTGAATAATGATGCCCCGTGCGCCTTCAATTCTTCGACGGAATTATTCACAAAACGATCATCCTCTTCAATTTATCCTTGTTGAGTTTCTAACCTTACCTTTACCACAATCCGGGAATAGCATGTGATAGGATTTAAAGTGATGTAGTATAGGATGTGTATACTGGTTTTGATATTAATTGGGGAACTTGAGGATTGAAATAACCGTCTTTGTATTTGGAGGGATTCATTATGAAAACGATCACCCGGTCACATTTTTCGTCAAGAAAATTCCACACCCTGTCATTGATGGTCCTGAACACGGTAATGATCATCCTCATGATCTTCACCACCGGTTGTACCGGTGAACTACAGGAGACTCTTATGCCAACCGAATCATCAAATGGAAACACCACTTTAACCCCATCTGAACAGACCACCGGCAAAGATCTGGATCCGTATAACATCCAGGTTGGCGTCAGTGAGGGGCTGCCTGCCCAGGCAACCCCGGAACCCATCCAGGTGGAAGCGGGTGAACCACTCACTCCGGGAGAGATCGAATCGGTATTTGATCGACTGCCTGATCTCCCAGTGTCTGCAGAAGACCAGAGCGAATTCAATTGCCCGGTTGAATTACTCCCTCCACCGCGACCCGGGACGGTGATCGAAGAACAATTCCCCCGACAGGAAAATTTACCAACCCCCGATACGGGTACTGTTCAACCCCTCGTGGTGGCGCGTTACGCCCCGGAAGGGGAGATTCCGCTTGCCCCGTTTATTTCCATTACTTTCAACCAACCGATGGTCCCGTTAGGTACGCTGGGTGACCTGGCGGCTATAGATGTACCAGTGGTCATTACCCCCGAACTTCCTGGAACCTGGCGCTGGCTGGGCACCAAAACTTTGACCTTTGAGTACGATTCCGACCTGATCGACCGCTTGCCCAAATCTACCGAGTACACGGTGACCATTCCCGCTGGGACAAAATCGATAAATGGCGGAGTGTTGGCAGAGGCAGTTACCTGGGCATTCAGCACCCCGGCGCCAAAAGTGATCAGCATGTACCCGGATAATATCCCCCAGGCGCTGGAACCGCTCATTTACCTGCATTTCGACCAACGCATCGATCCATCTGCAGTGCTGGATACGATCACCCTCTTCGCCGGTGCGGGCAAGGCAGAATTACGCCTGGCAACGGAAGATGAGATCAAGGCTGATGAAAATATCCAAAAGATGGTTGAAAACGCCACTGAGGGGCGCTGGATGGTCTTCAGAGCCAGCCAGGCGTTACTGCCTGACACAACTGTGTCCATCACGGTGGGACCGGGCACTCCCTCAGCTGAAGGCCCGCTGGTGACTACGACCCCCCAGTCCTTTTCATTCTATACATACGCCCCATTGCGTGTGGTGAATTACGGATGCTATTGGTACAGCAACCAATGCGTACCTCTTGCACCGTTCTCGATCGAGTTCAATAATCCACTGGATGAAGACAAGTTTTCTGAGGAAATGTTTTCGGTCACCCCGCAGATCCCGGGGATGGTGGTGAACGCGTACGGCAGCAGTGTTGAAATCAGCGGTGAGACCAAAGGTCAGACCACCTATACGGTAACTGTCTCCAAAGATCTGCAGGATGAATTTGGTCAAAAACTTGGCAAAGATGAAAAGCTCATTTTCAAGGTAGGCAAAGCGGAACCGCGCCTGATCGGTCCGCAAAAGTATTTCGTCACCCTGGATCCGGCGGCGAAAAAACCAACCTTTTCGGTCTACGCGGTCAATTATGCCAGGTTGAAAGTACAGGTTTATGAAGTCACACCTCAAGATTGGGATGATTTCGCGGACTACTTCGAAAATTGGCAGCAGACAGACCGCAGCCTTCAGGTTCCAGGCAAACTGGTTCTTGATGAAACGAAGAACCTGAACCTTCAGGATGATGTTTTGACCGAGGTAGGAATTGACCTCTCACCTTATTTGAAGAATGGTTTTGGGCAGTTTATTGTTAAAGTCGAACCCCCCGAAGGGATGTTCGTGAGCGAAAACGAGAAATGGCAGCGCTTCTACCAGACAGTGCACGCCTGGGTGCAGGTGACGAATCTTGCGGTGGATGCCTACGTTGACCATTCTGAGATGATCGTGTGGGTGAACGACTTGAGGGATGGCAGTCCGCTGGAGGGTATCAACATCCTCACGAGCAAGAGCACAACCACCTACTCAACCAATTCGGAAGGGCTGGCGCGCTTCCCGATCCCCGATGGGGCTTACGCGCTTGTGGCTGAAAAAGGACCCGACACCGCAATGTTACTGTATTCACCTTATCCATGGGATACCTCCGGCTGGACTTCAACTACTCCTTCTGATACATTGCGCTGGTTTGTGTTTGATGACCGCAGCATGTACCGGCCTGGCGAGGAAGTGCACATCAAAGGTTGGTTGCGCCGATTAGGGGGCAGGCAGGATGGTGATATCAGCCTTTTGGGGGACGACGTTACTTCCATCAACTACCAGTTGACAGATGCGCAGGGGAACGCTGTGATGAGCGGTGATACGGACGTGAACGCGCTGGGTGGTTTTGATTTCTCATTCAGCATTCCGCAGCCGATCAACCTGGGCGTTGCCAACCTGCAGCTTTGGGCAAATGGAAATCTAACAGGTGTCGCTGAAAATTACTACTATCACTCGCTGAATATCCAGGAGTTCCGCACACCTGAATTCGAGGTCAAGGCGTGCAACGTCACCAGCCCGCCGTACTTTGCCGGTGGAGAAGCGGTATTGGCGGCTGAGGCGAAGTATTACGCTGGTGGTGCGCTTTCCAACGCGGAAGTGACCTGGTCGGTGAAAACTTCCCCGGGCAGGTACTCGCCCCCAAATTGGCCAGATTTCGTTTTTGGCGAGTGGAAACCTTGGTGGTGGGATGTGTATCGTTACGATTCCTACTGGCCTGAGGAGGAAGGTACTACCGAAACCTTCACAGGAAAAACTGACACAAACGGTGAACACTACCTGAAACTGGAATTCGAACAGGTCGGCGCTGCGGATGAAAAACCTGAACCCAAATCCATCGTAGCGCAGGCATCGGTGATGGACGTCAACCGCCAGGCTTGGGCGGGTACCACCACACTGCTTGTGCATCCTGCTGATCTTTACATTGGCATACGCAGTGAGCGCTATTTTGTGAACAAGGGCGTTCCGATCAAAGTGGATTTTATTGTCACCGACCTGGACGGCAACGTGGTCCCTGGTCAACCGGTGACCCTCAAAGCCGCCAGGCTTGAGTGGAAGTACAGGAATGGTGATTGGGCCGAGGAAGAAACCGACATACAGACCTGTGAGAAAGTCTCGAGCGAGAAACCGGATACCTGTTCATTTGAAACCCCGATCGGCGGCAGCTACCGCATTTCCGCTATTGTGACGGATTCCTCGGGGCGTGTCAACCAGTCCAGCTTCACACGCTGGGTGAGTGGCGGGCAGCGCCCTGCTGCGCGTGATGTGAAACAGGAGGAGGTTACCCTCGTCCCGGATAAGGAAACTTACCAGCCCGGTGAGACGGCCGAGATCCTCGTGCAGTCTCCGTTCAGCCCGGCGGAAGGTCTGCTCACGGTCAGTCGCAGTGGTTTCCTTTACACAGAAAGCTTCCGGGTGACCGAGGGATCAACCGTATTGAGTATCCCCATCAAGGAAGAATACATCCCCAACCTGCATATCCAGGTGGATCTGGTAGGGGCTGCTGAGCGGTTGGATGACAAGGGCAACGTGTTGAAAAACGCTGATCCCCGACCGGCTTTTGCCACCGCAACGCTGAACTTAAGCATTCCGCCGCTGCAGCGCACCCTGTCGTTGAGTGTGGAACCAGACT
Organism: Anaerolineaceae bacterium UBA6107; assembly: GCA_002428455.1. Classification (GTDB taxonomy): domain Bacteria; phylum Chloroflexota; class Anaerolineae; order Anaerolineales; family Anaerolineaceae; genus UBA6107. The sequence continues at coordinate 33,605 of DIWL01000018.1, read as the reverse complement.
TAAGTCAGCTTGAACCGGGTGGCGAAACCACCCTCAAGGTGAAATTGACCGATGCCAACGGTAACCCGGTAGCGGACGCTGAACTCGCGGTTGTAGTCGTAGATGAAGCTATCCTCGCGCTTTCCAATTACCAGATGAGGGATCCGCTTAGCGTGTTCTATTCTGATCGTGAGGCCTGGGTTTCCAGTTATTACGGTCGCAACAGCGTCGTCCTCGCCAACCCAGAAACGCTGGTGGATCAGGGTTTGGTGGGTATGGGTGGACAGGGAGGGGGCAGGGAAGAGATGGATACAGCAGCGATGGTGATGGAAGCCCCAATGGCGCCTTCTCCCTCAATGGAAAAATCCATGGGAAATGAAGCTGGTCAGTCGATCTCAGTACGCACGGATTTCAATCCCCTGGCAGTTTTTGAACCCGAGGTACGCACAAGTGCAAACGGCGAAGCCAGTCTTTCCATCAAAGTCCCTGATAACCTGACACGTTATCGCATCATGGTGGTCGCGGTGGATGAAGGCGGCAGGCAGTTCGGTAAGGGTGAATCCAACCTCACCGCCCGGCTGCCCCTGATGGTGCGTCCCGCTGCGCCGCGCTTTCTAAACTTTGGTGATAAATTCGAATTGCCGGTGGTATTGCAGAATCAGACCGACCAGCCGCTTGTTGTGGATGTGGTGGCGCGTGCAACCAATCTGGAACTGGATCAACCGGGTCTGCGGGTGACAGTCCCCGCCAACGACCGCATTGAGGTTCGCTTCCCGGCCAGCACGATCATGGCTGGCACCGCCCGGGTACAGGTGGCAGCCGTGTCAGGTGAATTTGCGGACGCTGCCGTGGTGGAAATTCCAGTGTATACCCCTGCTACCACCGAGGCCTTTGCCACATACGGTGTGATTGACAGTGGGGCGATCGCGCAGCCCATCCTGCATCCGACCGATGTGTATTCCCAGTTCGGCGGGTTGGAAATCTCCACCTCATCCACTGCCCTTCATGCGCTAACGGATGCAGTACTCTACCTGGTGGAGTACCCGTTCGAGTGTTCCGAACAATTGGCCTCGCGCATCATGGGGATCGCCTCGTTGCGGGATGTGCTCACCGCTTTCAATTCCGCGGAACTACCTGAGGCTGAGGTACTGGACGAAAGGGTCCTCAGCGATATTGAAGCCTTGCAGGGACTGCAGAACGACGATGGTGGATTCCCTTACTGGCGGCGTGGATTTGAATCGATACCTTTCCATACAATACACGTAGCGCATGCCTTGGCGCGCGCAGAGCAGAAGGGGTACGCTGTTCCGGATGAAATGTTTGATGGTGCGCTATCCTACCTGAAGGATATCGAATCTCATTATCCCTGGTGGTACACCGTTGAAACGCGCCGCACGTTGAGCGCTTACGCGCTCTATGTGCGCAACCTGTGGGATGACCGGGACGCGGGTAAGGCTTTGAAACTGTACAACGAAGCTGGTCTTGATGGACTCTCAATGGAAGCCATCGGCTGGCTTTGGTCGGTCATCGATACCGACTACGACCTGGATGAGATCCGCCGCTACGTCAACAACCATGTGGTGGAGACCGCCGGTGCGGCCAATTTCACCACTGCCTACAGCGACCAGACCTACCTGCTGCTCAGTTCCGACCGTCGTACGGACGCCATCCTGCTTGATGCGCTGATGGAGGATGATCCCGAAAGTGACCTGATCCCGAAAGTGGTCACTGGGTTGCTTGCGCACCGCAAGCAGGGCCGCTGGGAGAACACCCAGGAGAATGTGTTCGTCCTGATCGCTTTGGACCGCTATTTCAATACTTACGAAGCGCAGGAGCCGGACTTTGTCGCCCGCATGTGGTTGGGAGACAACTATGCTGGCAGCAGTGAGTTCAGCGGGTACACCACCGACATCCACGAGATACTGATCCCGATGAGCTACGTTCTGGATGAAACCGCGGGCGGCGATGGAACCAGCAATATCATCATCAGCAAGGATGGCAGCGGCAGGTTGTACTATCGCCTCGGGCTTAAGTATGCGCCTACTGATCTCAACCTCGATCCGATGGACATGGGATTCGTGATCGAACGACGTTATGAAGCGGTGGACGACCCGGCAGACGTGAGCCAGAATGAAGACGGCAGCTGGCAGATCAAAGCCGGGGCGCGGGTCAAGGTGGTTATCAAGATGGTGGCGGACAATCGCCGTTACCACGTCGCGCTGGTCGACCCGCTGCCTGCCGGACTCGAGATCATCAACACTGCGCTGGCTGTGTCTCAGAACCCGCCGCAGGAGGATCCAATAGCGCGTCCTTACGGCTGGTGGTGGTGGGGCACCTGGTACGAGCATCAGAATCTGCGCGATGATCGGGCTGAAGCCTTCACTTCGCTGCTGTGGGACGGCGTGTATGAGTACACCTACTACGCCCGCGCTACCACGCCCGGCACCTTTATTGTTCCACCCACCAAGGCTGAAGAGATGTACTCTCCTGAGGTGTTTGGTCGCAGCAGCAGTGACCGGGTGATCATCAAGTAATTGGTTTCAAGTGACCCTGAGGGAGTTTTCAACCTGATATGAGATAATATCGGTAACAAGAGAACGGCTATGATAAAACAATACACTTTCGGACGAACTGGTCACTCAAGTTCCAGAGTTTTACTTGGCGCGGCAGCTTTTTGGAGCGTCCCCCAGGATGAAGCAGATGCAACGATTGAACTGGCGTTGACTTACGGCATCAATCACGTGGATGTGGCAGCCAGTTACGGCGATGCTGAACTGAGAGTCGGCAGCTGGATCAAAAGGCATGGAAAATCCTTTTTCCTGGCTACCAAAACCGGAGAACGCACAAAAGGGAAAGCTCGCGAAGAGTTGCTTCGGTCGCTCGAGCGTCTTCAGGTGGATCAGGTGGACTTGTTGCAGCTCCACAATCTGGTTGAACCAGGGGAGTGGAAAATTGTGCTGGGTGATGGTGGCGCACTGGAAGCCGCAATTGAAGCACGTGAGGAAGGGCTGGTACGCTTCATCGGAATTACCGGGCATGGACTGTCAGTGCCACTGATGCATCGCCTTGCGCTCTCACGTTTCGATTTCGATTCGGTGCTGTTACCCTACAGTTTTCTGATGGAACAGAATGAAACCTACAAGGATAGCTTCTGGGATCTGGTCCATGTTTGCCGGAAGCGCAATGTTGCCGTGCAAACGATCAAATCCCTTGTGCATTCCCCATGGGGAGACAAAACACAAACCCGCTCGACCTGGTATCGCCCTCTGGAAGAGCAATCATCCATTGATCTGGCTGTGCACTGGGTGTTAGGACAAGAAGGGTTGTTCTTGAATTCTGCCGGAGATACGAACCTGCTCCCCAAGGTATTGGACGCGGCTGAGCGGTATACTGTTAAACCATCAGAGGAATTAATGCTGGACAAGATGAGAGAACTGGGGATGAAGCCTTTGTTTACATAACAAGGTCGGATTTTGGAAAGTGTATTCAAAAAGCGTTCTCCAACCGAAGAACGCTTTTTGACACAATTTCAGGAATTCTGCTGAGTCCACATCAGGCTTCGAAAACTGTTGAACTCAGTCCATAATTTTCTCCAGTTTTAGTTTACAAATCGTAATAGAGCTCGATTTCGTATGGGTGTGGCCGTAGTTGCAGTTCGCGTTCCTCGCGGGACTTGGTTTTGATCCAGTCCAACAGCATCTCCTCGCTGAAGACATCCCCCGCGAGCAGGAATTCGTGATCAACTTTGAGCGCGTTCAGCGCTTCACCCAGGGATGTCGGCAGTTGCTTTATGTGCGACCTTTCCTCTTCCGACAACGAGAAAATGTTGACATCGATGGGTCCAAATCCGGCCGCGGTGGGGTCGATCTCATTTTTGATCCCGTCCAGACCGGCCAGCAGCATGGCTGCCATGGCAATATAGGGGTTACAGGTCGCATCCGGTGGGCGGAACTCGAAACGCACCTGGTCGGGTTCGGTGGCATACCTCGGCACGCGGATCGCCGCGCTGCGGTTACCGGAGGAGAAGAATGCGTTGATCGGGGCTTCGTATCCCGGTACCAGCCTGCGGTAAGAGTTGGTGGAAGGGTTGGTCAGCGCCAGCACAGCCGGGGCATGGGTGAGTAAACCACCAATGTAATGTAGCGCGGTTTTACTAAGCAGATTGGGGGCAGTGACATCATAGAATACATTGATATCTTTCCGGAACAACTGTTGATGGAAGTGCATTCCAGAGCCAGCTTCGCCAAACAGCGGTTTGGGCAGGAAGGTGGCAGTTTTACCAGCCTGGTGGGCGACCATTTTGGCGATATACTTGATCAGCATCGCACCGTCCGCGGATTTCAGCATCCCCAGCATCGGGGTTTCGATCTCGCACTGGCCGGGTCCACCCACTTCGTGATGGTGATACTTCACCGGCACACCGCAGCGCTGCAGCAGCCTGACCATCTCCGTGCGCAGCGCATAGGTCTGGTCGCGCGGCGGGTTGGCGTGATAACCGCCGTGCATGGGGATGTAATGACCGTGCCCGGGCTGTCCACTGTTCCAGTTTGCTTCGCTCGAATCCACGCGGTAGTTGGCGGTCTGACATCCGTTTTCTATGATCACACTATCGAAAATGTAAAATTCCAGTTCCGGACCCCACACGCTCCTGTCTGCGATACCTGTGTGTCTGAGATACTCTTCTGCCCTGTGCAAGATGACGCGCGGGTCACGCACGAAAAGCTTTTTCGTATCCGCTTCCACTGCGCTGCAGATGAAGCTCAGCGTGGGTGCCTCCCAGAAGGGATCCACGAACCCCGTGGTAAGGTCCGGGATGAGCGCCATATCCCCTGATTTGATGCTCTTCAAACCAACGCTCGACCCGTCAAAACCCACACCTGAAGTGAGCGTGCGTGGGGAGAATTGTTCCGCAGTGAGCGTGACGTGATGCCATCGCCCCCACAGGTCTGAGAACTTCAGGTCGATCATTTCGATCTTTTTGTCATGGATAAAGGCTGCTGAATCGTCAAATGTCTGGAACATGCTGCCTCCTGGGCGTTTGGCCGGATGTCCGAACCGGTGATTAGGTGTTTAGCTAAAGGCGATTCTTGTAATACTCGGACTAATGAATTGTTTAGTGAATTAAATTGTATATCAAAAACCACTAACCCGGAATTGATGGATCAGGACAGAGGAGGATGATTTGGGAGGAGGACAGGACCAAAGATGGGAGATTTGATAAAGCTAAGATCGTTCTGCTCAAACAGTAGTAGAGGTCAATATTCTCATTAAATCGTAACTGCTGACAAGATTACTTGCCAGCAGTTTATGGTTTGTCAATTTTCCGTTTGCAAATCTTGATATTTTCAGCTAATTGACGTATTCCAGAAGGTAGCCATATCCGGCTGCTTCCATCTCATCGTAAGGAACGAATCTTAATGCCGCGCTGTTGATGCAATACCGTGTTCCGCTTGGAGATACGGGATCATTATAAAAAACGTGACCAAGGTGGGAATCGCCTGCACGGCTGCGTGCCTCAGTACGATTCATGCCGTATTTGTTGTCATCGCGCAAGAAGAAAGTATTCTCATCAATCCCTTTGGAGAAGCTGGGCCAACCGGTTCCGCTGTCAAACTTATCACTGGAAGAGAACAGCGGTTCCCCCGTGACCACATCCACGTAGATGCCGCGCTCGTGGTTATCCCAATACTGGTTCTGAAAAGCCGGCTCGGTACCATTTTGTTGGGTGACCCTGTATTGATCTTCGGTTAATGCGGCTTTTATTTCTGCATCGGATGGACGCGGGTAGTCACCCGGGTCAATGATCATGTTGCTGATTGTGTTCATCTCAGTTTTCGATATATGGCAGTATCCGCCGGGATTCTTGTCCAGATAGTCTTGATGGTATTCTTCAGCGTCATAGAAGCGTTCCAGAGGTTCGATCTCGACAAAGAATTTGTCGTACCGGTTTTTCACGATATCCGTGATGCGATTCACTGTTTTTACGGTTTCTTCGCTTGAATAGTAGATGCCTGTCTGGTACTGGGAACCGATATCAGGACCCTGCTGGTTTTGTACCGTGGGATCGATCACGTGGTAATAGGCGAATAGCAGCGCGTCCAGGCTGACCTTGTCAGGCTCGTATTCCACCCGTACTGTTTCTCGGTAACCTGTTTGCCCCGTGCACACCGATTTGTAGTTGGGTACTTCGCCTGCTTTACCATTGGCGTAACCGCTGGTGGCGTTCACAACTCCAGGGATGGATTGCATCAGTTTCTCCAGCCCCCAGAAGCAGCCGCCCGCCAGGTAGATCACATCTCTGCCTTCGCGTTCCGTGTAATTTTTGTCGTAAGGGGTTGTCATTTCAACATTCTCCTGTTTTTCTTGTGTAGGGGATAGGATCGGGGTTTCATCCGCCGTACCACAGGCGGAAATGATCAGGGTAATTATGACCAGGATTAACACCATTTTGATTGTTTTCATGATGGTCACCTCCTCTACCATTAAACTTTTGTGCCATCATTGAATAGCTATTGTAAATCAGGATAGCTCAATAAGCTAATAAAAATATAAAGTTTGTATAAGATATTCATCAGATCGCCAGGGGATAATTAAATGTGATTCACCGTGTGTTGCCCCGTTCTTCCATTATGCTCAAGTTTGGTTTCCAGAAAGTTGCCCGTTGGTATAATTACTTAGGATCGTTGATGGTGGAAATTCCGACACCGCAATGCCCAATGCCCAATGCCGTATGGCCAACCCATGAAACCCGACAAGTACATCAAGGCAGTATCCTACAACTTCGCGTATTTTCTGGTCAGTTCGCTTACTTATCTGGTGCTGACTCCTATTGCCATCCGCGTGATGGGGGGTGAATTCTATGGCTTATGGATGATCCTGTTTGCGGTCGGGCAGCTCTCCGTCATCGGCACGCTGGGGATTCGAGCCCATTGTCAATAAGTTTGCCTCCGAGGTGCACGAAGAAGAGGATGCGGGCGCGAAAATCCTTTCTTCTGCCATTATGATTGTTTTTTCCATGGCATTACTCGTTGCCATCGCGCTGTTCGCCTTGCGCAACCCACTGGCGAAAAGTATCAACCCATCCCCTGAGTACCTGCAGCAATTTAAGAATAGCCTGGCGGTATACGCACTGGTAATCATTCCCCAGTTTCTGATCCGCGTCTTTCACGGCTTCTTCCTGTCACAGATCATGAACCGTTTCGCGCGCTCGATGGATCTACTGAATTCTCTACTACCGCTGCTGGGCGGTGTGCTCATTTCGCTTCTGATTAAAGATCTATTCCTTTTGGCGTTGTGGAACCTGTTGGTCAGCTTCCTGGTGCTGGGACTCTACATTTTTAGGACGCACCAGGTAATCCGTCTGCGTTGGCATCCCACACAGGCAACCATCAAGCGCATGATGGGTTTTTCCGTGTTCATGTTTATCGAATCTGCCGCCATCACTCTCTTTCAACAGTTTGACCGCCTTCTGGTGGCGCTCACGCTTGGCCCCGCGGCATCCGGGGTGTACAGCGTGGCGACCGGCATCGGGTTGCGTATGTCGATCATTGCCGGAAACATCACCGAGGTGCTGGTGCCTTACGCCAGCAGAAAGCAATCTCTAGGCGAGCGGGCAGCGCTTGAGGGCACGGTGAGCAAGGTATCGCGTTATATCAGCCTGATCGCAGCCCTGGCAGGCGGGTTATTGATCGTCTGGATGAAAGAGCTGCTTTCCGTGTGGATTTCTCCGCAGTACGCAGAAACGAACAGCTTATTCTTTTGCATCATCATCCTGGCATACGGTATTCTCAGCCTTAGCCGCCCGGCACACCAGACCCTGGTCGGGCTTGGTAAGGTCAGATTCACTGCGATAACGTATTTCACTTCGTCTATTCTGATGCTGCTCGCGGTTTACATTCTACATCCGCCACTGGACGATCTGGCTTGATTTATATATTTTGCTCAAGACCGCCTGGGTGGTGATCAGCAGAACCAGCGCGTATTGAAGAGTTGGGTAAACAAAAACGCGACCGAGAGGGTCGCGTTTTGTGATCTGAGTTGCTCAAGGAAACTTTAGGCTGGAATTTTTTTCGATTCTTTATTCTGGATATGGTGTTCCGGATTGTCCGCATGATCCGGCATTGTTTGACCTCTGCCTGTTTGAGGTAAAGCATAAATGCGCCCAGTCCGATCGTCGCGCCGAGGGCATCCAGCAGCAGGTCGATCAACTGGAAAGCGCGCCCCGGGACGAAGAGCTGGTGTAATTCGTCTGTGTAGGCATAAAGCAGGATCAGGTAAAAGACCGTGAGGACTTGCCCGCGTGTGAAGCCTCCCCGCCAGAGTAGTGCTCGCGTCAGCAGGTAGGACAGGATGGCGTACTCAAAGATATGCGCAAGCCCGCCGAGGTAGAAGAACAAGGATTGGCCAAAAAGTTTGGTCCACCACAACCAGTGGTAGATGCCTCTGGGGATGTACCCGTAGGGATCCGGGTTGCTGGATAATATGAAAATAATGGCCGCCCAGAGGATAACGGGCAGCCAGCGTGAGAGGAGAGTTTTGGTGGTTTTGGGCATCATGTTACGGACTAGCTTTTTTCATCATTTATATAATTCCAACGCCCTTTGCAGGCTATTCCAGATTAGCATATCCGGTCTCAGACTGGCCAGATAATACTCGTGATTATGTTTCATCATGGCATGACGCAGTTCAGGATCATCCACAAGTTTTTGTACCTGCGAGACACATTCCTCGGGGGTGCTGAATTCCAGGTAATTATGGCCATTATAGAAATCCCCAGGGACTTGGTACCGAAGTTTCTCAGAAACGATGGATTTGGCTCCTGCTACATATTCTCCCAGTTTTCCGCCGTTGGATCCGAACAATCCCATGGTCGCGATGCCGATGTCAGATGAGTGCATGCGGGTGAGATAATTCTTCTTATGAAACACGCGTTCATCTGTTATCACGAAAGCTCGGTGCACGGCAAGTGCATACTCATCGGGGTAGATACCGCCATAGAACTGCCCTGGAAATTCCTTCCTGAGCAGGCTGATGCACTCGCAGCGCATTTTGTTGATGTCCAATCTCTCCTCGAGAATTTGCCTGTCAGCTATTGGGTAGGGTTTCCATACCTGTGTCATGAAGATGATTTTTGGGTCTTTCTGAAGTTTTGGAACACCCTCAAATTTCTTGTACCAATTGACCGAGCTCCCGCCTTTGAGCGACAGGATACTTGAAAGTTTTCTGCTGTGTAACGCCTGAAGCTTGACGGTCTCGGTCAGTTTATTACGCCTGATTGATGGATAGTTTTTTGATAAGCGCTTTGTGAGGCTCATGTTTGGTCCATAAACCAGGTAGTATAGACCCAATGGCTGGATCTTATTAGAGATTTTTCCGTGGGTATCTTGTGAATAGCTGCGCTTGAAATAAAAATCGCACCAGTCAAGGATTTCAGAGATAATACCATCTCCATCATCCATATCGTATGCAATCTTTATACGGTCATTTAGTATAATTTTGAGAAAACTTGGTCCATATTTATTAAGGCAATATGATCGCGTGGGTTCATATACGCATGCGATCTTCCCGTTCTCTTCCAGCAGTCCAAAGCCGGAGTAGAGCTGGTATAGGTGGATAGATTCAAAATACTGTTCGAATCGAATAATTAATCTTTTCAATGCAATTCTTCTGGAGGGTTCAATTTTGGAAAGGTAGTTTAGTTTTGAAAAATATTGTTAGGTCGAATTATTCCTTTGGTTTTGAATGGATAGCCCTTGGGGGTATTGCTATCAATAGATGGTTGTCTGGAATATCGTTTGAGGTAACGGCGCATGTGCTAATTTGAACGTTATCACAATCTTTATTGGTCCTAAAACCACCGCATTGATACCTAAAGTAACATTATCTCCAATCAGAATTTCGCCTGTTTCGAGGGTTCTTCTAGCACCGATACAATTACCCCCGGATATAGTAAAATTTTATCCAATGATTGACGATCCGTTAATAACAACACCTAGAGATGGGTGGTAGATTATAAAACCTGGTCCAATATCTGCACGGTAATGAATTTCACATTTTCCTAACCATGGTCTAAGTAGTAAACTAACTGGTGATAAAACAATGCGGATACCTGAGTAGAATTTGCCAAAAATTAGGTATAGCGCTCTTTCGATTCGATATGATGCAATAACAATGAATACTTCACTGAACCAACACGAAAACCATCTCCACCAATGAATGTTGTTCATTCGTTTTAATTCAATAAATAAATATCTGAATTGTTTTACTGCTTCTTTGATTTTCATTTTAGTTGTCCACGCTGTTCTCTGGGTAAAATGAGACTTTTCCTCGTTTGTCCCTCCAACGGTTCCAGAATTTGAAGAGACCAGTCAAGAAACCGCATCCATAACTCAAATGGATGATAGCGTAAGCGATTGGTAACAACAAGAAGTGGTTCCACCCCTTCTTCGCTGCGGTGATGGTGGAGGCGACTAGATTGGCGACAATATATGCCCCAATTATCGATAGCAGCGCTATCCAGCCCCAGGAGGTGACCAGGGCAAGGATTATCGATCCCAGCAGACTAAGCACGAACAATGGCGGAACGAATTGTCTGATGCTCATCTGCCGGGGATGTTTTTGAAGGACACGAACTTTGTAGAATCCATATTGGAAGTATTGCTTCCATAACTTATTAAACGATCCTCGGCTGAAATACTTGGAACGCACATCCTCAGCAAGGAGAAGTTTTCCACCTAATTCTCGGATGCGGTAGTTATATTCATCGTCCTGGTTGCGTACCAGTTCCTCATCGTACAATCCAGCTTCTTGGATGATTGCCATTGTGTAAGCAGGGAAGGGTACTGTGTCAACCAGCATGGTTTTTCCGGATATGGTACGGAAAGCAGAGTTGCCCACACCAAATGGTGAGCTCATCGCAACGGCTATGGTCTCTGATAGCTTATCCTCTCCAATCGTTTCCATCGGGCCGCCCACACCATCCGCCTCATCGTTTTCCAGGTGTTCCACACATTTTCTAACGTAATTGGGTGCGATGATGCAATGCCCGTCCACTCGGATAACAATGTCTCCTCGAGTTTGTTTTAACGCGATGTTCATTCCAGTGGGTACGATCCTGCCGGGGTTATCGAGCAAAATGATGTTTGGGTATTTTCCTTGATATTCGCTGATGATGGCTCGGGTGTTATCTGAAGACATGCCATCTGCGACCAGGATTTCCATTTTTACTAAGGGATAATCCTGCGCGAGGACTGCCTCCAACGCTGATCGAATGTAATTTCCTTCATTACGAACAGGGAGGATGATGGTGATTATTTTGGGAAATTGGGCAGACATTTTTACTGGTAAGTTCGATTGTTGATCATTGAAATAAAAGGTTTGAATTTCCCATTCGGGTTCTTCTCGATTTCATCCACTTCGGTGAGTTTTAGATCAACCTCCCCAAGATATTGTCCCAGTCGAACGGTGATTTCTTCCAGCACAGCATCATGCGAAAACGCTTCATCGGGAATTACTTTAATTTCAAATTCATCCATTGAGTATTGGATCAACTGCCCTTCCACAACGGGTAAGCCATTGTAGAGGGTGTCAAGAATGTACAGCTCCCGGCCGTCTTTTGTGAGGATCAGGTCGTTGCTTCTGCCGGAGATGCTCGCCAGAGAAGGCAAGCTCCTTCCGCAGGCACATTTATGCTGCCAATCTGGCAAATAACCGATGTCGTGATTGGCGTACCGGATTAGCGGCATATCACGATTCAATAATCCGGTGAGTACGTAGTCTCCGGGCGAACCAATGTCATTAATGAATTCCTGCCTGTGAGGATCGTATACCTCGATGATGCCGGTATCCGGCCAGTAGTGTTGAATGCCTTCCAGGCATTCACTCGCGGCGACGCACATCTCCGCCATGCCATAGGTATCGATGATCGGACAGTTGAATGCTTTGCTCATCAACTCTCGATACTTGGGGAGAGTGCTTTCAGAATTGCAAATGATCACCTTGATCTCAGGTGCTTGCAGTCCCTGTTCGAGCATGAATTTTGCCAGTATCGCGCAGGCTGAGGGATACACGACCAGGTGTGTTGGCCGGTATTTCCAGAGAACGTCAACATAATGTTTGGTGGTTTCAGGTTTGATGTGGAATACCGAGAAATATACCTGGTTCAACCCGCGGTTCCATACCCAATAAGGAGGTTGGGTCTGATCCAATGGGATGATTTTTTGCCCGCCCAGCATTCCCCAGCGCTGATGGCGATCGACGTTGAACCAGCGGCGTGTGCGCGCTTCGTGTAAAGCGTACATTTGCCGGATTGACTCACGGCTTTCGTAAATCATTGTGGGTTTGCCGGTTGTGCCACCTGTATGATCTACAAACAGGTGTTTCCCCTTTGATGAATCAGATATAAACAATTGCGGGTGTTCGCGGACTTTTTCTTTTTCTAGAATAGGCCAATTGGCAAGAATTTCCCAGCTGGTTTTATCACCTTTCCTGCGCCGCTCTTCCCATGATCGGCGGTAATACGGAACGGTCGTCGCGGCATGCTGCAGCATTCTGGCGAGCGCTTCCTGCTGCCAGGTTTCCCACTGCTCTTTGCTCCAGGTGTCACGCTCCAGCGCTTCTTCAACTAGACGATTAAAATCACCACCATAGCGTAAGGCGCTTAAATAAAAACCCCAGGCGCTGACCGAGAGGGTTTTAAGTGGATGCGGTAGTTGTTGATAAATTTTGGTCTTATCCACCTGTCAATACTTTATCAAACAACGCTTCCCATTGTGGAATGATGACAGACCAATCATATCTTTCGGCTTTTTTTCTCGCGTTCGCACTCAGGCGCGCTGCTAACCCTGGTTCGGTGAGGATGCGCCTTACAGCCGCGGCCATAGCTTCAGGATCGTTGGGTGGCACGAGGAGGGCATCGATGCTATCCTCCCATAGATATGGTAATTCCCCAACGTTCGTTGTGACAATACATAGACCGCAAGCAGCGGCTTCGAGTGTGGAAACACCGAAGCTCTCGTAAATGGTAGTGTTTAGGAAAATATCACCCTGCGAGAGATATTGTCCCACATCGACCTTAGGTACCGCTCCGGTCATTGTAATATGATCTTCAAGTTGGAATTTGTGAACGAGAGCAAGCGTTCGCTCGTAACTGCCGTCACCTTTGTCTGGGCCGACCATTGTTAAATAAGCCGATTGATAATCGTTGATCAGACAATTCAACACCTTTACGGCCAATGTGGGAGTATATATTTCATGAAATGCACGTAGCCATATTAAGTTAGGCTTGACGCTAAGATGCGATTTATAGTTGTATTCAGTAACTTTTATGCCGTTAGGAATGTATTGAATGTCGTTTCGAATTGGAGCAAAGGATTTCAGTATGTACATTGAAGGCGTTGTGACAGCAACAGCAGAATTGACTAATCTTGCCACCCTTTTTTCAGAGTCAAGCATGAACTCTGGAAGCTTACCACCGTGCAACGTAAGAATATACGGTTTTTGTAGAAAACGTAAAAACCAACACAACAATTCAGGCCAAATGAAGGCAAACCCGCTGTAAACTTCTACGGATGCAATATTATATTCATCTCGTTTTTGCCAAGCCGTGATGATGAAATCTAACATTCGTCGAACACGATCAACGTATGTGGAAGCTCTTACAATCTGCCAGTTGCGATTTGAAAATTCTTCCGCAAGTACCTCACAAATAGCCTTTGTCCCAAATGTCTTGGAAAGAAAATTTCCTGCGAAGTAGATCCCCTTGGTATTCATTCTTTGTAGATAATCTCCAATAATAATACTCATCTCAGATGATCGAACATCTAACGTGTTGTTTCTTGCTAAAGCGTAACCTTCTTTTATGAATTGCTTACGTCTTTCAGGCTCATGAAGCACCCTTTGTAGCCCGTTAGCGATTTCTTGGATATTCATGGGTTCAATAAGTTCTGCAGCACCACTTATGTAATCTGGAATCGATCCGACACGAGTCGCTACGACAGGCACACCATGCGCCATAGCTTCCCAGATGGAACGAGGAAACCCTTCGGAGGTTTGCGAAGCTGATAAATAGATATCAGCCTTTTTGTAATAAGAAAATAGATCAGCACCCATGGCCTTGTAGCCATGAAAAATTACACGTTCGCCTATTCCTAGAGAAATGGATAACTGTTCAATTTCATCTATAATTTTCCCTCGACTGTCCACCCAACCGACAAGGTTTAAAACGACATCTTCTCCACTTTTAACCAACAAAGCAATTGCTCGAACCATATCAAATAATCCTTTTGCTGGATCGATTCGACCGGTGTAAAGAATTTGAATCGGAGGTTTATTACAGGTATCATCGCGATGAAAAAAGTCTTCCTGATTTAGGGTTGTTGTTTGTAACTCGATTAACGCTGATGCGTTATTCGTGAAAAGATTCAGTAATTGCCGGCTGTTCACGATGACCAGGCTTTTTCTCGCAACATGCAACTCGCCTTGCATGTTATACCATGACCAAAATCGTATTAATTCTTTTCTCCAGGCAGGTTGAGGTAAAGAATTTACTCCAGCCACGTAATCACCGACAATCTGCAGTATGACTGGAACTGGTTGAATACTATTTGCTAATTTTGGTAGCAACGGTGTTGGTCCCCGAATGACTAACGCATCGATTTCCGCTTTGTGTTCATTAATCTGCCGCCCGAATTTTTTTGAGTGGAGCATCCGGTAAGGTACAGATCCCCTTGGCTCCAACAAAACTAGGTTTACATTAGGGGAGTTTATCTTGTAATCAAAATTCGCATTTTCATTTTTATTTGGTTCATGTAAAAATAAGGTCAGGTGATCCACATTTTTTGCCAGGGAATCAAGAAAACGGCCAAAAAAACCCGCAATTGTAATTTTCCCGTTTTTTGTACAAGCTGGGATATGATAATAATATCCCAATCTCATTTCAGGTCTCGCGTTCTTTTCTGAACCCTGCGGTCAAACAAAATCAACGCGGCGACCAGCCCATACGCGAACCAGGTTACCGTGCCGGCCAGCGCGCTGATCGTCCACATATGGATGCTCATCCCTATGAATGAGGTGATCACACTTAATGCCCAAAGCTCTTCACGCCTGGCTTGCCTGATACCTGCTTTAACCCCTTGGAACCCCAGCATTAATATCAAAATCGCAAGCGGGATACTGCCCACCAGGCCTGTTTCTGCCAGAAAACCGATATACGAATTATGCGCGGATTTCCGATCAAACTTGGATTGGGAATAAAGTCTGAATACTCCACTGAGTTCCAACTCGGTAGATTCTTTACGGAAACGCGAGGCACCGACACCGATCAGCGGAGATTCTTTGAAGAGTTTGATTCCTTTTTGTACCATCATTTGCCGGAATACGTAGGATTTATCCTGCTCCAGGTTCTGGAAGGTTGATGCCCGCTGATTGACCGCTTCGTAAACCGGCTCAGGCAGCAGGCGGAAACCAAACAGGAAGGATACCAGTAACACGCCCGCGAGTAGCACTGCTAGACCACCTTTACGCGGCCGGATTACTAATAATATCAATGTATAGAAGACAATTCCCGCCGCAACGCTTATCCACGAGCTGCGTGAACCGTTAATCACTACAGCAGTCAGTCCGATCAGCATGCGTAAGATCATGAAGAGTTTATTCTTGCTACTGGATGAAAAAACCGGCGCCAGCAAAAAGGGGAAAAAAGTTGAAAAAAGGAACCCGTATTCGTTAGGGGCTAGCAGCCTTGTATTATCCTCATAGGTATTAATGACCCCCCAGGCAACTGCCTCAAACAACCGGACAAGCGCCAGTGCAAACACCGCCCATCCCAAAATTCGGGTGGTGCGTTCAAGAATATTTGCGCGAGAGGCAAAATACGCCGTGATGATAAACGTGAGTAACCAGTAGGCGTTCTGAACTAAAAGTGACCAGCCTTCGGTGTCAACATCTCTACCTCCGCTGAGAATGCCGTTGAAGAGGGTGGAGATGAAGATACCCGCCCAGATGAATACCGCCAGAACGATCCACTTTTGCAATGCGCCAGGCCAGCGCTGCGGAGGTTTGAATATGCAATACAGGGCGATGAAGAAGAAGATTGGAGCTGAAAGGGATAGCCCAAGTAATGGAACATCCACCAGTGGTAGGACCAGGTACGCGGCGAAAACGAACCAGAGTACCGTGATCATTTTTGGTATTTGTCGCACAGTCTTTTTTGCACCAATCCCGGGCTGAGTGGAAAGAATTGTTTTTCTAACTACTAATTGAGATTGTTGATTCATCAGTTCATTCTCGTCTAACAGCCACCCGGTACAGATCGATCAGGCGTTCTATCATGGTATCTGTACAAAAGTTATTTATGGCGTATTCGCGTGCTGCTGCTCCTATTATAGCCCTCGCGGTTGCATCGCGCAGTAGGCGCAGGGTCACTTCAGCAGCTCTTTCTGGTTTAGTCGGTTCCACAAGGAAACCGTTGACGCCATCGTCGATCAGCTCTTTCACGCCACCAGAGCGGAAAGCAACCACTGGTTTGCCGCACGCCATCGCCTCCATTACAACGCGCCCTGATCCTTCGGTGACAGCAGGGTGAATTACGATGTCCATTGCGTTCATCATTCCGGGAATGTCATCTTCATAGTTAGCCCAGATGAGGTGATCCGTAAGTTCAAGTGAATTTGCTTTGCGTTGCAGTGAACGGGTATATTCAGTTTGCTCAAGATTCGCACTGCCGCCAAAAATGATGAACCTGGTTCGTGGAGCAGTTTTTAGTATCAGCGCAGCGATGTCTAGAAAAACATCGTGGCGTTTCCAAACTGTGGTCAGATTTCCGACCATTCCCACCAAGCAAACATCAGAAGCAATTTGGTATGCGTTCCGTATGTCGCGAGTCGATTTATTAATAGTTTCAAAATTTGGTAGATCCAATCCATTCAGCATTACCTGAACGGGGATTCTCATAACTCTGAATACCTCAGCTGTGTAATCCGAATTGCAGATGAGACTGCGGCTCAATTTCTGCATCAGGCGTAAAGAATAATTTCCAAGTAATAAGGGGTATTGTCGATTCCTTCCCACCGGTTCCCGCACATGCCAGATATGGGGAACACCGCTCAACCAGGCTGCCAGCGCTCCAGAGGGTGACATGCTGTTATTGGTATGCACCAGGTCGATCTCTTCGTGCTTAATAATTCGGGCAATCTTAAACGCTGTTGCAATGCACTTCAACAACCGCCACGCATCTCCCAACGGCGCTCTGATGTGCTCAAAAAAGGTGAGACGGTGGTATTTCTGCCACGTCGGCAGGTGTAGTAAATGACAGGCCGATACATATGGTTGGATGCGTTCATTGTAAGCGGTGTCAGATAATGAATCGAGGACAACCTGACGTTCGTAAGCTCCTGGCAGCGCTTTTATGATCTGGTATAGACTCTCCTTCGACCCGCCAACTCCCTGGCCGGGCTGCACATAGAGTATTTTCATAATCTTGATGCCATCACAGCCTTCATCTTGAGAAGTGGATATTCAATCAGGTAACGCCAGTGATGCCGTAGGAGTGCTGCGCTGGTTTGTAGTACTGTCCGTTTATCTTTCCGTTTTCCCGCCTGGCGGATTACTGTCACCTTGTACCTGACCTGGTATTTTTCGATAGCTTTAAGTTTTCCGGTACGGGGGATTTTCTCATAAAGCGGGTCGGTCAACGTATCGTTGAGTACGCCCAGCCATTCTGCCACAAATTTTGGCGTGTAAAGTGAGGTTTTTGTGCCAAGGTAAATTCTGAAGTTTGCGCCAATGTGGTTGGGCAGGTAGTCGATGCGATGACCAACACCGATGCGCAGCCATAATTCCCGGTCCATGCAATAATGCAAGGCTTCATTCACGCCGCCCACTTCATCCAGCAGGCATTTACGAAAAAAGACCGTTGACTGCCGGACGTAATTTTCGGTGAGCAATTCGACCAGGTCAAAAGGTTTGCCCCGGGCTAGACGCAAACGGGCTCCATTTTCATCAATAATCCACATGTCACTGCAAACCATGTCTGTTTCAGGGTGCCTGGTCAGATAGTCAACCGCAGTTGATACTGCTCCGGGTGCATAAGTGTCATCGGCATTTAGCCATCCAATGATCTCGCCTCGCGCCATAGCGAAACCCTTGTTCAGCGCATGTGATTGACCGTTATCTGTTTCAGAGATCCATCTCAAATGCGGGTTGGATTTGAGACTTTCAATTGTGCCGTCAGTAGACCCGCCATCCACCACTATGTGCTCGATGGACAGATAATCCTGACCATTGACGCTCTCGATCGTATCGCGGATGAACTTTTCAGCATTGAGACAAGGGGTAATTATTGAGACGGTTAGAGGTTCGATAGCGCGATTCAAAAATGGTTTACCATGTGTTAATTATTGTGTAACCTTAGGTGTAATACCCAGTAATGCCAGTAAACAACCTAATGCGCGGGATACTCTACCACCCGCCTCTACGATCCAGTTTTGCGGGAGGGGATAATTCTTTTTATCAAGGAGAAATCGGAAAAACCGTTTAATCAGTTCCGTTGTGGCTTTTCTAACTTCGATAAATCTATTATTGCCGGCAATGGATTTAATTCGATATCCTCGATACTGTCCTTCCGCAAACCTTCTCTTTAATATGTACTTTACCTCCATTTTATTATTAGGTACCCAGTGATAAATGATTAACTTGCCTGAATAATAAATTGTGTTTCGTCGACCTGAGTACTTGAGAGCATTGATGGCTGCTGTTTCTTCACCAAGGCGCAAGCGGTTACCGATAATCCCGGTATTCGGATCAAAACCTCCGATTAGTTTCAACACCTCCTTCTTCCATATCATGTTTGAACCAGATATGTATTCGTTTTCTTTTAGAAAACGCTCTTCCTCTCCGAATCCTCTTTTTTCATAATCATCTTTAAACCAATCCGGCTTTTTTGTTGTATAAAACGGGTAATATGGACCGCCAAGGCAATCAATTTTTCCTTGGTGCGCATTTATGATATTGATCGCAGTCTCAAGCCAATCATATTTTGCTCTCGCGTCATCGTCTATGTAACCAACATATTCCCCTTTAGCTTCATTGAGTCCACGGTTCCTCGCGTGGCTCAACCCCGGAGATGTTTCAAGTAGGTATCGAAAGTTGGACTGATCAAGAAACCCTTTTGCGATTTCACTGGTGTTATCAGTCGAGTTATTGTCTACCAGGATGATTTCGTATTTATCTTTCTTAATTGTTTGTTGACACAGGCTTTCCAGGCAGCCGGCGAGCAAATCAGACCGGTTGTATGTACAAACCACTACGGTTAAGAAAATTGAGTAATTCATTGGTAAGGAATCACCTTGTTTGAGTTCGCAAAAAGAAAGGATTCTACACTCTCTGCATATCTGTCCATGGAATAATTCTCAACTATGCATTTCCTTGCGTTGCTAGTTATGGTCTCGTAATGATCTGGATTTGTTCTTATCTGGTGTATCAGCGCGGCGATTTGGCAATAATCTCCTTCATCAAATATGTAACCATTCCTCTTATCAGTAATAGCCTCGCTTGACCCCTCATTGCCGTAGGTGAGCACCAGGCAGCCGCTGGCCATGGCTTCCAGTGGCACGCGCGAGAAGCCGGTCTTGAAGCGGCTGGGGAAGAAGCAGAAGTCATGCTCGCGGTAGAGCCGGCTCATCTCCGCCTGGTCCGCCATGGGGCGGATCTCAATCTGCCCGCCGAGGTTCAGCTCAATGATGTTCCGATTCAGTAGCGCCAGGTACTCCGCGGACTGCGCCTCGCCAATGATGAGCAGGCGGGATGGCACGCCACGGCGGCGCAGTTCATCAACCAGCAGTAGGCCATCCAGCGCGCCTTTCTGCTCCTTAATGCGCGCCGGAAGGAGGATGCGTATTGGCTGCTGGAGCTGCGCGCGTTCTCTGAAAGGGAACCTGTCCAGGTCCAACCCCGAGGAGATGACCGTGGCACCTTCCACCGGCACGCCATGTGCGCGGGCATTCTCGAGCGCGGAGCGGCTGTTGAAGTAAACACGCATCTGCCCTGGCCACTGCCAATCGGGTACGATCCTCCCGCCGCTGACCAGCCTGGCGTAGTGCCTGACCGCTTGCTTGAGCCGGGTCTTTATAGCCGGTTCGTTTTCATTCCTGTAAAAGTAAAGTCCGCGCTGCTGCAGGCGTGCTAGGTAGATCAATTCAGACCCGCCGTCGTCGAAAATCAGGGGGATGCGTTGGCGGGATAAGAAGGGCAGGATGGCGTTGGAGAGGTTCTGCACGTGCCACAGGTAGATGAGTTCCGGTTGGACTCTATCAATGACCCTTTCTAATTTCTTCAATTCCCGCCGGTCAAAGGCGATCTGCTGCAGCGGGTTCTCCCCGGTTGGTTTGAGGTCAAGCAGGTGCAGTGTATCTGTTTCATTATCGTGCGCCTGGCATCCCTCGATCGTGCAGCGGTTGGTGAGAACGTGGATCTCATGACCCTTGGAGCGTAGGCCGTTGACGACATCGTGACAGCGCAGCCCAAAGCCGCCACCGTGGTGCGGGGGATAGAAGGCAGAGATGACGAGGAGTTTCATTTTTTAATCAAATTTACGAAAGATAACGACAGCTGAGCAAGAATAACTGTTTTGATCCAGGAAATTTTCTTAGCGCGACTGAAATAAATAAGATCAATGATAACAACCATTTTCTTGAAAAGGGATTTGGAATCTTAATCATCAATTTACTTACTTCATTAACTTTCTCATATTCTTCTTTTTGAAATAACTCGGCTGCAAATGGGCGCATGATTTTTATTATAAAAATAGCTGGAATGTCCTTATGAAGAGATGGCTTGTTTTTTATTATTGTTTTTGCCATTTGAATTACTGCTGGATACCTTTGAAGAATTGCTTTATCGTTTGAAACCTGTGATAGTTGTTGTGGATCTTCAGTTTCCCTTTCGAGGCACAAAACTTCATCAACGTGGTCAATCTTGATTCCCATAGTGCCTGCTCTTAATTCGTATTCAATATCTTCATTTGTCCAACCATCAAACCATGGTCCTATTAAGTTTGTAGCTCTTTTTGTCCAAAGGCAAGCTGCTGTGCTCCATGGCCGCCCAAAGAAAAGTGTTGGAAAAATTGATTGAAACGCCTGGTCATTTCGGTGACGTAAGGTAACTGACTCACGGTTTGTTCCGTTAAACTGTGCTGTCTTGCAATAACACATCCCAATTTCAGGATTGTTTGTTAACATATAAACCATTTTTTCTAAGAACTTAGGAAGCCACAAGTCGTCAGAATCCAAGTAGGCGATGTACTCACCAGAAGCTGCCTGGCGGCCGGTTTCGCGTGCAGCACCAGGCCCCCGGTTTTCATTGTGGCGCAGTACTTTTACTATAAAACTCGTTGTTGAGGTGACGATTGGATTGTATGGTTCATTTGACTGATCATCCACCACGATCAATTCAATGGGACGGTATGTCTGGTCAATGACAGTTTTGATGGTTTCGTTCACCAAATTAAAACGATCATGGATTGGGATGATTATCGAAACTAAAGGTCTCACTTTGCGATTACTTCCCATCCATTATCCAAAATGAAGAATCCCCCCCATTCTTTTGGAGGTAATTTTCCACTTTTAAGAATGTTGCCTGGCTCTACAGTAATCGTTTTAGCATTAGGTAACCAGATAAGCACATCTTTTCCGCGATATATTTTTATATCAAGAAGATACTTACCCGGTAGTAGCACTAGATTGGGGATGCTGCAAGTCACAATTGTGCGATGACTTGCTACTTGCAAAGATGCGCCAGAAAGGTCACTATGCAAAATGGTTAATCGTGTCCCGTTTTCGTCATTGATTCCAATTGTAACTATTAGATTACGAAATGTCGTTTCCGATTCAAGGTCTAAGTTAATATTTATATTTTCTCCGCACATATATGCAGATCGACTTGAGCCAATAGAATCTGTAAATAAAATATCAGACAATTGAAATTTTGCGAGTTCATTTTTTGCTACATAACCGTTTACTCTTTTATCGATTTTTTGTTCGTTGAACGCCATGTATCTTTTTACTACTGCTAGAGAATCACCTAAATAGTCAAGTTTTCCAGAATCCATCAAGATCGATTTTGTACATAACTGCTGAATTGCCGCCATATTGTGGCTCACAAATAATACTGTTCTACCTTCTTTATTTGCCACATCTCCCATCTTGCCCAGGCATTTCTGCTGAAATTCAGCGTCACCTACAGCCAGCACCTCGTCCACCACCAGGATCTCGGGGTCAAGGTGGGCTGCTACGGCGAAGGCCAGGCGCACGTACATGCCGCTGGAGTAGCGCTTGACCGGGGTATCGATGAACTTTTCCACCCCGGAGAAGTCCACAATCTCATCGAACTTACGTGCGACTTCAACCTTCTTCATCCCCAATATCGCGCCGTTGAGGTAAATATTCTCGCGCCCGGTAAGCTCGGGGTGAAAGCCCGTGCCCACTTCCAGCAGGCTGCCGATGCGCCCCTTCACCTTCACCACCCCGCTGGTGGGAGCCGTGACGCGTGAGAGAATTTTTAGCAGCGTGCTCTTGCCCGCGCCGTTCTTTCCAATGATGCCCAGCGCTTCGCCCTGTTCAACCGTGAAGGAGACGTCATCCAGCGCCAAAATGGATTCGCCCACGCGTTCGAAGGCGTCTTTTTGCCCGATGCGCGTGTAGGGGTCGGGTTGTTTACGCACGCGTGCCCACCAGCGTTCGAGGTCACGGGTGAGTGTGCCGGTGCCGATCACGCCCAGTTCGTAGCGTTTGGTCAGGTGTTCAACAGAGATCACGGGTTTGGGCATTTGCTTTGCTATTTACTCAATTAGAAACCGATAGATTTCTGAATCGTTATTGGTTTTCGCAATTATCATTTCCGGGTTATATCCAAAGATTGTTCGATCAAGCGGCAGCACTTTTTCAGGTTCCGAAATTATGTATGAGTAATTATTGCGAGGATCAACGTAGATGAGTAAGGTTTTGGACCAATCGGTATCTTCAGGAATCTGGTTTAACGGTCCAATACCACGTTCCAGATAATAATAGAATGCATCAAGGGATTGATCATTGTAGAGTATTCTGGTGGCATTTCTGGCGTCCCATCTCCAGGTAAAGGGTAGTATTTGAAAATATGCTAAGTCTTTGTACCCGGGGATTATTATGCCAACCTTGCTATTCTCATGCAGGGCTGGTGCAATTTCAAGCACATTATTCCAGATTGTTTTTTGATCTTCCCAAGAATTGAACCTCTGGTTTTGTGACCATATTTGATAAACAACACCTATGACCACAAAAGGTATTATGAGTAAACTCGTTTTCTTACTGATTTCATCATAGGTTTTTACCTTTAGCGCTACAAGAGATGAAATCGAAGATACCAGCATAATAGACGCACCGGCAATAGCAAATAAATTATTGCGGGTGGAATTACCATCTAGCGTTGGACCTTTGAGGCCAATGACGGGAATATAGCCGGCGGCCCATAGAAGTAAACCAATGAGGACAATAATGGATAAAGCTTTAATCACCTTAACACGGTGATCCCAGGGAAAGGAATCACTGGTTTTGGCAGATTTGACTATCCGGGGTAATGATCCAATGAAAAGTACGATAAGTGCAAGTCCGGTTGCTGCGACAATAGTTAACTTGGACGAACCCAGGAATTGAATGATAGGTCGGATCCAGGAATATAGAATGTATATAAAGCCATATATATATCGATGTGCAATTGTTATTAATGACATGTTGAATTGTTCTAAGTAAACATCTTGAAGGTTGAAGATAGATGTTTGTATGTGTGTTCTCCATACGACGTAGATAATTCCAGTGATTAATGTAGTAGTAATTATTCTAAATTTATAAACACGGGAAGTTCCAGAGTCAAATATTACCAAGAAGGCGACCATCATTACAATGCCTAATCCTGCTTCGTAAATAAGTAATGAAATTATGAACAGGATATTTGCTACTAGAAGCTTCCACCATTTACCATTCTGCTTATATGCTAATAATAAATAAATGACTAATAAATCTATTAATAACACCAAATGCGCATGTACATGGACAAGCCAGGTCTTTGTAAAATCAAGAGGATAAATAATGCAGATAAGTGCAGTCGGTAAGGCTAACCAAGAGTAATTTGGGAAACTTTTTTTTGTCACGAAATAGACCATGCAGCCAATCAAGAACAGGATGATGAAATTAGTTAAATAATGACAAAAAAGATTAGTTCCAAAAAGGGATGCTAATACATAGTAGGGTAAATCAATTAATGGTCTGCGATCGTAAAAATTGACAATTTGAAACCTTGTTTGAATCTGATCTAACAGAATCGACCAATCATCGCTGTGAATAGGAGGGGTAATATAATAACGAAAATCAATTATGAATGTTAGGGTAACAACAAAAATTGGAATCATCCAGTATTTTAACTGAATGGTTTTTAGCAACCGAGAGATTTTTTCCCAAGAATTTGTATTCACTAAATTCTATCTCTTAAATAATATCTGAGTTCGATATGAACACTAATATTCCGATCCTCGCCCTGTTCAATGGTGAATCTTATATCGTTAAAACCAGTATGGATTTTCAATTGCGTTCGAAGGCGTCTTTTTGCCCGATGCGCGTGTAGGGGTCGGGTTGTTTACGTATACGTGCCCACCAGCGCTCCAGGTCGCGCGTCAGCGTGCCGGTTCCGATCACGCCGAGGTCATAGCGTTTGGTTAGATGTTCAACAGAGATGACGGGTTTGGGCATTGTAATCTAACTCAGTCAATTGTATTTGATCAGATCTTCGACAAACTTGAAAAAATCATCGCCGATTTTTCGCCTTGAATTTGGAAAAGTGTTCAAAACATCATCTGGAGATTTCACTCCATAAGTCTTTTCGTAATAATTCCGCAATTGATCATCGCGGTGGTGTTCAAGCGCAAACCTCCACAGGTAGGAACCCCGAACCCCCCATAGATGTTTATGACTGTTGGGGTCAGATACGCCGCCGACGTGAAAAATCTCATCCGATGGGGTAAAACGGGAAGGGAACTTCCTTTTAAAGTTTATTGAATAACCTTCGGCTACCCCGATCATCATCAAAGCCTGCAATGTATCAAAATAATTTTTAAAACTTTCAGGCCTGTGTTTTCCATCAATTCCCATGGTCCTGAGTTTTTCCCTTGCCTTTTGGGGTAACTGAAAATATGCATAATGGGTGCAGTTGATTCCATACTTGCTGATTAATTCTCGATATACTGGTGCATTGATATACAAGAAAAAGGTTGAGGGAATTTCAAGGTTCAGGCTTTGATTCGCTGTGTAAAAGAAGGCGTTGAGTTGATCTTTCTTATCAATGTTCAAAGCTTCGTTGAATAACTCAGGTCTAAAAACAAAACAATCGTAATCAAGTATTCCAAAAGGGTATTCAACATTCTTAACTAATAGATCAATCACGTCTCCATGTAAAAAAACGCTGGGTAAAGAGATCATCTGTTCAAACCGGAGGTTCTTCTTCATCCATTCATTTTCGAAATCTGATAATCCATTCGAAATGATAGCAATCTTCACATGCGGTGGAACAAATTTCAAACACAATTCGACGAGATGAAGACTGCCGGGGATCGCGATGATGAAAAATGTATCTCGCGCAATATTCTTAAGCTCTAGTCTCGCGGCATCGAAATATCGTTTCCGGGCAATAATAGACATTGGGTGAGTAATATAGAAATTCAAATTCGCCCGAGTGGTTTGAGCAAATCCAAACAAGCTGGTATTTCGAATATTTTTGATTGTGTCTTGAAATTTCAACTTGTCGTAAGTCATCTATCGAAAAATTATTCCTCGTCTCCAAATGAAAGCATGTTTCATTTGTATCGTCTGAGCAAAATGACTTCTCTTTTTTATGTTATACAGTATCAATAAATGTCTTCTCCACCCGGTTGAAGATCACAACACCGATAAACAATACCACCAGCATAAAGCCTGCGCTGTATCCCAACCCCAGCCAGTTCGCGTTGCCAGCGCCCAGGAAGCCCGCGCGGAAGGTCTCGATGACCGGCGTGATGGGGTTTACCTCCGCGATCCAGCGCCATTTTTCAGGGATCGATGAAATGGGGTAGATGACCGGGGTCACGTACATCAACAACGAAACCCCAAACCCAATAAGCTGCTGGAGATCACGATATTTGGTCGTCAAAGAAGAGATGATGATGCCGAATCCAAGCCCCAGTCCCGCCATCAGGATGATCAGCAGCGGCAGGGTCAGCGCCCATGTGGTAAAGTGCACATCTGATCCGCGCAGTATAAAATAAATGAAAAAACCCAGGAAGAATAAAAATTGGATCGCAAAGGTGATCAGGTTGGAAATAATGATCGAGATGGGTGTTACCAACCTGGGAAAGTAAACTTTTCCGAATAAGTGTGCATTCGACGTAAACGTTGTCGATGTGCCGGTGAGGCAGCCGGAAAAGTAATTCCATAAAACATTTCCCGACATATAGAACAGCATTTGCGGCAGACCGTCCGTGGGCAGGCCGGCGATATTGCCGAAAACCACTACAAAGACCACTGAGGTGAGGAAAGGTTGGATCAGGAACCACAACGGTCCGAGGATGGTTTGCTTATAACGCGAGACGAAATCGCGTCGCACGAACATGCCGATCAGGTCGCGGTAATGCCACACGTCGCGCAGTTGCAGGTCATACCACTTTTTACGCGGGGTGATGATCAGGTCCCAATCAGAATCGGTCGTATTAGTCATTATTACCTTTGGTATAAGAATTTATTGAGATGATCATGATTCTTTGACTAGCGTGTGCGATCGTTCTGACTGAAATTGTAATTCAAAGCGCATGGTGGTAATGAGTCCAAGAATTATGCCACCCGTCACGGCGATACCCAGGCTGATGAATGGGTTTATGTTAATGAACGAGATGCCAACGAAAGAAATTGCCAACCAGATTGCGAAGCTCCATACCAGGTTTTTGGTTCGGAACCACACCTTCTTACGGGGTGCCATCAGTGAGCTGTTGATGGGCAATTCAGGCGAATCGCTGTAATAATGGATGAGGTTATCTCTCTGTAAGTACACTGCTGTGCAAATCCCGAAAAAAATCCAAACAGACACGCCAAGCTTCTCGCCAAGCATGTAATTGTCCATTAAGCCATAAACCATGTGGGCGGCCATGCCGCATAACAATCCTCTTAGAAGGGTTTTAACAATGGACCGGGATTTCTGTATAGCATAAAAAACCATGCTGAAAAAGCCGCTGAATAATGCAAGATACAACACCAGGGCAGGCAGCCCCATATCTGCAGCTACAGCGAGGTACATATTGTGCGCATAAAAAAGTGGTCTTACTGTAGCCAAAGGTGTGGCAAACGAGTAGATATCATGAAAGACCTTTCCATAAGTGCCAATGCCTGCACCAGTTATCGGGAAATCCTGGATTAAATAGATCGTGTTCTTCCAATACTCGATTCTTGTCTGCAGCGTATCCCCTTCAGGGTTCGAGTAGGTATCCAGTAAGAGAAGGAATCGGGTTGGATCTCCATCCGCAAAGATAAGCATCGCGATAAAAAGTGCTAAGAAAGCCAGCGGGATTAAATAAAGGAATCGTTTGTCTTTCCATACTAAGATCATGAATATTCCGACCAGACTGCCAAGGATTGCCCCCCGCGATTGGGTCATGACGAGTATGAACAGGACAAGGATTATGCCGATAGAAACAATGATTTTGTAGATCATTTCCATGTATCTGGCGCGGCGGTTTTTTCTGAGGAACGCCCTTTTGAATGCTCCTTTATCGAAGAGCAAACTGATCAAGAGGGGTACGAATAAAGCCAATGTACCGCCGATGGTGTTCACGTGAATCCCGCCGCTTGATATGAGTTTTTTCATGACCTCGACAGGTAAGGGCAGGATGGAAAGAATCCTGGATGGCAGCGAAGAATCTCCGGAAGACCAATCTGCGCCAAAGAGCGTGAGCAGGGATAAAAAGAAGGCCATCGCTACAAGAGAAAGGATTGCCCACTTAATCAGTTTTAAGTTTTTAATCAAGTTTATTGTGATCACAAAGATCGCGATGGACAATAGGACCCCATGTATCTTGACCAGGGACAACTCCTGGCTGTGAGATAATGCCAAACCAACAGGGAGAAGAAAAAGTAATCCGAGTATGCTTACATTTATGGGGGTGGAAATGGATAATTGCCCAATCCAAAAAGATATGCCGATCAAGAGGGAAAATAGGACGACGTAGCCGATGGCAGGTACGCGATCAGTTACCAAAAGAATGCCGAATAAAATTATGGTCAGGGTTAGCGTGGCTACCAGAGCTAGGTTATACAAATTAATTTTGCTCGTGCGCCCTGGTCTAAAAAAAAGACTATTCCTAAATAAAGGCGGTTGCATTCTATATGTCGGTCAATTGGAAAGCCGCGCTTTTGCCTGTAAAGCCTCGGGATTATTGGGGTCAATGGTTAAGGCATTTTCAAAGGCTTTGAGAGCTTCGTTGTTGTTGCCATTACTCTCATACAAAGACCCTGCCAGCAGGTAATATTTCAATTGTGGTGGGTTCATCAGTTGTAACGCTTTTTCGATTGATTGGATTGCTTTATCTGGTTGCTGATTTTGAGCACATGCTAATGCGGCTTCATAAAAAGCATCCGTGTAATCGGGAAAAGCGAGAACCAGCTGGTCATAGATCGCGACTGCTTTTGATAATTCCTGAGAATTTCTGAGAAAATTCGCATATGTCAAAAGAAATCCTTTAATATCTGGTCTGAACTGAATGGCTTTCTCAAACCAATAAATTGCTGATTCCATTTCTTTTTGGTTTGCATACATCAATGCCAAGTCAAATTGCCCCTCTCCAATTTCAGGAGCGGCATCCGCTTCTCCTTGGAAGCAAGTGATCGCTGATTGGATCTCATTTAAGGAGTTGTAATAGAACCACCCAAAATTTTTCCAGGCGACCCAATTGTTTGGATTTGCAGTTACAGACGCGTGATAGGCTAACTCAGCTTCTGAGATCAAACCTTGGGTTGAATATGAATTCGCCTGCGTTAGTAGTATTTCACTTTTCATTCTGGTCCATGTTTGATAGCTATTAGAATGTGGAAATTCATTCATGGAGATTTCGAGTAATTCAGTGGCTGAAGAGAACTCATTTCGATCAATGTAGATAGTTGCCAGCATCGATATGGAGGTTTCCCTGTCGAGACTATAACGACTTTGAGCGGCTAATAGTGCCGCATCCAATAACTTCATTTCTCGCAATTCAATAGTGTGTAGGTGAAGAGCCGTGAGATTTCCTGCCATTTCCCAAGTATTTATGGCCTCGGTATAGTTCCATTGTCGATACGCGATTTCGGCATATGCGTTTGTCACCATCGGGTTATCAGGTCCAATTAAGGGAGTAATGTACTCTAATGCTAGACTATCATCACCACTGTCAATTGCTTCTCATGCAAGCAGGAGTTTCGCGTGAGGGTGAGACGAAGTCCGGTTTGGTAATGATTGCATTGTTGAGTTTTCATTGTAGAAATGTTCCACGAACGCTAACGACCATACATTATTCGCCCATGCTCCCCGTATCCCGGATGGCGTGATGAATCCCCAAATCAGGACTCCCAGAATTACGATATAGAAAAACCATTGGTAATACTTTTTCATGAGATGAATAATTTCCGCGCTCCGCCCCTTCGACATCAAATGATGTCGGATTTGACCATAGATAACCTCCACCCCTTAACTCGATCTTACCGGATCCGTTTTAGAATGGATTTTGTAGTCAAACAAGTTACTTGCATACCTGGGTAAACGCTTGCGTTAATCTTACCTCAAAATCGTGGATAGGAATTATATACGACTTTTTATACGACTTTCGCTTTCCCCGCTTATCTTCTTGTTGGATTCCGCGCGAATTCGGCCACTGATTCCGATCGTTTTTAAAAAGTGGCCGGAATCATCCGGAATCACTGGACGATTTGTTCCGGATTCGGTGGCCGATTTGAATCGGATTCACTGGCCGTTTTGATCCAGATTATGCAAATACGATCATCATCACAAATGGATCGCGTAGATGATTGGCAGTAACTGATATTATCTCTCGATGGGGTTCGAAGCCAAAAAACAAATAGCGCTCCCGGCGTGGCTCGAACGCGAAACCTACTGATTCGAAGAGCTAGAACACAAATTCTATACAGTATATATGGGGATACATCGTCTATTTAATCCCACATGCGGGGGTAAAAATGTCTCCCAAGTCGATTTAATCCACTGTTTGGTACCTCATTTGCACCTAAATTGCACCTTAATTTACCAACCAGTGAAGCAAGGAAAGACGACCTTTGGATATTCAGTACTACCCAAACTGGAAAAAATTGAGCGAATTTCAACTAATTATTGGTTACTGCCCCAAACAGGGCGGTAACCATCCATTGTCGAAGCATAAAAAATGGAATAGCCGTTTGAATGTGCCCAATCAGTAGCTGCTTCACTGAGCAGGGAATTGCCGCAATTGAGGAAATCCACTGCCATCTGGCTTGTTCCGTATTTAGTTAATGCATCAACAAGCAAGGCTTCTGATCCAATTTCACCCCTGTTAATATAAAAGGAGTAAGCGCCAGCGATGATTTCTAAATCTTCATGCTGAAGAGCAAGGATCAGTGTATTAACTGCTCGAGAATCTTTGAAATTACCCAAAGCTTTGGCAGCAGCAAATCGAACCTCAAGTTCTTCATCATTCAATGCTGTAATCAATGGCTCAACCGCTTTGTTATCACGGATATCTCCAAGAGCCAGGGCTACCTGTTTACGGACGTAAGGGTCTTCATCCTGCAAAGCAGAGATCAAAGGGTCAACAGATCGAGGATCTTTGATCTGTCCAAGTGCGTCGGCTACTTCCATGCGAACACCTGACCATTTATCATGCAAAGAAGAAATTAATGGATCAACCACACGATCATCACCGATTTCAGCCAGTGCACTTGGAACCTGCCAGCGGACGTAGTAATCTTCATCTTGAAACACTTTAATTAGTGGATCTACCGCCCGAGGATCTTTGATTTCTCCAAGAGTAACGACAGCCCACCGTCGAATACCCGGATCTTTGTGACTTAGTGCAACGATTAATGGATCCACTGAGGAAAATCCAATTTTCACCAAAGCATTTTTTGCTTCTTCTTGAATTGCCCGATTATCGCCTTTCATGGACGCGATTAATGGCTCTATTGCACGAGGATCGTTGATCTCTCCCAATGCGATAGCAGCCCAATGACGGTAATAAAATTTTTCATCCAGCAGGACTTTTATCAAGGGTTCTACTGCACGGGTATCCCTTATCTCGCCCAACGCCTGAACTGAAAAACCTGCGACTTTATTATCTTCATTTTCCAAAGTAGCAATGAGTGGTTCAACCGAGGGTTCACCAATCATCACGAGGGCATTCTTAACCGGTATTATCTCATTTGCAACCTTCAAGAACGCAATCAATGGTTCTACTGCGCGAGGATCCTTAATCTCACCCAGCGCTTCTATTGCCAACATTTGGA
>DIWL01000018.1:0-2021 GCA_002428455.1 Anaerolineaceae bacterium UBA6107 | reverse complement strand
TGATCTTACCCAAAGCGATTGCTGCTTTTCCTGGTACGAATGAACCCTCATCGGTTAATGATTCGATTAAGGCATCGACTGCTCGTGCGTCTCCTATCTCCCCGAGGGCTTCAGCAGCTTGCTCCTTGACACTTGTATTCTCATCATGCAAAGCAAGGATTAAAGCATCAATCGCGCGTGTGTCCTTGATTAATCCAAGCGCTTTTGCTGCCTCTCGCCGAACGTGTGAACTCTCATCCTGTAAGGCAACGATTAAAGGCTCAACTGCACGATCATCCTTAATCTGCCCAAGTGCAAGTATCACATTCTTTCTTATAGTATAGGTTCCATTCCGTAGAGCATTGATCAATGGCTCTACAGCAGGGGAACCTATGTTAACCAATTCTTCAATTGCTTTATCACGGGCACCTACCTCAACAGAATCCAAAATGCCAATTAATTCTTCAATCGCAAACTCCTCAGAGTTTTCTTTCGCATTTGTAGGTATTGCAATAAATGCCTCATTCTTAGGAGTAGCTATTTCACCTGGACTTTTCGAATGCTGTGGAGAACATCCTGAGAGAGAAAAGTAAATGGAAAAAAGAATTAATCCTATTCCAATATTTCCAATTAATATCGACCTGTTCACTTTATTCATCATAATGTTCCCTGATCGTCAAATCTGTAAGCAGATGAAACCTTGGATTACGATTAAACCCACATATTATCGCTGTAGAATTAACAGTTGATTAAAGATCTATATTTTGGAAAAACTGTACGCTTTGTAAAGTGC
This sequence comes from Anaerolineaceae bacterium UBA6107, assembly GCA_002428455.1. Lineage (GTDB taxonomy): Bacteria > Chloroflexota > Anaerolineae > Anaerolineales > Anaerolineaceae > UBA6107. The sequence goes on along the minus strand of DIWL01000018.1, from coordinate 1,249 downwards.
GGACTACAAAACCATTTCTATTATATGATGAGATTCACCAGATTTCATCACCTAAAATTCAGTGCAACAAAAAATCGCCTCTTAAATTTTTGGAAGGCGATTCGCTTGCATCAAATTAATTTGTTTCATTCTCGAGCTACATTTTTTTCATTCATTCGACTCTGTCTGCGGGAGAGATGCAAGTAGGAATTCAAAGAGTCACTTTCCCAGTATTATCTTGACACCAGTTCTAGGTCTATTTGATTTTCTCCCGGATCGTTTCCAGATTTTTAAGCGGTAAAGCTGTTATGTTCTTCATTACAGGGTATGTTTCATTTCTAGGATAAATGATCCAGAGATGTTCAAGGGATAATTCTGATGAATCAATCCGCATCGAAGGCGTCAAAGTGGGAGCTTCTTTAAACTTGATTTCAATACCGTATCGGTTTCCTCCAGACTGAAAGACCAGATCGAGTTCAGCGCCTGCGTACGTACCCCAGAAATACTCTGCATTGGGATGTAAGATTTGCAGTGCCTGCTCTAACACAAAACCTTCCCATGAAGCACCAATCTTGGGATTTCCAAGCAGGTTGTGACCATTGGGAATATCCAGAAGGCTGTGTAATAACCATGTATCCCGGAAAATAATTTTTGGAGATTTAACCTGCCGTTTACTCAAAGTCTCAAATCTACCTTGAAAAATCGGAGTTGCGATCCGATATTTCAAGGTCGTATTTATTGATTCGTTGATTCTGCACCAGTTTGTACAAATATGCAATCCAAATTCGGATTTGTACAAAAAATATTCTTTGACAACATTGGCAAGGTGAAATGTTTTAAGCAGGTAATATTTCCTTGTACAATAAACTCATGGAAGAATCACTTGATATCGCACAGAAAATTAACGAAATCGAAGCAGAATTAGCAAATATGGATGATCGTCGCAACCAATTACTCGATGAGTTAACACGCTTACGTCAACAGTCTCCTCAACAAGTTTCCTCAAAACAGATACCACTGAATCTTCAAACTAATTTAATTAATAACCAATCTTCTCAAGATGAAAAGATCAAGTTGTTCCGCTCATTATTCAGAGGGCGGGAGGATGTTTTCCCACGCCGATTTGAAAATTCCAGGACCGGGAAATCGGGCTACGCACCGGTTTGCAGGAATGAATGGCAATCTGGTATCTGTCAGAAGCCGAAGATTTCTTGTCAGGAATGTAGTTTCCGAGCATTTGAAGCTATTAATGACGAAATCATTCGTAATC
>DIWL01000058.1 GCA_002428455.1 Anaerolineaceae bacterium UBA6107 | reverse complement strand
ATCGTGGCGCCAGTGGCGAGGAAATCATCGATGATGAGCACTTTTTCACCGGGTTTGAGGTATTCCGGTGAAACGATGAGTTCCACCTTGTTGCCCTTGGTGTGGGATGGCGCGATGGTGAGGTATACGGTATCCGGCATGGTCACCGGGCGGCTTTTGCGGGCGTACACGACCGGTATGTTCAGGTGACGCGCGGTCATCAGTGCCGGCGCTATGCCGGAAATTTCGGCGGTGAGAATGCGGGTGGGAGCGGTGACGGCGAAACGGCGGGCAAATTCGACCCCGCATTCGTCCATTAACTTCGGATCAACCTGGTGGTTGATGAAACTGTCCACCTTGAGAATTCCTCCGCCGAGGTTTTTTCCCTCCGCCATAACGCGCTTCTTCAATAATTGCATTTGATCCTCCATACTTGTTAAAAATTAAGGAGAAATCACCTCACGTGATTTCAACCAGTTTCCATTACTAAGGTTCGTTGTGCCGGTGATACCGAGCTTAGCCGGGATGGTTCAGAGTTGGTATGTGCGGCAGGTACTAAAGAAAACCAATTGTCTCGCTCTATGCTCCACGCTTCAATAAATGAGATAAGGCGAGATTCCGTTCATCACCAGTAAAACCCTCCATGGTTAATGCCCGGGCGGGACACGAATGGCTTTACCGGATAAATTTCCTGGGGGGTGCGTTGTGGTATAGGCACAAGTATAGCAAAAATCTGGAATCAGGTGAATTGTTTGATGTGAACCGGTCTGAACACAAGTTCAATTTACCGGTGTGCATGTGCTAAAATCAATAGCATGGAAAATCCGCAGATCGTACTCGCTTCAAATTCACCTCGCCGCCGCCAGATTCTGGCCTGGATGGAGTTGCCTTTTACGGCCACAACTGCAGACGTGGATGAAACCCAACTGCCTGGTGAAACGCCGGCTGATTATGTCATGCGTTTGGCGGGTGAAAAGGCACGGGCTTGTGAACGGCAGGCAAGTTTTGGAGGGGTAATCCTTGCTGCAGATACAACCGTGTCTGATGGTGACGAGATCATCGGTAAACCCGTAGATGAAGAAGATGCCATTCGCATCCTGAAAAAATTACGCAACCGCACCCATATGGTACATACCGCCATCGTGGTGGGCGTACCCTCCCGCGGAATGATACGACAAGATCTATGCTCGACCGAGGTGCGCATGCGCCGCTACACTGACGAGGAATTGCTGGCTTACGTGCAGAGCGGTGATCCGCTGGATAAAGCAGGCGCCTATGCCATCCAAAANNTTGTGTCATTTTGAAAGGGCTCTGCGCAGGCTTGGTTTCGGAGCGCGAAAAGGTGTGCCCTACCGCTGCATGCGCGAATTATCGTATACTTGCCCCATATTCAAGCGGGTGCTGGCCGGTGAAGATGTCGGCTGATCCGCAGAAACCAAGATAACTATGTTGAAATCACTCTGGCGTGTATTGATCATCGCGGTGCTGTTACTGACAGCCTGTGGTAACGGCAGCAATCCAACCGTTGAACCGAGCGGGGAACCCGTTATTAATGACCTGCCCACACCGGTCATCCAAACCACCCGCCTGCCCGACGCGGAAGCGACTGTGCTGAGCTTCATGGAAAAATGGAACACAGGGGATTATGCCGGAATGTATGCCATGTTGGCTCCCACCAGCCGGGACGCCATTACTGAAGAAGACTTTGTAAAGATTTACACGGATACGGCTGCCAGTATGACGCTCGATACCATCGAGTACGGCATTGTGGCAGCCCTGGTCAACCCGGCATCTGCCAAGGTGGGGTACCAGGTGGTGTTCAAGACAATCATGTTCGGCGACCTGATCCGCAAGATGGAAATGAACCTCGTGGCGGACCAGGGGCAGTGGCTGATCCAGTGGGAAGACGGGTTGATCATGCCCGAAATGAGCGGCGGCAAGAAGCTGGTGCTCGGCCTTACCCCGCCCACAAGGGGAGACATCTACGATAACGACGGCGACATTATCGCCGCGGACGCGGAAGCGGTGGCACTGGGCGTGGTACCGGATCAGGTTGGCAACGACCAGATCGGCAACCTGGCCGGGCTGCTGAGCCTGGTCACCGGCATCCCCAGCAATATGATCGTGGATAAGATCAACAGCGGCGGCGGGTATTACGTGCCGATCGGCGAGATCTCACAGCAAACCTACGAGAACCGCTACTCCTCGTTAAATTCGTTCAGCGGACTGGTCGTCAATCAATACGCGTCCCGTTACTACAACAATGGAGGAATCGCCCCCCAGGTAACAGGCTACCTTTTGAGCATTTCGCCTGAGCAATATGATGAATACCGGCAGAAGGGATACGCCGGGGATGAGAAGATCGGCGCGTCGGGGTTGGAAAAGTGGGGCGAGGATTACCTGCGCGGTAAGCCCGCGGCTGACCTTTACGTAGTCAACGCTGACGGGACTTACGCCACCATGGTTGGTCGGGCTGACCCGCAAGCCGCGAATTCCATCTACACTACCATCGACAAAGACTTGCAGATCCTGGTGCAGAAGGCGCTCTATGGCTTTACCGGTGCCATCGTGGTGCTGGAGGTAGACACCGGGCGGGTGCTGGCGATGGCATCCTCTCCGGGTTTTGACCCGAACAATTTTCTACCGCAAAACTATAACAGCCAGTTCACCCTGGCAGACCTGGTGAACGACCAGGATGTGCCCCTGTGGAACCGCGCTGCGCAATCGGCTTATCCTTTGGGTTCGGTGTTTAAACTGGTCACCGCCACGGCAGCGCTGGAATCCGGGCTGTACACCCCCGAATCCACGTATGAATGCACCAGCCAGTTCACCGAACTGCCCGGATATGTGGGCAACGACTGGACATATGACAAGGATCTGCCGCCTTCCGGCAACCTCACACTGGTGCAGGGCATCATGCGTTCCTGCAACCCGTGGTTCTACCACCTGGGTCTCGACCTGTACCGGCAGAAAGGTGCCACTTATCTTTCTGATTGGGCGCGTACCTACGGATTGGGGGCCCCGACGAATATTGGTGCGGTGGCGGAAGAGGTCGGGCAGATCACTGATCCGACGACCGAGGGGGCCGCAGTGCAGATGGGGATAGGCCAGGGCGACATGCTGGTGACACCGCTGCAGGTGGCCAACATGGTCGCGGCGATCGGTAACGGCGGGACGCTCTATCAACCGCAGATCATCCAAAAGATCACCAGCCTTGACGGTACGGTGATCGAGGAGTTCGAACCAAAGATCATCCGCGAGATCCCCGCCAGCGACAAAACCCTGGAAGCGATCAAGCAGGGTATGGAGCTGGTTGTGCGAGATGAAAAAGGAACCGCCTACAGGCGGTTTGTGGGGATGAGCACCCCGATCTATGGCAAGACCGGCACCGCCACAACTTCGATCGAGGATCCGCATTCCTGGTTTGCCGGCTTCACCGATGCCAATAACCCGGACAAACCGGATATTGCCGTAGCGGTGATTCTTGAATTCGCCGGGGATGGATCCGCTTACGCAGCTCCGGTATTCAGGCGTGTGATCGAAGCCTACTTCACAGGCGAAGTTTACACAACATACCCGTGGGAATGGGATATTTACGTGACCCGAACCCCGGTTAGTGAAACCAACGAAACACCCGCACCGTGATCACTGAGACTGAGCCAGGCGTTGTTGTCCGTTACCAATCCGGTTTTTACACCGTGGAGGCGATGGGGCGCATTGTCACCTGCGTGCTGCGTGGAAGGCTGAAGCGGCGCAGTGTTCCGGGTGATGTGATCAGCATTGGCGACCACGTCAAATTTGCGGAGTTGACCGATGGCAGCGGGGTGATCGAAGTGATCGAACCACGCAAATCTGAACTGGTGCGTCTCGACCCAACCCCCAGGGGAGCATATCGCCAGATCCTGCTAGCCAACCCGGACCAGATCGTAACCGTTTTTGCCTGCGCTTCCCCTGAACCACACCTGCGCATGCTCGACCGTTTCCTGGTGATCGCTGAAAAACATGGATTGCGGGCGATCATCATTGCCAACAAGGTGGACCTGGTAACCAAACGTGAGGCACGGCGAATATTTTCCGTTTATCCACCCCTGGGCTACCGGGTCATCTATACCTCTGCAGAAAAAAATGAAGGAATCGATGACTTGCGCGAGGTATTGACCGGCAGGATCTCCGCTCTGGCAGGACCTTCGGGTGTGGGAAAATCCAGCCTGATGAACCGTGTGCAACCCGGTTTGGGCTTGAACGTGCGCGAGATCAATGCCAACAAGGACCGCGGGCGACATACGACAGTTGTGCGCGAGATGTTTCCGCTGCAAGGCGGCGGATATGTGGCAGATCTGCCNNATCCAGGCAGTGGAAGATGGCAAGGTAAGCCCTGAACGGTATGAATCCTACCTGCGCATGCGTGCCGGGGATAATTGAATCAATGCTAAAGGTGAGACAACCCTGGATTTTGAATGATCCAACACCCAGTGCTGTTCAAAAGGTAATTGTATTGACAATCCATTAAAAAGTTGTATTATAGGTTACCCCTTAACGTCACGCCGACTATTTATTTACGGGGTTCGTTTTATACCAGAGGGTTTGCATTATGAAACCTGAAGTGAGTAAAAGGAAGCAGATTGCGGGGTTCTTATTTGGCCTCGCCGCCGGACTGGCGTTTGCGATCTTTGCCTGGGGGGTTGATGCATTTTTACTGGCTCGCGCGCACGGTACTTTTGCCTGGGTTAAGTTTGTTCCCGGTTTATTGATCTGCCTGTTGTGCGGTGCGCTGGTGGGCTGGCTGACGGTCCTGCTGCAAAATGTTTTGATTGCGATTGTCTTGTGGATCGGGCAGGCGCTGCTCTTTGCCCACCTGCTGATGTGGCTGCCGCTCAAGGTCGCACCGGTGATCATCCGCCTTTTCAATCCCGCGCTGGGTGATTTCCTAAAGTATCCTTATTATCCTGAATTGAAGCAAAACCTGTGGGTGGCATTTGCCATTCTGGCCTTTGCGTCGATCATTATTGCAGTGCTGGAGAACGTTCTGATCGAACAGGCGATATCTTCATCGGGTAGTTACGCTGTCATCGTACCGATCACCGTTTCGCTGCTTGCGTTCAGCCTGGTGGGCGGCACCGGAGATTCGGTGTTAAACCGGCATCTGCGCGAACCGCTTTTGAAGGTGGATAGACTGGTGCAGTTCGCCCTCGATAACCAGGGAAAAGAGATATCCCCTGACGTTGCGCATAACATGCGCATATCTGCACTAAACCCCGTAAAAGAACTGGTGACCGACCAGCGCAAAGTGATCCTCAGCAACTTTGATCAGTACCTGGGCCAGGTGGATGTGCTGGTGGATTTTGACGGAGAATGGGTGAAGTGCACGACCATTTACAGCCAGGTCACAAACTGTACGAGGTTGTTTGAAAAGCCATGGATCAGGTTCAGCAACGTATTGAAATTAGCCCTTCCCCAGATCATCAACCTGTATCAACAACCGCATGGTTAAAAAACCTCTCAAAATTGACACGCGCATCTGTATTGAGTGCAAAGTTGAAATTATGGTACACTATTTAATGCCTTTTTCCATACCAACAAACTACCAACAAAGAGGACCATTTGATGGTTGAGCAATTATTAAATGTCCAGAACCTGGAAACGCATTTCAAGACTCCGGATGGCACCGTGCATGCTGTTAATGGGGTGTCATTCACACTCAAGGAAGGGGAGACGCTGGGTGTGGTGGGCGAAAGCGGTTGCGGCAAGAGTGTGACCATGCTTTCCTGCTTGCGACTGATCCCCTCTCCTCCCGGCAAGATCGTCGCCGGACAAGCGCTTTTCAAGGGTATAGACCTGCTGACAATGGAACAGGATGAAATCCGACGGGTACGCGGCGGACAGATCAGCATGGTCTTTCAGGATCCAATGACGTCACTTAATCCCGTTATGACCATTGGCAAGCAAATGGCAGAGCCATTGATGCTGCACCTGAATATGACCAAAGAACAGGCGCGCAATCGCTCGATCGAACTGCTGGGGATGGTGGGCATCCCCAACGCCGGAGACAGGCTAAAGGATTACCCGCACCAATATTCCGGCGGTATGCGCCAGCGTGTGATGATCGCCATGGCGCTTTCCTGCAATCCGCAGATCCTCATTGCTGATGAACCCACCACAGCGCTGGATGTGACGATCCAGGCCCAGATCGTTGACCTGGTCAAACGGCNNTCACACATGACCTGGGCGTGGTGGCGAACATCGCGCACCGCGTAGCGGTCATGTACGGCGGATACATCATCGAAGAAGCGGGTGTTTACGATCTATATGCGAATCCCCGCCATCCCTACACGCTGGGTTTGATCGGCAGCCTGCCGCAGATCCACGAAGAATCTCACAAGAAACTATTTTCCATCGAAGGGATGCCTCCCGTTTTATACCAAAAGCCAACCGCCTGTCCTTTTGCACCTCGCTGCAGCTTTGTTACAGAGCGCTGCTGGAAGGAAAACCCGGTGCTTGAACCGGTTTCAGAAGGGCATCGCGTGGCTTGCTGGGTGAACACCAGCAACGGGAGCAAGTAGACATGACCGCGAATAATAATGTCCTCATAAAAGTTGATAACCTGGTGATGCATTTCCCGATCTTTCGCGGTGTGATCCGGCGCCAGGTCGGTGTGGTGCATGCCGTTGATGGAATTACCTTTGATATCAAGCAGGGCGAGACGCTGGGTCTGGTGGGCGAATCAGGTTGCGGCAAATCCACTACCGGACGCACGATTCTGCAACTATACAAACCCACCACGGGTGAGGTTTATTACAAAGATACCAATCTGGTCAAGTTACGCCCTGAAGCCATGCGCATGATGCGGCGTGAAATGCAGATGATNNCAGCCTCAATCCGCGCATGACGGTGAGAGATATTGTCGGCGAACCACTGACAGCGTTTGGCGAAGCCACCGGCAAGCAGATCGATGAGAAGGTAGCCTCTTTGCTCGACCTGGTAAAACTAAACAAGGACTTTGCCAGCCGTTACCCGCATGAGTTTTCCGGCGGTCAAAGGCAGCGCATCGGGGTGGCAAGGGCGTTGGCATTAAATCCATCCTTTATTGTCTGTGATGAACCGATCTCGGCATTGGATGTCTCCATCCAGGCGCAGGTGGTTAACCTGCTGGAGGAACTGCAAGAGGAACTGAATCTCACTTACCTGTTCATCGCGCATGATCTTTCGATGGTGCGTCACATCAGCAACCGCGTGGCGGTGATGTACCTGGGGATCCTTGTAGAACTGGCTGACCGAAACGAGCTATACCGGGATCCGTTACACCCATACACGCAAGCATTGCTTTCGGCAATTCCGGTGGCTGATCCTGTGTATAACGAAAAACGCCGCCGCATCATCCTGGAAGGCGATGTACCTTCCCCGGTCAATCCGCCCTCGGGGTGCCGTTTCCGCACCCGCTGCCCACTGGCAGCTGAGATCTGCAAAGAAAAAACTCCTGAGTGGCGGGAAGTCAAGCAGGGGCACTTCGCGGCCTGTCACATGATATAACGAATGAACTTTATGAGGAGGTGATGACAATTCATATAGAGCTGCCAATGATTACCAAATCTAAATGTCCAGAACAATCGAGTAAATTTCTCACAAGGAGGAGAAAAATGCGTAAGTTTTATGTAGTACTTGCTATGCTAATGGTCGTCAGCTTTGTGCTGACCGCCTGCGCAACCCCAACCGCAGCACCTGCCACGGCAGAACCTGCGGCACCTGAGGCACCGGTTGCGACCGAAGCCCCAGTTGAGGAACCCGTTGAAGAAGTTGTTTTGAACCCATACCTGGGCTCGAACAAACTTGACGGCAATGGTATTCCCCCAACCTTCTTCGATGACGTCCACATCCGCAGGGCTTTTGCCTACTGCTTCGACTGGGATGTGATGATCAACGAAGTCTATATGGGTGAAGCCATTCAATCCAAGGTCCTTTCCCTGCCCGGTATGCCCGGCTATGACCCGGATGCACCCTTCTACTTCAACGATCTCGAGAAATGCGCCGAGGAATTCAAGCTGG
>DIWL01000079.1:37511-39057 GCA_002428455.1 Anaerolineaceae bacterium UBA6107 | reverse complement strand
GTGGAGGAACTACTGAACGGCGCCGAGGTGAAGATCCCGCCAACGCCCTCCGGTTACAGCGCCTTTAAGAAGGCGGAAAAGAACAGGAAAACCGGACCCAAACAGGAAGGACTGGGTATCTGACCAGTCAGGACTACATCCTTCAAAATTACAGGTATTGGAGTAAACATGAAAATTCTCATCATCATCAATGACGCCCCGTACGGTACTGAAAAAGCCTACAACGCTTTGCGTATGGCGATGACGCTGCTCAAGGAAAATACTGAAAACCTGGAACTGCGCCTCTTCCTGATGGCGGATGCTGTCACCAGCGCCCTGCCAAACCAGAGCACGCCGCAGGGGTATTACAATATCGAACGCATGCTGAAATACGTCATTGGTCACGGCGGGCTGGTCAAAGCCTGCGGCAGCTGCGCGGAGGCGCGCGGGATCAAGAGCCTGCCGCTGATCGAGGGGGTCGAGGTGAGCACGATGAGCCAGTTATGCCAGTGGACGGTGGAAGCCGATAAAGTGCTGACGTTCTGACCGATTAGGCGCTGAGCCGACGTAAGTGAGAAACCACTGCAACCCCATCGCAAAAACATCCGCCTGACCGGGTATGATTACGCCTCTGAAGGCGGGTATTTTGTAACGATCGTGACCAAAGACCGCGAACACCTATTCGGTGAGGTGGTGAACGGCGAGATGGTGTTGAATGAATATGGGAGGATCGTTGAATCAACGTGGCACGACCTGGTCAATCACAATCCAGATATCGGATTGGACGAGTTCGTGGTGATGCCCAATCACATACACGGGATAATTGTCATTTTTACACCCGTAGAGGCGGGTTCGCAACCCGCCCGAGAAACCGGGGTAGGTTTCTCCCTTCGCGAAGAGCGCGAGGGAGCGCAAAGATCGCGTGAACCTGCCCAATTAATTCGGGCGGGTTTCTCCCTTCGCGAAGACCGCGAGGGAGCGCAAAGATCGCGGGAACCCGCCCCTACAATAACAAAACGAAAAATCTCGTTACCAGAGATCGTGCGGCAATTGAAGACATTTTCCGCCAAGCGCATCAACGCGCTGCGGGGGACGCCGGGCGTGCCCGTGTGGCAGCGTAATTACTATGATAGGGTCATCCGTTCCGATCGCGAACACGAGGAGATTGCCGCGTACATTGCCAACAACCCCGCCAACTGGTTGACGGACGCGGAGCGCCCACCCCTGGAAAATCAATCCCCTCAATTACATTAAAGCATCTTTCCGCATGACCCCTGCAACAACCTGTAAATTTTTCCCAAAAAACCTGCCGAACTGGCAGGTTTTTGCCTTAAAAACTTNNATAGAACAATTATTCTATATACCAGGAGGAGTATGCCCCGTAATAGACCCACAACCTTAAAACAGTCCCCCCCGGCGGATGGTCTCGACCGCGAGATCGCCATCCTGCGCGACCTCATCCGCCAGGCTGCTGCCAAACAGAACGACAAGCTCAAACTCGAGGAGCAGCTCGAACTGCTCGACACGGTCGGCAAGACCGCCCCCGCCCTCGCCCGCCTGCTCAAAG
>DIWL01000079.1:0-37401 GCA_002428455.1 Anaerolineaceae bacterium UBA6107 | reverse complement strand
TCAAACTGCGCAACTACCAGCGCGGCGTGCTTACTGCCATCCTCGATTCCGTGCTCAACCAGCACGGATTTAGTTTCGTGGTCATTTTTCCGCGCCAGAGCGGCAAGAACGAGCTGCAGGCGCAACTGGAGACCTACCTGCTCACGCTTTTCTCTAACTTTCCCGTGGAGATGATCAAGGTCTCCCCCACCCTCGAGCCGCAGGCGCTCAATGCGATGCGCCGCCTCGAACGCACGGTTAAACGGAACACGCTCACCCAACGTATCTGGGTCAAGGAATCCGGTTCCATCTACCGTGTGGGAGAGGCGCGCATCACCTTCCTTTCCGCCGCACCTGAGAGCAATATCGTTGGCGCCACCGCCTCCGCGCTGCTGGAGGTTGATGAAGCCCAGGACGTGCTGTGCGTCAAATATGAGAAGGATGTGGCACCTATGGCTGCCTCCACCAACGCCACGCGCGTCTTTTGGGGCACTTCATGGACCAGCCGCACCCTGCTCGCCCAACAGCTGCGCCGCGCCGCCGCCGAGGAAAAACGCGACGGCATCCGCCGTGTCTTCCGCCTCACCGCTGACGACGTCAGCGCCGAAGTGAGCGCATACCGCAGGCACGTGGAGGAAACTGTTGAACGTCTTGGACGCGCCCACCCCACCGTGCGCACGCAGTACTTCTCCGAAGAGGTCGACGGCGCTGGCGGACTCTTCCCGCCTGACCGCCTGGCGCGCCTGCGCTCCACCGAAAGCGCTGAATCAGCCCCGCTGCCCGGCAAAACCTATGCGCTTCTGCTGGATGTGGCCGGTGAGGATGAAGGCGTGCGCAGCACGGACGGTACGGTTGCCCCGCTCAACCCGGCACGCGACAGCTCCGCCCTCACCCTGCTGCGCGTGGAAGGTGCGCTTGAAGGTCAACCCCTGCCTACCTACATCCCCGTGCTGCGCCGCCAGTGGACGGGTGCGAGCCATACCCGCCTGCATGCCGAGGTGCGTGACCTGGCGCTAGCCTGGAACGCGCGCGCCGTGGTGGTGGACGCCACCGGGGTGGGTGCCGGCCTCGCCTCCTTCCTCGAACGCTCCCTGCCCGGGCGCGTGATCCCCTTCACCTTCAACGCCGCTTCCAAGTCCCGCCTGGGTTGGGATTTCCTCGGCGTGGTGGATTCCGGGCGCTGGCGCGAACCGCAGCTCGATCCGCAGCAGCAGCCGGATCAGGCACGCTGCCAGCAGGAATTCTTCGCCCAGCTCGGCGCGTGCCAGTTCCAGGTGGCGGATGGGCCTGATCAGCGTATGCGCTGGGGTGTGCCCGACGGCAGCCGCGACCCCCTCAGCGGCGAAGTGCTGCACGATGACTGGGTGCTTTCCGCTGCACTGTGCGCCCAACTGGAGGAGATGGATTGGCAGCCCACTGTGCCGCCGCTCATCATCCCCGGGGAGGATCCGCTTGAGGAAATGAAAGGAAAGTTCTAATGACGAAAATCGAGAATAGAGAGTTGAGAACAGTTGAAAATCCAGAATGAATTATGACCATTGGTTTCGATACCGATCACGCAATTGAGTGGATCGTGTGCAGGATAACGATTCTCTAGTCTCGTATCACCACTATCGTATTTTTGAAAGGACCAACCCATGCTTTTTGGAATCGACGTCAGTTACCACCAGGAATGGATCGACTGGCAAAAGGTCAGCACAAGCGGCGTACGCTTCGCCTTCATCAAAGCCACTGAAGGCAGCGATTACACCGACCCCATGTTCGAACAGAACATGCGCGGCGCTGCCGAAGCCGGAATCGTCACCGGCACCTATCACTTCTTCCTGCCGCGTCTCGATCCACTCGCCCAGGCGCGCCACTATGTAAAAATCCTGCAGCAGATCGCCGGCGACCACCCCACCCTGCCGCCCTGCGTGGATATCGAAACCCCCGGACTGGGCAAGACCGGGCTGAACCAGGCGCTGAAGGTCTTCCTGGAGGAGATCTTCAGACTCACCGGACGCACCGGGATGATCTACGTTTCCCCCGGTTTCTGGAGCTCTTACCTGCCCGTTCCCGCTCTCTCCGGTTACAAGCTCACCGCGTCCGGTGTAGATTGGGCAGCCGAGCACCCGTTGTGGGTGGCGCACTATACCACCGGCTGGCCTTACCAGGTCTATCCGTGGGTGGGCTGGGCGTTCTGGCAGTTCTCCAGCTCGGGCAAGATCTCCGGCATCAGCACCCGCGTGGACCTGAACCGTTTCAGCGGCGGCGCGGAAGACCTGGTAGCGCTGGTGGAATCATGACCAGCGCGCCAGCCGCCATCCTCAACCGCCTGTTCAAGAGCCGCCGCAAGCCGGAACGTGCCCGCATGAGCACCCCGCTCGAAACAGACGCATCGTTCATCATCGGCAATCACCTGGCCGACAACCCCGCTGAACGCTACGCCCCCGACCGCGAGGAGCTGCAACGCCAGGCGCTGGAAGCCTGGCGGGTCAATCCATTGGCCAGGCGCATCGTTGGCCTCACCTCGCAGTACGTGGTGGGCGGCGGGATCAGCTACTCCTGCGCTCATGCGCCTACGGCGGCTTTCCTGCGCACATGCTGGGAGCACCCCCTCAACCGCCTGGCGGTGCGCGTGTACGAGTGGTGCGACGAACTGACACGCAGCGGCAACCTCTTCCTGCTCCTCTCCACCGACCTTTCGGGTATGAGCTACCTGCGCGCCGTACCCGCCCTGCAGGTGCGCGCCATCCACTCCCGTTCCAACGACCCTGACCAGGAAACCGCCTATGAGATGCAACCCGACCACCTGAACAGCGCTGAACCCCGGGTGTGGCCGGCCTATGATCCGCTTCGCGACGCTCCGCTGGAATCCGGCGATTTCCCATCGGTCATGCTGCACTACGCGATCAACCGACCGGCTGGTGCACAGTGGGGTGAATCCGACCTCGGGCCCATCCTGCGCTGGTTCAGCCGCTACTCCGCCTGGCTGGAGGACCGAGCGCGCCTCAACCACTTCCGCAACGCTTTCCTGTACATCGTGCGCGCACGCTTTACCAGCGATGCAGAACGCCGCGCCCGCCAATCAGCCCTCAATACCTCGCCGCCTTCGCCCGGTTCGATCCTGGTCACCGACGAGAACGAGAACTGGGATACNNCTCGCTGCCGGGGCAGGCATCCCGCTGCACTTCCTGGCCGAACCCGAAGGTGCCACCCGCACCACGGCGGAGGCTGCCGGCGGTCCCACCTACCGCCACTTCGAGCAGCGCCAGCGCTTCTTCCTGTGGCTGCTGGGCGATGTGCTGCAGGCGGTGGTGAACAGGCGTTCAATGCTGGATCACCGCGTCTCCCGCCGCGCAGAGATCCGCCTGCACGGCGCGGACATCTCCGCACGCGATAATATCGCGCTGGCCATGGCTGCCGGGAATATCTCGCCCACGCTTTACACCCTGCGCGACCGCGGCCTGATCGATGATGCCGAACTGCTGCGCCTGGTGTACCGCTTCTGCGGTGAAAGTGTCAACGTGGAGGAGATGCTCACCCGCGGGCGGCAGGCGCCGGTCAGCCGCCAGGCTTCGCCCGGAGACTACGCACAGCCTGCCGCAAAAGAACAACCGCTGAAGGTGGATCCCAACAGCGGAGAAACGAAAGGAGGTTTGGATGTCTGAAACAACACCGGCCGCCCGCCGCGAGCGCATTACCCTGCAGACCTTCGCTCCAGCTGCGGATGGCGAGTTCGAGATCCTTGCCATCACTGCCGGAAACGGCAACGGCTGGGAATTTCCGGCTGCCGCGCTGCGCGATTCGCTGCCGCTGTGGGACGGGGTGGAATGCTTCATCGACCACGACTGGAAAGCCCGTTCGCTGCGCGACCTGGCCGGGGTATGCCACGACCCGCGCTGGTCTGAGGAGGATCGCGGTATCCGCCTGAGCCTGCGTCCCTTTGGTCCCTCCGCCTGGTTGCTGCAGCAGGCTGCTGCCGGAATGCTGAAGCGGGCTGCACCCGCTCCCCGCGTAGGTTTCTCGGCTGACCTGTTGTTCTCTGCCGCCGGACGCGAGGTGATGTGCATTGAAAAAGTCCTCTCGGTTGACCTGGTCGTCCACCCTGCCCGCGGCGGCGCTTTTCTGCCGGACGCGGTCAGTACTGCTGAGCCTCATGAACATCAACTTGCCCTACAGGAGAAGAACATGCAAGACGAAAAGAACACTGTTGTACCCCCCGCTTCAACCGAAATGCCCGCGGAAATTGACCGCACCGGATCAGCTTCCGGTGTGCAGGCGCAGATGTGCGCCTGCTTGCTGGATACCTCACTGGCAGCCGCGCACCTGCCCCCTGCTGCTGAATCCAGCCTGCGCGCCCGCTTCAGCAGCCGCGTCTTTGAACCCGCGGAACTGCAGCAGGCGGTCGCCGAAACCCGCTCGCTGGTAAGCGAACTGACCGCCGGCAGTATTATCCAGGGTGCTTCCCTTATCACCAGCATCGTCCCGCCGGAAGACCAGGTGAACGCCGCCCTGCACGACCTGCTGGGCGTCAACCGGCCGCAGGAACTAAGCGGGTTGCACCCGGCCCGTCTCAGCGGCATACGCGAGCTGTACACCCTGATGACCGGCGATACCGGCTTCACCGGTGGTTACCACCGTGAGCGCGCGCAGTTCGCCGCAACTTCCAACCTGCCCGGCTTGCTCAAGAACGCCATGAACAAGGTCATCATTGATCAATGGGAGGAACTCGGCCGCTCCGGTTACCGCTGGTGGGAGCCGCTGGTGCAGGTGGAACACTTCAACAGCCTGCAGGAGATCACCGGTGTGCTCGTGGGTGAAGTCACCGTCCTGCCCTCAGTGGCAGAAGGTGCTGCTTATACTGAACTGGCGGTCAAGGACAGCGCCGAGACAGGCGCCTGGGGAAAATACGGCGGCTATGTCGGCCTGACGCTGGAGATGTTCGAACGCGACGAAACGCACAAATTACGCCAGTACCCGCGCAAGCTGGCCTCGGCCGCCCTGCGGCGCATCTCAACCCTGGTGGGAGCCATTTTTACCGCCAACAGCGGCACCGGCCCGGTCATGTCAGACACCTACAACGTGTTCGAAAGCGCCCATCACGCCAACCTCGGCACCGCCGCCCTCTCTGCTGCCGCATGGGAAGCCGCCGGCAAGGCGATCTACAACCAGCCGATGGCGGTGGGCAGCGGCGGGACCGCTCCAAAAATGGCGCTCGACGCCCGCTACCTGGTGGTGCCGCGCGACCTGCGCCTGGCAGGCATGAACATCCTCTACCCGTCCTTTGCCCACGAAAGCAACATCTTCTCGGAGAACATGCAGCGCGGGCAGATGGGCGACGTGATCACCTGCCCCGAGTTCACCGATGCCAATGATTGGGCGGCTTTGGCTGATCCGCGCCTGGCCCCCGGCATCATCCTCGGTGAGCGTTTCGGCGTGCTGCCCGAGATCATCATCGCCGACGGAGAGACGAACGGTGCTCTCTTCACCAATGATGAGATCCGCATGAAAGTGCGCCACTGGGTCTCTGTCTTCGTGGCGGATCACCGCCCGCTCTACAAGGCCAACGTGGCCTGACGGTAATTATGGAGCAGGGGCGTAATGCCCCTGGCAAAGTACGCACCAGGGTGCAAAAAAAAGGACATTACGCCCCACAAGTTTTTGTCGTTGCTTCGTGCTGATGCCATCGCAATGACACCAATCAAAAAAAGGAGAAACCATGACCTTCCTTGAACAACTCAAACGTATCCTGCGCTCGCGCAAGTTCTGGGTGCTGATCGCTGCCCTGCTCGCCACCGCCGCGGCCTATTTCACCCAAGAGATCACCGTCTGGCAGGCCTTGCAGGCTGCCCTGGCCGCCCTGGCGGTCTATTCCACCGGCGTCGCCATTGAGGATAACGGCAATGCCAGCCCGCAATCCTGAGCTCAGGCTGGCGCAACACCTGGCCGCGCCTTTCGCCCGTCCGGGTTACCCGGCACAACCCCTGTCGTTCCGGCTGCTGCCTGAAGGCGGCATGGTCGTCATCTGCGCGGATGGACGCAAACTCTGGTTCACACTGGAGGAGGTCAACCAGGGGCGCATGGAACTGAAAATGCCGCCGCTGCCGCCTCCGCCGGTGAAACCAGCACCGCCCGAGGAGCGCCCCAACCCGGCTTACTCCTCACGTCCCTCCGGGGGCAGCCGTGACGGGAAATCCGAAATGATCGTTCTGCCGCCCGATCTTAAACATCTTGAGAAGAAGATCCATGACCAATCTAACCGCAATTAACACCCGTGTCCGCGCGCTGCTGGATGACAGCCAGGCGCTGCGATTCTCTGACAGTCTGCTTGAGGCAGCCCTCGGTCAGGCGCTGGAGGAGCTTGAACAACGCGCGCCGTGCGTCAGCATGGTCACGCACACCGTCACCACTGCCGGGAGGGATCAATCCCTCCCGGGGCTGTCTGGCTGCCGTTACATCATCGGTGTGACCGTGCCGCTTGCAGATGGCAGCAGCCGCCAGTTGGAACCCGAAACTTCTTTCACCTACCTGCTCGCCAACGGTGTTCCCACCCTGCATTTCCTCGGGAGCCTAGTGCCGGAGATCGGCGATCAGCTGCTCATACAGTATGCTGCGGGTTACGACATCGCCGGTTACAGGGAAGCGCTCACCACCACCCTGCCGGTGGAAATGGAGAGCCCGCTCATCAACGGCACTGCCGGTCGGGCTTGTTTCCTGCGCGCCGGCAGCCTGATCGAGTCCTACGGTGGTCGCGGCAGTGAATCCTCGCGCTGGATGGAAACCGGTCGGGAATTGCTCAACGCTTTCGAGCGCGCGCTCAACGCCTTGAAAACACTGCAGGATTTTGGCTTCCCGCCCGGTTTTGCCTTTGACCGCTGGGACGGGGCGCGTCGATGAGCCCGCCCACCCTTGGCGTCGATTGTCACGTCGTTCTTTCTCACCCCGGCGTGGATGCCGGCGCGCGCTATGGTTTTATATGCCCGCTGGACAACAGTATCCGCGAAGCCGGCGTTCAGGTCAACCGGCAGGTGATCAGCGAATCCACCACCTACACGGATCCACATTGGCACACTCAACTTTGGCTCCGGTTTGACATCATTTGCGGGGATGACCTGCGCGCCCCCAACGGCATCAAGCACCCCAAGACCCGCGCCGAGGACTACGCCAAACTGATGGAGTTTATGTTGGAGACGGACGGTATCACGCTGGAAACCCCAATCGGCGCCTTTACCAACCTCGGTGCACTCGGCTTCTCAGCCGATGAACGCCACCTGCCGAAGCACTCGATCATCAAATGCGAATTGAATAACGTGGGATATTACTTCCCACCGGTCGATCCAAACCTGTTGCTTGATAGCGCCTGGGATGGGGGCTTAACATGGGATACAGCCTACTGGCGATAAATTTCCAATGGAGTGAAGCATGACATATCCAACCAGTTCGGAAGTTGCCGGCGGTCAGCCCACACTCGCCGCGCATTACAACAACCTGCGCAAAGACGCGCTTTACCTGGGCAACTTATCCACGGAGAGCATCCCCTTTGGATCGTTTCTCGCCGGCGTCGTCACAGGCATGAAGTTGGAATACCTGGCGACGAACCGCGTCAAAGTACCGCACGTGGCTGCTGCTCCTGCACGTCTGATAATCGATGGTTACATGCTGCAATCCTACGCGGACGTGGAATTGCCAGCCGGTGAGTTTGCCGGCGCTGCTGCCACCTGGTATATATTCGCCGTCCGTGCCAGTAATTCAACGTTCACACTCAGCGTTTCAACCTCGAGCGCAGTTGTCCCCGGTACCCGCCTGATCGGTCAATGCTACTGGGACGGAACTAATGTACCTGCCGGTAGTGTATTCTCATACTTCCAACATGAGATGCCGGCCGCGGATTATGATAGCGATTACTTCGCCGTGACGTACAACACCACGTACGCCAAAGTCCACAATCTAAAGACCCTCCCGGCCGTTGTCGTCCTGCTGCATAACACATCTGCCACCGGCGCAGCGGTGAACTCCATCGTCTGCAACGTCGGACCGACAACCGGCTTACGTGTCCCGTATTACTACGATGCCACCACCATCACGTGTGAGACCGGCAACGATGCGGCGAACGGAACGCTGCTCGGCCGGCCGGCCAATTCCGGTGGTGGTTATTACAGAATCCTTGCATGGAGATCAGCATGATTACAGTGATAAGAGATTCAGCCGGCAACATCAAAACCTATGCGGAGCATGCCCTCGATGATTACAACTTCGCCATGGGGGAAACCCGTGATACCGTTGATTCCACGCTCCTTGACTATTCTCAGCGCTTCATGCTGCAAGCGGCCGGCGTGCTTGGACAGACCGTGTACGTAAAGCAGGGGGGTGATGATGTGACCGTTGGTGTGTCAACATCATTGCGCATGGACGCCGTAGACGTAGACATCAACGGCACAATCGAACGCGTACCATTGACCGATGGTCTGGGTGAGATCGTTTTATCCACCGAGAATATCGGTCAATTCATCATCACTCCCGCAGACCGGAAAATGTTTTGTGCAGCGGGTAATGGCATCCTGGTCGTTGAGGTGATCACATGACACGTAAAGTAATGAAGGCCAACGGCAAGTTTGTGTTAGTGCCCACCTCAGCGGATGTTGCACGCTCTAAAGGCATGGCAGACAAGACAATAGCAGAGGATAAGATCAGCGATGCCGAACTCCCCGGCATCCTGCACCGCATACTCGAACGGCTCGACGCGCTCGAAAATAATTAGCGCAATGGCTGCGCCTGCTGGAAGAACACGGCAGCGCAGCCTTTTCGATTACAATAGGGACGTGAACATTAAACTCACTCCCGGACGCGTTACTTATGCCGCTTAAACTCCGCGTACCCCTCGAGCAGGTTCAGGCCGCTGTGGGAGGTTTTCTCGTCCTCGACCATCCCCCGCGCTGTTCCCGCTGCGGCGCCCAACCCGCCACTGATCACGAGACCCACAAGCTCAGGCTGCGCATCGGCGCGAAAAAGCCGGGCTTGTACCGCCAGACCTACGAGTACAGCCGGGTGTATTATCTGCGTATCAGGGTGTGCCAGCGATGCTACCAGGCTGATTTTGCCGCCAACCCCGAAGAATTCGAGAAGGACAACACCAGCCTTGGTCGTCTCTCACGCATTTACGCCAGGCTTTACACGATCGGCGCCATCATCGCCGCTGCCGGACTGGTGTTGATGACGAACCTGGTCCCGGCCAGCTCCGGTCTCGGTGCGATCAAAACCTACTGGCCATTCATCACCGGTCCCGGCATGCTGCTTGTTTTCGGCGCATGGTTCCACCACCGATTGCGTTCACGCCGCATCCTCGAAACCCTCGCACCCACCGGTTATGATCCCACGCTGCATCCGCGCGCCAGGGTATCCACCAAAGTGCTGGAGAACGACCGCGATCCGCAAGCTATCCCGCTTGAAATTTCAATAAGTGATGCAGAATGGGCTGCTGAATGCGCCGCACAGTATAATTGGGCAATCGTCAATGAATCGGAAGGAGAAAATTAAATGAGAGCTACATTAGGTGATGAAAGCACTCCTGTCTTCCAGGAACCGGTCGCTGAAGCCATTTCCATCACAACCTTGAGAAAAGGCGATGAGTTTGAGATCGGTAAAGTGATCCGCAAAAAAGGGGAGACGTGGGTGACGGTCACACTGGAGAACGGCTTCACCGGTTACATCGCCGGTGACACGCGCATCTTTTCCATTCAGCAGGTTGAATCCATCGCCAATGACCTCGAATTGCACGAATCTCCCGATCCCGAATCCCCCATCCTCAGTGTGATCCCCAGGAAGACCATTTTCACCGTGCGCGGTTCAGACAAATATGAAGAGGATATCTGGTACCGCGTGCAGGACAGCGAAGGTGTGGAAGGCTACGTAAAGGCCGGTGTCAAGCTGCGTGTGCGCCCGGAGGTAAGTGAAGCAGGCGGCCGCAAGATGATGATCACCGGTGCGGTCTTTGCCGTGATCGGCTTTATCCTCTACTTCCTCGTCCCGCCTGCCGAAGCAGGGTCAGGCCGTGGAGATTTCAGCTTCATCACCCTCGCCCTCATCCTGCTCGGTCTTTTCCAGGTCTTCCAGGGCTTCACGCAGTACCGCCAGGCGAAAAAGAAGTAAAGTAATCGTTATTTAACAGCCGGCTTGCAGCCGGCTGTTTTATTTTAAAGTGCGTTGGGGGTTGACTTTTGTGTGAATATATCTCGTGATTGAATTTTCCATTCCCCCTCACTATAATCAAAGTATCAGATCCCCTCTATACGCTCATCAATGCCACAGGATCATATTTGTTACCGGGGTTTACAGTGATCCCCAACAGCCTGTAACCGCGGTCATCATCAGCCTGCCGCCTGGCAGGCAGGAGTGGCGGGGAGTAAACCCACGCCGGGGAGGACAAGATGAAAATAATTTCATTGATCGTGATCGTGATTGGATTGGTTTTATCGGTTACTTCCGCGCCAGTACTGGCGGATGCGAATCCTGAGGGCTTGCTTGCGGATCAGCCAGTGGAGGAAGGCGGGATTACCTCGGACGCATTTATTCCCGAGGGTGAAATCGGGGTGGATTTCGAGTTCGAACCACTTTCACCAACCGAAGGACAAATAACTCACTCATTAACCCCCAAGTATTATTTCAGCAGGTATCCCGGTGTGACCCAGTATAAGCTGGAAGTCCAAAATTTTGACGAGGTTGTATTCACGTATCCATTTACCTTTCCAGGTGCTGCCACTTGCGGTACGGCTTACTGCTGGGTACAACCGCCAAACAAATTATCACCTTATAAATACAAATCCATAATGGGTGGATATTATCATTGGCGTGTCGCCGCGAAAGTGGGTACGACCTGGGTCTGGTCGCCAGCTGCTGCCTTCTGGGTCCTCTCCAAGGGCTTTACCTCCACCTTTGACAGCAACACAAAAAACTGGACAGCCTTAAATGGCACGTGGACGCGGGTGGACCCGGGGTATTACAAAACCACTGGAACTCTTGGTGAAACCGTCTACGCGCTTAACCAACTTTACTTTATGGATAATTCAGTGTATGAAATCAGGATGAAACGAAAGGGTGAAATCGGCAGCATGAACCGAATTTACTTTGTGGGTGATCCCGGTAACCTGACTGATGGCCATTGGGAGTACGGTTATGTGCTGCAATATTGGAATACGGATGGTTGGAATCTTTACGCCATAAGTGGATATCATCCAACACAACTCTATACAGGTACATCCGTTTACCTGGAGCCGGAAGGCTGGAACACATTCACGATCTGGCGTGATTTTCCGTATATTTACATATGGATTAATGGGATTTTCATTGGTCGTTATGAGGACTCAAGTAATACTGGCGGATACTTTGGAATCGGTATGTTTGAAAACGTTGCCGGAGCGTCTCCTTTGCTTGTCGATTACGTAAAGGCGTATTACTCGGGTACCGCACCTGAAAACATACCACTGACTGCTGACGGCGAACCGGACCCGGCTTATTTACTGAATCCATAAACAAGCGCTGCGCTGTATTGGCCGAATCCAATTCATCTTATTGGCAGGCAACCGGACTCCGTTCCATTTGCCTGCCTTTTTTACGCCCTAGCAGCCGGTTACCTGAATGATTTCAGGCATAGTGAATAGATCCTGCTTAAAACAGGCTAATCAAACTGGTGAATGTGTTGTTGTGGTCAGGCTTTCTTGAACAACAGGATCCCGTACAGCACTGCGAAGAGGGCATATAACCCGATGCTCAGCCAGATCACAGCGTTGGGGTTGCCATACAGCCAATCGATCACTGCGGCGACCAACCCCGTAACTGCCAGCGCAAAGCCGCCGTAAGTAATGGCTTTAACCCCGATCGAGTCTGCCTGCGCGCTGCGCGTCAGCCACAGGATCACGGCGATGGCGATGAACGCCGAACCCCAGTAGCGCGTGAGGATGGCTGCCAGGTCATTTACCTGCACGTCATGGCCAAAAACTGCCAGCCCAACGTTGGGAATGAGGAACCAGACCAGGCCGAAGATCAGCAACACAACACCCGAGAGCACAAACACATTCTTGTGAGTCATGCAATACCCTCCTTCCGATCTCCGGGGAGATCGATGAACAGGCAGATCGACGACATGTCGTCACAACCTGCCAGGCTGGTCTTTCTCTCAAATGGATTTTCTACAGCGAATAAGGAAAGTATTGTGAAATTACAGCGTTAAGAAGACTATAGCACGCGCAGGAGTAAAAGCAATCCCCCAATTTTTCCTGCATTTAAACAAAAAGTGAGCGCGGAGCCCTAAAGGGTGCTTCGCGAGGGATTGAACCCTCAATTTCTGCCTAAAACATTCTCAGGAGTTTAGAAAAAATATACAACAGACCTGGAACGATAGAAAATTGACTAAAATCACTTCAAACCTGGTGGACAAGTATTCTTAAAAGGGGATAATAAAGATGAAGAACAATTATTTATTTCCCGAAGAAATAGGATATCATGAAAAAAATTCTTTTAGCTGCAGTGTTGCTATCACTAATCGCTAGTTGCGCACCCTCAACGGAGAAAATTCAACAATCTATCGAACAATCACAAAATGCAATTCCAACCCTATCATCAACAAACACACCGACATCCACAAACACCTCTACAGCTACGTTAACCTCAACCTCTACAAAAACACATACACCAACAATTACCTATACCCCAACAGTCACTTTAACACCCACAATAACTTTGCCAGCTTCAGGTGGCATATCGTGTATTCCAAAAGATAACGACCGAGTTGAAGCAAGAGTGGTTCGAATTACAGATGGTGACACTATTGTTGTGGAAATTGATGAAATAGAATATAAACTACGTTTCATTGGTATCGATTCACCTGAGGGGTACTTAGGTAATGAATCTGCGGAATATAATAGGAAACTTATAGAAGGTAAAACGGTTACTCTAATTAAAGATGTGTCCGAAACCGACTCTTTTGACAGATTACTCAGGTATGTTATTGTCGGAGATATTTTCGTCAATTACGAGATGGTTAATAAGGGTTACGCAAAATCCGGGTCATGGCCACCGGACACTTCTTGTGATGATACATTTCGTCAAGCTCAAACAAACGCCCAAACAAGCAAGCTAGGAATGTGGTATCCGACAGCAACCTATGTGCCTGTACCAGTTAATCCAACAACATCGGATAGGTCCGGTATTGTAGATATTGGGACCTCCGAACCTACAGCCCCCCCAAGTGGTGGTGTCTGTGATTGTTCAATAGATTATGACTGTGGGGATTTTTCGTCCCATGCAGAAGCACAAGCATGTTATGTTTCTTGTGGCTCGAACAATTGGTCAGGTTTGGATAGTAATAAGGATGGTCAAGCTTGTGAATCTTTACCTTAGACGAAGTACCACTTGAAAATAATTAAATTCTTATGGAATATGGTGTAAATACTGCCCATGGATATTAATAATTTTTTCTATCAGATATTGATACCAATTAATTCCGAAAAACGAACTAATCGAATTTTTAATATTGGAATGCTTTTGCTTATATCGCTAAATATTGTTGCGGTAATTCTGGAAACTGAGCAAGGTTTATATCAAAAATATCAAGTATTTTTTAATGGCTTCGAAGTTTTTTCTGTAATTGTTTTCACTATCGAATACATTCTTCGACTGTGGGTTTGTACAAAAGATAAAAAGTTTTCAAATCCGGTATTCGGTAGAATCAAATACGCAATTCAACCCCTACAATTAATTGATTTGTTGGCAATTCTTCCGTTTTACCTTCCATTTATCGGTGTAGACCTTAGGTTTATTAGAGCACTTAGGTTATTTAGACTGTTTCGGTTATTCAAAATTGGTAGGTATTCTCAATCCCTAAAGACACTTGCCAATGTAATAAAAGAGAAAAAAGAAGAATTATCAATCACCCTTTTTTCGGGTTTCATAATATTGTTACTATCTTCAATCTTGATGTATTTTGTGGAAAATCAAGCTCAACCAGATCAATTCTCCAGCATTCTTGACAGTATGTGGTGGGGTGCAATCACGCTTACAACGGTTGGTTATGGTGATATTTATCCAATCACATTTATTGGAAAAGTTTTGGGTGTATTAATAGCAATTCTTGGTATCGGGTTATTTGCAATGCCGGCAGGTATCATTGCTTCAGGTTTTGTTACAGAAATCCAAAAAAGAAAATCCAAAAAACGGGTTTGTCCCCATTGTGGAGAAGAATTAGAAGATTAACCACCGATTGAAAAATCTTAATAAATAGGAATTAATACCTTCGGATTAATTAAACAAAGCAAAACTAATTTTTCCGAACTGGACAGGTTTGTTTCCCAGACCAATGCCATTAGTTTTATGCTCAATATGTATCTCTTTCTCCTATGCTTTCAAAGAAATAAGCGAAACACAATAAACACGCATATTATCTCACGTGGGTTTTTGGGTTTTTTTAAGATTAGCGCAACTCTAACTGAATTTTTGATATATTATTTAGGGGAAATAAAACAATGGCTTAAGTGAAAAATAAAACTGATGCCAAAAATAAACCACCATAAATGGTGGTTATCAGAGGGAAACAAACCTTTAAACAAAAAGTGAGCGCGGAGGGGATCGAACCCTCAACAAACGGCTTAAAAGGCCGCTGCTCTGCCATTGAGCTACGCGCCCGTTTTCGGACGGTCAGAATTTTATCACGCCCTCATACCCCCGTCAATAAAGAAACCGGACCGCCTGGGCGATCCGGTGGGATTATCTACTCAGGTTACTTCTGCCCGCTCACCTAGCGCAAAAAGAACGATAGGACCAACAGGATCACGAAGAACGAACCAGCCAGCAAGCCGATGCGTTTCAGGTCCTTCTTAACATAGCCGTAATCCGGGTTAAACTCTGTCGCCCGGAATGCGGCAGCCTTCGATGCGGCGGCTTCCGTAACGACGGCAGCGGTTTTGTTCACTGCTTTTGCTGAGCTCACTGAACGCTTCTTGGTTTTCTTTGCCATGCAACTCTCCTGAACTGCTTTACAGAATATCCCCTATTGTAATACACCTTGCACAACAATGCGCTTATTATCTACCAGGTAAGGGTAACAAGAGATCAATGTGATCGTGCTTTCGCTGGTTTGCGCCAGCAAATCCACCCTGTTCGGTTCCACCACCTGGCTGCCGGTGATCACATAAGTGAAAGTACGGTCCTGTGTGATGATCACGATCTCATCACCTTCCTTGAGCTGATCCAGGTCGCGGAAGATCTCGCTGAAAATATCGTTATGCGCCGAAAGCACCAGGTTGCCGGGCTCGCCGGGATTGGCGGTGCCCAGGTGCTGTCCCACGCCCTTCTTCAGCTGTTCCCAGCCGTCGCCCATCACCACCGGCGCGTTCACCCCGATCGCCGCAATCTGGATCTGGCGCGCCTGCTGCGGACTTTGCGTGGGGACAGGCAGGTTGGCGTAACTCTGCATCAACGGCCGCAAGTGTTCCGGGATCTCCGCTTCATTAAAACGGTTTTCCTGACCGGCTACCGGTGCCACGTGCCCGCCAGGCAGCACCACCGCGGTGAACAACGGGGTTGGTGTTGGCGTGGCCTGTTCCAGCGCACCAGCCACCTGCGTGTTCAGATTGCGCAGCAGGTTCGCCCCATTGATGAAGATAAAGAGCAGGCCGATCACGGCAATGATCTCGACCGCGTACAGGAAGGTATCCAGCCCTTTGCGGCGGCGGTTTTGCACCCTGTCCCGCAGCGTGGAGGTTTCCGGTTCAGCGTCATCAACCCGCACCGGTTGAATAACTGCCTGCGCCGGTTTTACCCCTTCAAGCGCCCTGCCGGTCTTGCGGAAGGCTTCGAGCCGTGCCTCGTGCTCCGCACGGCGTTTGTCCTTCAGTAGCTGTTGCAGCTCATGCGCGGAGTAATCCTCAATAGACTTACGGCGTGGCACTGGTCACCCTCTTCATGCTGGATTCACCACGCATGATTATACCCGATAACCCCTTTCTCCTTTCTATGTCGCATGCGCACATCCCTTCCATGTTAGAATATCCCTGAATCGGAGGCGCAGCATGGCAAAGAAAAAGAATTATCTTATCGACATGGATGGTGTGCTGGTAAAAGGCAAAACACCTCTTCCCGGCGCGGCTGCTTTCATCGACCGGCTGATCGAATGCGGCGTCAAATTCCTCATCCTCACCAACAACCCGCTTTACACCCAGCGCGATCTGGAACACCGCTTAAACATGACCGGCCTCCGCGTGCCGGCTGATCACATTTTCACCTCAGCCATTGCCACTGCGCGCTTCCTGCAAAGCCAGCGTCCCAACGGTAAAGCCTTTGTCATTGGCGAAAGCGGACTCACCCAGGCGCTGCATGAAGTAGGTTACGTGCAGACTGACATGAACCCTGATTATGTCGTTCTGGGCGAGGTAAACAATTACAATTTCGAGCAGATCACGAAGGCGGTGCGCCTGATCAAGGATGGAGCGATGTTCATCGCCACCAACCCCGATTCGACCGGCCCGCTGGAATCCGGCATCGTCCCGGCTACCGGCGCCCTTGCCGCATTGATCGAGAAAGCTACCGGTAAAGCCCCCTTCTTCGTCGGCAAACCCAATCCCCTGATGATGCGCAGCGCCCTGCGGTACCTCGGTGTTCATTCCGAAGATACCATCATGGTCGGAGATCGCATGGATACCGATATCGTCGCCGGTGTGATGAGCGGTCTTGATACCATCCTGGTGCTCAGCGGTGTCTCCACATTAGCCGACGTGGAGCACTTCCCTTACCGACCCACCTACATCCTCAAATCCGTCGCGGAGATCGAGATCGAATGCGTTTAAACGCTTCGATGGAGTGAGCATTGCAGACCAGGGATACCAGCAACACCCAAAAACGCTTCATCCTTTCCATCGCCCTCACCAGCCTCATCCTGGTCGCGGAGGTCATTGGCGGGATATGGTCGGGATCACTTGCGCTGCTTTCAGACGCCGCACACGTGTTTTCCGACATCTTCGCCCTCGGGTTGAGCTTTTTTGCTCTGCGCCTGGCTGCCCGCCCGCCGGATGACCGCCACAGCTACGGCTGGCACCGCGCCGAGGTCATCGCCGCTCTGATCAATGGCGTTTCGCTGCTGGTGATCTCGGTCGGCATCTGGGTCGAAGCCATTGGACGCTGGCGCTCGCCGGTGGAGATTAAAAGCCTGGAAATGATGATCATCGCCGTGATCGGCCTGGCGGTGAACATCGTCGTTGCGCTGATCCTTGGCGGCCATGATCATGACCACGATCACCCGCATGTACAGGCCAATCAAAAAAAAGAAGTACGCAATCTAAACGTTCACAGCGCTTATCTGCATGTGCTGGGTGACCTGATCTCATCGGTCGGTGTCATCGTCGCTGCTTTGCTCATCCGCCTGACAGGTGCGCGCTGGATCGACCCGTTCATTTCCATCCTCATCGGCGGGATCATCCTAATCAGCGCTTACCGCGTGCTGCGCCGCTCGCTGCACATCCTCAACGAAGGTGTGCCCGATGGGTTGTCGATCCGCGAGATCAATCTTTCGATCACTTCCCTGCCTGAGGTTGAAACAGTGCATGATCTGCACGTCTGGAACCTTGGCGCGGAGCAGTTAGCCTTGAGCGCGCACATTGTGCTGCTGCCGGGCGGTCTGGCACAGCAGGCTCAGGTAATGGAGCGTGTAAAGACAATGCTCGCTGCGCAGTTCAGCATCGAACACACTACGCTGCAATTTGAAGAAACGCACTGCGGAGAAGGTCACGGCGGCTGCAATTAACCGCCCCGATCACACTGCGCACTGATGATATAATCATCCTGCCGGACAGGTTCACCAGTCTGGCGAG
This sequence comes from Anaerolineaceae bacterium UBA6107, assembly GCA_002428455.1. Lineage (GTDB taxonomy): Bacteria > Chloroflexota > Anaerolineae > Anaerolineales > Anaerolineaceae > UBA6107. The sequence goes on along the minus strand of DIWL01000079.1, from coordinate 19,588 downwards.
TCGTTTGCTGGCCTCAAAGGTGTGATTCCTCCACAATGGAAGGTGTCGCTTTGGGGTTTTTCGTTAAAAGGATGGGATGAGAAATGCAGTGGGTCAGAGATTATAAGCCAAACCCTGAACAGGAGCGCAATTACCGCACCGCGCTGTTGATCACCATGGGAGGCAACCTTGCCCTGGCCGTTGCCAAAGGCATCGTAGCCTATCTTTCTGGCTCAGCCGCCCTGTACGCTGACGCAGCCAATTCTGTATCTGATGTGGTTTACTCTGTGTTCATGGTGCTGGGTTTATGGGCAGCCCTGCGCCCTCCCGACTTATCACATCCGCAGGGACACTCGCGCTACGAACCGCTGGTCGGTCTGGCTGTTACGGCTTCCATGGCCTTTGCCGGTTTCGAGGCAGCCCGCAACGCCATCAGCCGCTACACATCCGGTTCACTTGCAGCCATCACCCTTGATCTGCCCGTTTTAATTTTGCTGGCAAGCGCGCTGATCAAGGTGGGCATGTATTATTCCATCAACCGTATCAGCCGGCGCATCCTCAGCCCCACGCTGGCCACCACCGCCCGTGATAATCTGAGCGATGTTCTCTCTTCACTGGCTGCGTTCATCGGTATACTGGGTTCGAACTTCATCCACCCCCTGGCTGATCCCATCGCCGGGTTGCTCGTCGCCTTGTGGATCTTCCGCAATGCCTTTCTTGCCGGACGCGAAAACCTTGGTTTTCTCACCGGACGCGGCGCCAGCCGGGATGAAGTCGAGGCGTTCATCACCGCGGTTGAGACCGTCCCCGGTGTGATCAAGGTGCATCACATTATGACGGATTACGTCGGTCCCCGCCTGATGGTGGATCTGCACATCAACGTTGATGGCTCCAAGACATTGACCGAGTCTCACCAGATCTCGGATGCAGTGATCCAGGTACTGGAATCTTTTCCGAATGTGGACCGTGCCTATGTGCATGTGGAACCGCATGACTGGAAGGATTGACCCTGCCAGTTCGTGCGCCAAGCCATTTTTCACCCGTCTTGATCATTACATACAGGTGTACCCATGAAAACCATTCCTGCCAGTTTTATTGATGAACCCATCGCGGTGGAGTTTGACGTTCCTCCTGTGCGCGAGAAGACCCCCGTCTGTCCCCAGCGCTTCACCTGGCGCGGGCAGTGTTACACGATCGTATCCGTTCTCGAAGAATGGGTGGATTACGCACGGCGCGGTCGGGCGACAAGCAACATGACCCCCGCCCACCTCGCGTCTGCCGCGCGCGCGGGGTCCTGGGGAGTGGGTCGTTTTTCCTTCCGTGTCAAGGTGGATTCCGGTCAAATCTTTGAGATCTATTATGACCGCGCGCCCAAAGATGCTGACAACCGCTTGGGCGGCTGGTTTCTCAAGGGCGAACGTTCCATCAGCGACAAGCCTGAACGCTGAACGATCTTCACAGCATTCTTAAAATGAATATTGATTTTATTAATTTAAGTATTGACAATATTTAATATTGTGCTAATATAATAAAAATTATTCGAATTCCGGTTTGATTTTTCAAAATATTACTGGTTTATGAAAACCGAAAACAAGGCGGTGCAAATATGATCAATAATACACTCAGCAAGTGCCCGGTGTGTAATTCCGACCTGGTGGTGACCCGCTTGTATTGCGTCAACTGCGATACCACAATCGAGGGACATTTTTCAACCGAACACACACCGTTCGGGCATCTCACCCCTGAACAAATGCAGTTCCTGCTCACCTTTGTCAAATGTGAAGGGCGCCTCAACCGCATGGAGGATGAGATGAACCTTTCCTATCCCACCCTGCGCAGCCGTTTGAACGAGATCGTGCGCGCGCTTGGCTACGAACCTGGCAAGGACGAAGGTCTACTGGTCCTTACCGCAGAAGACCGGCGTGAGATCCTCGACCGCCTTGATCGTGGCGAGATCTCCTGGGAGGAAGCCCAGGCCAGGCTGCGCGGTGAAAAATACATTAAACCTCGTGCTTCTGAGGTTCAGGAGGGAAAATGATGGCTACGAGTGAAGAACGCTTAAAAGTGTTGAAGATGGTGCAGGAAGGCAAGATTACCGCCGATGTGGCGAGTGAATTGCTTAAGGCGCTCGACGCTCCCGGCCGCAAATCCGAAGCGCCGGACCGTTCATCCATCGGTTTTTCAAGCAAGGGCGGCGGACGCTTCTTCCGCGTTCGCGTGACTGACACGGATACCGGCCGCACACGAGTTAACATCCGCCTGCCTGTGGGGATGGTCACCGCTGGCATGCGCATGGGTATGCGTTTTTCACCTGAAGTGGAAGGATTGGATGCCACCCGCATGGCTGAAGCCCTCGCTTCCGGTGAGACCGGCCAGATCATGGATGTGTATGACGACGAAGACGGTGAACACGTCGAGGTCTTTATCGAATAACCCGCCATTCCCAATCGAATAGTGAATAAACTTTCCCGGGCGTGCGCCGCCCAGGGTATCTTGAATATTGCCGGATGTGAATTATGCAAAACAATGGTTATGTGATTGACGCAAACTGGAAACGCAAATTCATCCCCATCTGGGGCGCGCAGATCTTTTCGCTGCTCGGCAGTGGTCTGGTGCAGTTCGCCCTGGTCTGGTACATCACCCAACAGACCGGCTCTGCCGCCCTGCTGGCCACCGCCACCTTTGTTGCACTCCTGCCTGATGTCCTCTTCGCGCCTTTTACCGGCGCGCTGGTGGATCGGCCTTGGTCTGGGTGTGCTCATTTTCGGGCTGGCGTCAGCCAACCGCTTTTGGCTGGCAGTGGCAGGAATGGCGTTAACCGGGATCATGAGCCCCATCGTCAACGGTCCTCTCCACGCGGTCATGCAGAGCAAGATCGAGTCGGACAGAATTGTGGTTGAAGAGTAAACGTCATCCCTAAGTCTCGGATCATTAGGGATAACAAAAGGAGTAATCATGCGAGACATAATAGAGGAAGCACTGAAGCTCAGTAAGGCTGACTATACCGAGATCCGCATCGAGGATAAAGAGACCTGCCGGATCGCGTTCCACGGCAAGGACCTTGAGACCGCCAATGCCAACATCGATAAGGGCATCATGGTTCGCTGCCTGATCCGGAACAAGGGCTGGGGTGTTACCACCTTCAACGACCTCGACGACCTGGTCGCCATGGTGGATCAAGCGTACCAGTGCGCCCGGGTGGGCACTGTTCCCGATCCAATCGAGCTGACCCCATCCGAACCAGTCGAGAGCGTAACGACGGCCATACAGGGTCACGACTTCCGCGACGTTCCACTGTCTGCAAAAAAAGCCCTGGCCGAACACTATAACCAGATCCTGCTCGGGTACAGCGACCGGATCATCGACACGCAGTCAATCTACTCAGACGTTTTCACCCACCTCATCTTAGCCAACTCAGAAGGTACTTATATCGAACAGGACAAGCCCTCCGTGGTGATCGGTGCCTTTGCCACCGCCCGCAATGGGGACAACGTCCAGCAGGCGCACGAGGTCTTCTCCAGCACCCAAGGCTACGAATTCGTCCTCGACAAGGACGAATTGGCCCGTAAAGTTGCCGTTCGCGCTGTCGAACTGTTGGGTGCCAGGCCGGTCCAGGCAGGGAAGTATCCGGTTGTCATTGACCAGATGCTGGCTGGCGTCTTCATCCACGAAGCTTTCGGTCACCTGTCCGAAGCAGACTTCGTGTACGAGAATCCCAAGGCGCGTGAAATGATGACCTTTGGCCGCCGTTTCGGTCAAAGCATCCTGAACGTCTACGACGACGGCTCCATCCCCAAAGTTCGAGGCACAACGCTGTACGACGACGAGGGAACTCCTGCTCGCCGCAACTGGCTCATCAAGGACGGCATGCTGGTTGGCCGATTGCATTCCCGACAAACCGCGGCAAAGATGGGCGAAGCAGCCACCGGCAACGCGCGCGCCGTCAACTACCGCTTCGCCCCCATCGTGCGCATGACCAATACAGCCATCGACAATGGGACTGCCACTTTCGATGATTTGATCAAGGATATCAAGCTCGGCATCTACGCCTGCGACGCTTATGGCGGCGAGACTCAACTGGAAAATTTCTCCTTTAGCTCCGGCTACGCCTATATGATCCGCGACGGCAGGATTGCTGAGATGGTCAAGGATGTTATCCTGGCTGGGAACCTTTTCACCACGCTCGGGAACATCGACTTGATCGGCAATGATTTCAAGTGGCTGAACACAGGCGGCGGATGTGGTAAGGCCGGCCAGTTTCCCCTACCGGTTGGCATGGGTGCGCCGCACATCCGCATTCAAAACGTAATTATCGGTGGAGAGTAGGACTAACTTGCATATCACACGGAGGGATGAAATGGATATCTTAACTATTCTCAAAAAACAGGCTGAGCAGGTTGAAGTGTTCAGTCTGGAGAGTGAAAAGACTACTGTTGAGTACGAGGCCAACCAGCTCAAGACCTGCACCGTCACCAGTACCAAAGGCACCGCCGCGCGTGTCATCCATAAGGGGCGGCTCGGCTTCTCCGCTTCTACGGACCGGATGGCGATGGACAAGCTGGCAGCCAACGTTCTCGAGTCGGCTGCTTACGGTGACCAAACGTCGTTCTCTTTTTCCGATCCAAAACCGGCCATCCCGGTCAAGACCTATGACAAAGCCATCGTTGAATTGTCCATCGACCACCTGGTCGAGATCGGCAAGGAGATCCTCGACCTGATCCTGTCGGTTGATCCTGTCGTCCGCTGTAACCTCTCGCTGGCGCGAGGTCTGGTCTCAGCAAATATCCGCAACCAAAAGGGACTTGACGTTTCATTCCAGACCTCCCCACTCACACTCAGCATCAAGCTTGATCGCATGGAAGACAATGACGTGCTCATCCGCTATGAGCAGTTCGGCACGATGGTTTGGGAGAAGGATTATCTAGCCTTCGCCCGCCGGCTGGCGGAACAACTCAAACTTGCCCGCAAACTGACCACGATCAAACCAGGCAGGATGCCCGTACTGTTCTCCCCTGCCGGCGCACAGGCATTGATCCTGCCACTTGGAGAAGCTTTGAACGGTAAGGAAGTCTACAGGGGGACCTCGCCGATCAAGAACAAGGTTGGCGAGAAGCTTTTTGACGATAAGATCACCTTAGTGGATGATGGAACGTTGGATGGTTGCTACGGCAGCGCCTCTTATGACGACGAGGGCGTACCGCATCGCCGCAACGTGCTCGTCGAGAAAGGTGTGCTCAAGGGTTTCGTCTATGACTTGAAAACAGCAGCCCAAGCCGGTGTCGAATCGACGGGGAACGCAGTTCGCAGCCTGTTCACGCAACCCGACGTGTCATTCGGCAATGTCATTCTCCAGCCAGGTTTAACCCCCTTGAAAGACATCATCGCCTCTATCAAAGAAGGCATCCTGGTCGAGTCCCTGCTCGGGCTGGGAATGGGCAATACCCTCTCAGGCGCATTCTCCAACCCGTTCGATCTGGCCTTCAAGATCGAGAAGGGCGAAATCGTAGGGCGTGTCAAGGACCTGTCTATCGCTGGCAATGTCTACGATCTGCTCAAAGACGTAGCCGCGGTCAGCCAGGAAGCACAGTGGAATTACAACTTCTTCTACACCCCGTATATCTGTGCCCCATATGTTTTGATCCCCGAGATGAACGTGGCTGGGAAGAGCTAGAAACGAAAACAACAGTTAGTAGATCCAGCCGGATCGCATTGAGGTTGAAGAGTGAACAACAATTGATATGCCTTTTCGGACTCATCGTTTATGAAGTGGTTAATCCATACACAGATCATATCGAAGAGTGGATGCGAACCACTGACCCCAGGGTTATGAGTCTGTATCCTGAGATCGAGGACAAAACGGTAAAAGTTTTAGGTAATAATTATAAAGCGAAGACTCTTCTTTTCTCTTTCCTCGAGCCTGAGTGGAATGATCTTTTCAAAGATGAAGCTCAAGGCCACTGATTTTTTTCTTGAGCATTTAACATGATTAATAAGTCCATATTCCTAGGACCTATCCATTTGGATAGGCTTTCAGGTAATGGTCATTTCCCGGGTGCACGCCATCCAGGGTATTTTAAATATTGCCAGGAGTGAATATGCAAAACAACGCCTATGTTATTGAAGCCAACTGGAAACGCAAATTCATCCCCATCTGGGGAGCACAGATCTTTTCGCTGCTCGGCAGCGGTCTGGTGCAGTTCGCCCTTGTCTGGTACATCACCCAACAGACCGGCTCCGCCGCCATGCTCGCCACTGCCACCTTCGTCGGGCTCCTACCCGATGTACTCCTGTCACCTTTCGCTGGTGCGCTGGTGGATCGCTTAAACCGGCGCGTGGTGATGATCATCGCGGATGGCGCTATTGCACTCACCACCCTTGGTCTCGTGCTCCTTTTTGCCTTCGATCGCATTGAGATCTGGCATATCTTTGTAGTTCTATTCTTACGCTCGCTGGGCGGCACCTTCCATTGGCCTGCCATGCAAGCCTCCACCGCGCTTATGGTGCCGGATCAGCACCTTTCACGCTTCGCTGGACTCAATCAGGCACTCCGTGGCGGATTAAACATCGTTGCTCCTCCCCTGGGTGCCCTTCTCATGTCGCTGCTCCAGTTCTACCAGGTCATCGCCGTAGATGTGCTCACTGCCGTCATTGCCATTATTCCCCTCTTTTTTATCAGCATACCCCAACCGCGCCAACCGGACACCCAAACCCGCGTTACCCCATCCTCTGTCATGCGCGATGTGGTTGGTGGATTTAACTACGTCAAACGCTGGCGTGGTATGTTCATGCTCATTCTCACCGCCGCTTTCTTGAACTTCCTGCTCGCGCCTTCCAGCACCCTCATGCCCTTGATGGTCACACAGGTCTTCCATGGTGATGTCTGGAAACTCAGCCTGCTCGAATCGATCTTGGGCATCGGTATTGTGATTGGTGGGCTTCTCCTCGGTGTTTGGGGTGGTTTCAAGAACCGCGTTGCCACTTCGCTTATCGGAGTTATCGGAATCGGGCTTGGAGTGTTGATCTTTGGGCTCGCACCTGCCAACTGGTTCTGGCTGGCGGTCGTGGGTATGGCCGTCACCGGCTTCATGAGTCCCATCGCCAACGGCCCGCTACAGGCGATCATGCAGAGCAAGGTCGAGCCGGAGATGCAGGGACGCGTGATGGGCTTGACCAACAGCCTGTGCATGATGATGATGCCCATATCGCTGCTCATCGCTGCACCGGTAGCCGAATTGGTTGGACTCCGCGTGTGGTATTGGATTGGCGGCACTCTGGTCATGCTGATCGGCGTAGGTTTGTGCCTGGTTCCAGAGGTCATTCACCTGGAAAGTCGCAAACCTTCCATCCAGACACAGGTAGTCCCCACTGAAAATGTGGCCTGATTTTTTCAACCATCGGTAAATCATAAAAAAACGGGACAGCCTCATCAACTGTCCCGTTACGTTCAACCCTGTTCAGGTTTAAAGATTGTAGATCTCTGAATACTTGTCGCGCAGGTATTTCATGAAGGGTTCCGGGCGGATCGTTGTACCGGTCACCCGCTTGATCAGCACCTGGGGTTCAAACTTCGCGCCGTGCTGGTGGATGTTGACCCGCAGCCAACCCAGCAGTTCATCGAATTTACCCTGGCTGATCTGTCCATCCAGGTTGGGGATATCTTGCTGCATCTTTTCCCATAACTGGGCAGAAACCAGGTTACCCAGCGCATAGGTCGGGAAGTACCCCATCATGCCGCCGCTCCAGTGCACGTCCTGCAGCACACCTTCGCTGTCCTTTGCCGGCACCACACCCAGGTATTCACCCATCTTCTGGTTCCACACTTGCGGCAGATCTCCCACCTGCAGGCTGCCTTCCAATAGCGCGATCTCCAACTCAAGGCGCAGCATGATGTGCAGGTTGTAGGTCGCCTCATCCGCTTCCACGCGGATCAACGAGGGTTCCACCTTGTTGATCCCGCGGTAGAACTGCTCCTGGCTGACACCTGCCAGCTGCCCCGGGAACTGCTGAAGCAGTTTGGGGTAGAAGAACTGCCAGAATGCCCTGGATCGCCCCACCAGGTTCTCCCACATGCGTGATTGCGACTCATGCACTGCCATCGATGCACCGTTGGCCAGCGGGTAACGCCGCAGGCTTTTGGCCACACCCTGTTCGTACATCGCGTGTCCGGCTTCGTGCATGGTGCTGAAGAGTGCTGAGGCTGCCCGTTCCGGGTCAAATCGTGTCGTGATGCGCACATCATCGATCCCGAAACTGGTGGTGAAGGGATGCACTGCTTTGTCCTGTCGTCCGCGGTTCCAGTCATACCCAAAGCGCGTGATCACATCCACGCCAAAATCCCACTGACCCTGGTCGGCATACGGGATGTGCAGGAAACTATCATCGATCACCGGTTTTGCCGCGATCTCCTTCAGCAGTTGCACCTGCTGCGGGCGCAGGGTGTTGAAGATGGCCTGTACTTCGCTCGTCTTCATGCCGGGTTCAAAGTCATCCAGCAGCGGATCATAGATATGGTCGTAGGGCTTGAAGAAATTCGCGTAAGCCTGCCGCATTGCCAGAACCTTTTCCAGGTGTGGGCGGAAGACTTCAAATTTGTTGGCCGCCTTCGCTTCCTCCCAGGCCATCTGTCCAATGGTCGTGACCCGCGCAAATTCAGCCACCCACTCGGTCGGAACCTTGGTCGATTTCTCGTGGTCATGCGCCGTGCGCTTGATCAGGCAGGCATCGTCTGACTCCGGGTCCAGCGATTCAGCGTATGGAGCCAGTTCAGCCAGCAGGTCACCCATCTCGCTGGAGGTGAACATGCGGTGCGAGAGTCCCGCGACTGTTTCCAACACGTTGCCGCGGTCTTCCCCACTTCCGCGCGGCATATAAGTCTGCTGATCCCAGCCCAACAGCGCTTCAGCCCTGCCCAGGTCGGTGATCTCAGCAATCAGTTGTTTAAATCGATCCAGTTTTACTTGCATACTTTCTCCATATAATGTTCGGGGTTTAATTACGCCACTTTCCAGCGCAGGGTCTTGCCGCCCAATGCATTTAGTACCTCTTCTGCAATATCATTGGCAGCTCGCGCTTGCGCTTCCACTGTCTGTGCGCCAACGTGGGGGGTATCAACGACGCGCGGATGCGCCACCAGTGAGGTCTGTCCAGGGGGTTCCGTGGCAAATACATCCAGCGCCGCGCCTGAGACCTTGCCGCTGTTCAACGCTTCCAGCAGGGCATCTTCATCGATTACGCCGCCGCGGGCCGCGCACACAATGTACACTCCATCTTTCATCTTGTTGAAGGCATCTGCGTTCAACAGGTTCCTGGAATCAGCGGTCAGTGGCATGTGCATCGTGACCATGTCGGCTTTGGCGAACAACTCTTCTTTGCTCACCGGTACTCCCCCGCGCTTGACGATATCCTCAGCGCTAACGAGGGGATCAAATGCCAGGATCTTCATCCCGAAGGCCTTGGCCCGCTCCGCCACTGCTGCGCCGATGCGGCCAAAGCCCATTACACCCAGTGTTTTTCCGAACAGCTCATGTCCTTCGAATTCTTTCTTCAGCCATTTGCCCGATTTCATTGAGGCATCGGCGCGCGGGATCTCGCGCACCACGCTCAGCATCAGGCTCAGGGTCAGTTCTGCAACAGCCACGGTCGTCGCCAGCGGTGAGTTCACCACCGTTACGCCATGTGCCCTGGCAGCTGCCAGGTCGATGTTATCCACACCCACGCCGGCTCTCCCGACCACTTTTAGATTCTTGCCGGCATCAAAAACCGCGGCGGTGACCTTGGTGCGTCCGCGCACGATGAGCGCGTCGTATTCACCCACCACAGTCAACAACTCATCCGCGCTGATCCCCGGCTGATCAACCACTTCTGCCATACCCCGCAGGATCTCCTTACCGTTTTCTTCCAACCCATCTGTTAACAAGATCTTCCAGGCTGACATACGTATCTCCTTAAATTGATGATGACCTCATTTTACCTTAATTCACATTTCAGCACTTCGCCGCCGCTGATCCTCAACCGCATCCCTGTGATGGTACAATCTCTTCATGGAACCTCTCCGCAACCCCGTCCTTGAACGGATCAACCCGCGCATGCTGGATGCGGAACCGCTGCAACGCTGCCAGCTTGGCGATTGCCGCGGTGCTTGCTGCGTGTTTGGCGTATGGGTCGATCTGCGTGAGGTCAAGGACATCATGCAGCACGCCGCGCTGATCCTGCCGCACATGCCCCACACTGCCCGCGTTCCGGGCGAATGGTTCGCCGCGGTGGAGGATGAGGACAAGAACAGCCCCAGCGGCAGGGTGATCCACACTGCGGTGGAAACCCGCCCGGATCACTACGGTGGCACCGCCTGTATCTTCTGCCTGGAGGATGGTAAATGCGCCTTGCAGGTCGCCGCTGTTGCCAATGAGCTGCATCCCTGGCGCTTTAAACCTTATTACTGCATCCTGCATCCGCTTGACCTGGACGAAAATGGCCGCATCACCCTCGATCAGACAGAAGAGATGATCTACGACGAAGGAAGCTGCGTGCGCCCCGCGTCTGATGCGATCCCCCTGGTCGACACCTTCGAAGCCGAATTACGGTACCTGTTGGGCGAGAAAGGTTACCAGGCGTTGCAGGAAATTGCCGCCAAACGCGGAAATGTATTCGAATAATCCAGTTGACTTTGAAATTATTCCGCTTAGCGCAGCTCACCGCAGTTGGGTGCGTGAGTTTATCACCACCCGCTGGGGTGCGCCGGAGATTGTTGTGCACGACGAGCGTTTCCTGCCTGAAACTCTACCCGGCTGCCTGGCGGTCATCGCCGCTGTGCCTGCCGGCCTCATCACCTGGAACATCATTGGTGACACCTGCGAGATCATCAGCCTGGACAGCCTGCAGCCGCATCGCGGGATTGGCAGTGCTCTCCTCGCTGCCGCGGAAACCGCTGCCCGGTCAGCTGGCTGCAAAACCTGTTGTCTGGTGACCACGAACGACAACATCCAGGCACAACGCTTCTACACCAACCGCGGTTATTATGTTACACACATTGACCTCGGCGCGGTGAACCGCGCGCGTATATTGAAACCCGCCATCCCCTTCGTGAACGGGGAAGGCGTTCCAATCACCGATGAGATCACGTTTGTAAAAACACTGTGAATGGATTGATCCGGTCTGAAAACCGGTTATTTTAAGATAAAATAGGTCATAATTTATACTTTTGGTAGGTACATTGCCTTGAGAAACAAATGGATCACCCTCGCAGGTTTCATCATTGCCATTGCCATCGCCCTCACCGCGGCGGGCAATATCAGCCCGGTTTCCGCTTCGAGTGAAATCGATCGCCCACTTTGCCTGCCTGGCGGAGACGACATCGCCGCACTGGATTGCCTCAACGCCGGTCCCTCCGCCCGCCTGGCTGAGCTGGCCGCTGCCGGGCTTACCCTGCCGCAGCCGCAACTCTTTGCTTCGCGCACTCCCTATGAGCTATCGATCGTCCCCTATTCCTACGGACTGGTGGACAACGAGGAAGTCCCGCTTTACGCCACCATCGCAGACATCGAGAACAACAACCCCACCAATAAACTGTACAAAAGCAAGATCAAGTACGTGGCACTGCAGGACCGCGTGGATACAGAACGGGGTCGTTTCTACCAGATCGCCACGAGCGAATGGATCAGCGAGGAACACGTCGCCCGCGCGGGTATCCCGAATTTCCAGGGCTACATTTTCAAACGCAATCCCACGCATCAATTTGGCTGGGTCATTAACGAAACGACCGGCCGCACCGCACCGGATTACGCCGCACCCGAAACCGGCACCCAGTTCAGGCGCGAAGACAAGATCTTCATTTACGATAGTGAAGTCATTAATAACATTGAATGGGTCCAGGTGGGCATTAACGAGTGGATCGAGCATCGTTTCATTGCCCGCGTCACCCCCAATTACAGCCGCCCTGATGGTGTTCCTGTGGACAAGTGGATCGAGGTGAACCTGTACGAACAGACCCTCTCCGCTTATGAGAACGGTAAGCTGGTCTTCGCCACGCTCATCTCTTCCGGTACGCCGCCTTTCTATACCAAGCCCGGTGTGTTCCAGGTCTACAAGAAACTCGATTTCGATCCGATGTGGGGCACCTTTGAACTGGACCGCTCAGATTATTATTATCTCGAAGAGGTCCCTTACATCATGTATTATGATGATCTGCGCGCGCTTCACGGTGCGTACTGGCAGACCCTGCTGGGCTACCAGCGCTCGCACGGTTGCGTTAACCTTTCCGTGGCGGATTCCCACTGGTTGTACAACTGGGCTAACGAGGGAGATTACGTGTACGTTTGGGATCCCTCTGGCGAAACACCCACCGACCCATCCTTCTACGGTGCGGGTGGTTTCTAACCACAAGTGTACTTAACAAAACAATAAATAATTGTTGTAATCCTTCAAAAAATATGTATCATATATTCTATCTATTTATTCCTTTAATTTAACCAGAATCTATCCAAGGAGAGTGGAGAATGAAAAAAAGTGGTTTGATCCCCCTGTTTTTCCTGGCAGTCTTTGTCTTGGTTTTTATTTCTGCTTGCGGTCTCAGAAAAGAAGCTGAACCCCAGGAACCCAATGTCATTATCATTACCGCCACACCTGCTGCGGAGGTTGAGACGGTTGTGACTGAACCGCCGGTAATCCCTACCGAGCCGGTAGTGGTAGTCACTGATGCACCGGTGGAACCCACCGCCACGCTCCCCGCTGACACCCCCACAGAAACAGCTACCACCATTGAGGACACCACGCAAGATGTCAAATTCTTCAGGGATGAATTTGATGATGGGTTAGACAATTACAGCCACTTCATGTTCAACTGGAAAAACGAATTTCGTATCCACAAAAACAACAAGGAACTTGAGAAGGCAGCCGGTGTTGAGTTGGATAACGGGCGGGTCAAATTCAACATGAAGGCTTATGATTTGGGATACTACTTCGTTTATGAATCTCAGACCTACGAGGATGTGAAGGTGTCAATGGAAGTGGAAAACCTGGGCTATAACGCCAGCTCTGCCGCGTTGTTCTGCCGGTATGACGAGGACATGGGCTGGTATCAACTCACCGTTGATTTCCAGGGCTTGTGGGCGTTATGGTATTACGATGCGATGATAGAAAAGGGTTTTAACTATCTAACCAACGGGGGTGCTGCACAATTTGATTATGGCAAAGGAAAAAATACATTCACACTAGTCTGCGATGAAAACCAGATTTCCGTTTATGTAAATGACGTCTTATCTCAAACGTTTGAGGATGAAAATCTCACGAGCGGAAAGGTCGGCTTCGGAGCCCGAACAGATAATACATATACGGTTATGAACGTTCCCTGGTTTGAAATTAGCGAACCATAAAACGGATCCTATCACAAAAGGCGGGGAGTCCCTGTCTTTCTTAATTCGTTACGCCGTGAGGAATTTTACAACTACCACCGCCAGAAACAACCCGGCCGAAAGGACCACGCCCAGGATCAATCCGGATTTTGTGCGGGTGTCTGTGAGCTCATAGCCGTAATAGGATGCCTGCATCTGCAGCAGCGGACCGGCGAACCAGGCGAACAACGCCCCGCCGATCAGTCCGCCCAGGTGCCCCCAGTTATCAATGCCCGGCTGCAATCCGATCACCAGGTTGACCCCAACGATCACCAGCAGGTTGGTCAGCATCGTCTTCGCACGGCTGCCGAACAACGAACGGTTGCGGTAGATGAACACCCCTTCCGCTGCCACCAGCGCGAACACGGCCGTGGAAGCGCCGATCGAGGCTTTGGGTGACAACAGGAATGAAAGCGCGTTGCCGCAAAACGCACCGATGATGTACAGCAGCAGATACCGGCGGTGACCGTAATAGCGTTCCATCGATGAACCCAGCGAGTACAAGGCGTACATGTTGAACGCAATGTGCAGCAGGCTGCCGTGCAGCAACGCAGGCGTGATCAGCCGCCACACTTGCCCTTCCAGGATCAACTCGTTGATCTTGCCGCCCAGGATGAACGGCCAGTCATATCCACTGGCGATCGCTTGTGAAAGCATCTGCAGCAGGTAAAAGAAGATGGTCACCCCTATGAGTACGTAGGTCACCAGCGGTTTGCGCGCCGGCGGCTTGAAGATCACGGGGATTCCCCCTCCCGTGGTTTGCCCATCCATTCCGGCAGGTTGATCTGGATTGCCGTACATTAAACGATCTTCCTGTGATTTACGGCGAGGTGTTCTGTCCTGATGATGCCGATGATGTCATCCACGGCCTGGCAGAGCAGGTTTTCCGCGTTGACCACCAGGTAGTCAAAAATATCGATCTTTTCCACTTCCTTGACGGAGATCTCGACCCTCGTTTTAATGTCCTCAGCGGATTCGGTTTTCCGGCAAACCAGGCGGTTGTACCATTCATCGTAATTCCGGGGGATGAGGTAGATCAGTACCGCTTCGGGATACAACCCACGAATCGTCTCCGCGCCTTGTACGTCCACCCGCAGTACAACATCCTTGCCGCTCTTCAGCGCGTTGTCAACCTGCCAGCGCGGGATGCCCTTCAGATCATTATAAACCTTCGCGTGCTCGAGGAACTCTCCCCGCTCAACCCCCGCCAGGAACTCCTCGCGCGTCATGAAAAAATAATCAACACCGTGCACTTCTTCCGGGCGCGGCTCACGGGTATTGGCAGTAACCACAAAATGTAACGGGAGTCCGCGCCGTTTCAGTTCGTTAAGAACGCTGTCCTTGCCGATACCGGATGGACCCGATATTACGATCAATAATGGCTGCGGGTGCAACAGGTCAAACGGTTCTGCCTGGCTGGTCATACCTACTCTCCCGGGAAAAAAATTAATACGCTTCTTATATGAGGTGATTATAATGGATAAAGTACTACACCAAGCGAGGTTCGCATGCCTGTTTACGATTTTCGTTGTTCAGATTGTCGCAATCGATTTGAGATCTTCCTGACTTATGCGCAATACGACCAGCATCGCCCGCTCTGCCCCGCCTGTGCATCTGCCAATGTACAACGCGTCATCCGCAAGGTCAGGGTCACCCGCGGTGATGAGGGGCGTCTCTCCTCGCTCGCCGATGATGCCAACCTTGATGCCCTCGATAGTGATCCGCGCGCGCTCGGCAGGATGATGCGCGAAATGAAAAACGAGGTTGGTGCGGATGATCTGCCCGCCGAATTTGACGAAGTGGTCAACCGTTTGGAGAAAGGTCAATCCCCGGCCGAGATCGAGCGCGATCTACCTGATCTTGGGGAAGAGTAATGCGGTTCTTTAACAATTACACCCGGTGATCTGTTTACCGCTCGTTCACAGCGCGCTCAAGATCATCAAAGGAATTCATCCACGCCATCCGTTTCAGGAATTCTCCCAGCGACCCTGATTCCCCCCGTAAAGCCCGTACCGCAGGTCCGACCGGGTCCTCGCCTGCCGCTCCCTCGGGCACCTCGGCATAAGCACCATGGAAGGCAAAATATGCCTGGTTCAGTTTGCGGATTAAGTAACCGTTTTTTAAGAATATGATCCGCCTTGCCTCCATGAAAGATTCGGCTTCCTCGATCTTCCCCTCCGCCAGAAGCTCATCCACCCGTACCCGCGTGATGTGCATCTCATGGTAGAAATCGAATTCATCACCTACGGAACGCGCCGCTGCCACGTTAACCTTGCCCTTGTTTCGCACCAGGTCCGGATAGTATTGTTCCATTACCGCCTGGCTGATCTCATTGCCCACGATCGACGCGGTCGTCTCGTTCATCGTGCGCAGCTCCGGAGTCCTGTCATACAGCATCCCCAACGGATGCAGGGTGAGGTAGTTATGCGTCCATTCGTGAGCTATGGTGTCCAGCGTCCACGGCAGGCTCGAAGCGCGCTGCACCATGGTCGGGTAAACGCCGATCCCACCCACATCCTCCACCAGCACCGACGCACCCATGTATTCCGCAACGTCTTCTTCCAGCCGCGTGATCTCCTCCATGCTCAGGTCAGCCAGCAGCGACAGGTTGACATCCTGCCGGATAACCTCGCGCGGTGACACGATCAGCGCAGTCGGCAGCGGCGTGGAGTGGAATAATACCGGCGGTACCTGTTGTGCCAGGAATCCCAGGCCGGCATCCTTGAGCACCTGTGCCACCTGCTGCTGCAGAATGTTTTCGGTCAGCGCGGCCAGGTCATTGAGCGACTTTTCGAGGGTGCGCTCCTGCACCAGCAGACCGGCGCTTTCCATCTCCGGGTTTTCAACCCGCGGATCACTGTACACCAGCTGGATCTGCGCCCGTGTAATCTCCAACTCGCGCACCAGCTCAAAATACCGCCTCACAACCTGTACCTGCTGATCTGGAGAGAGCCTTTGTACAACGTTTAACTGCGCCTGACCTGCTTTTTCACTCACCGCTTTTAGCGTCCAGGCGATATAATCATATTCCAGCCCAGTGGTAAAAAGGCGCGCCTTATCAACTGGTTTCTCCAGGCGTAATACCGAGGTCGTCAGCACGAAGATTGCGATGAGCAACGGTATGATCTGTCGGGTGAAGTTTTTCCAGCGCATGCAGAAATTATACCCTGACCAATGTTCAGGATTTTCGATTAAAAAAGGGAACGCAAGCAAATATGAAAAAGAAGAGTTCATCAAAGAAATACTGGCTGATTCTATTAGCCCTGGTGATCATAGCTGTTGCAGCCTATGTCATCATCACCAACAATACAAAAAATCAGGCTTCGTTGGCAGATCTGCAAACCACCCCTGCCACCAGGGGTGAACTGGTCGTCATCGTTGGCGCCACCGGTACGGTGCGCGCCAACCAGAGCGCAGTGATGACGTGGCAAACCAGCGGCCGCATCAGCGCGATCAATGTCGGGGTTGGAGATAAGATCGCCAGTGAGACCGTACTGGCTGAATTGCTTGATTCCTCCCTCCCCCAGTCGGTCATTCTCGCGCGTGCTGACCTGGTCACTGCGCAGCGCAACCTGGATAACCTGCTCAACTCCAACCTGGCTCAAGCCCAGGCGCAACTCAACCTGGCTAACGCCAAGGACGCATACGATCGCGCACTCTGGTCAAACCCGCAGGGCAACACCGCGCGCACGACCGATCAGAACAAGATCGACGCTGCCCGGGCTGCCGTTATCCTCGCACAAGACAGGGTTGCTGACGCGGAAGAGTCTTATGAACGGGTCGAATCCCGTGATGATGATGATCCGCTCAAGGCTGGTGCCCTCAGCACCCTCGCCAACGCCCGCCAGAATCTTCAAAAAGCTCAACAGGATCTGACCTATCTCATCCAGGCACCGGATGCTGAAGAGATCGCAATCTCTGATGCCAAGGTGGCGCTGGCATTGGCGCAATATGAGGATGCCATGCGCGAATGGGAACGCGTAAAGGACGGTGCTGACCCGGCTGATATTGCCGCCGCGGAATCACGCATCACCGCCCTGAACGCGACGATCAACCTTTCAAGGATCACCGCTCCGTTCAGCGGTACTGTGACCGAGGTCAACGCCATGCTCGGTGATCAGGTCACCGCCGGTACCCAGGCTTTCCGCATTGATGATCTATCCCGTCTGCTGGTCGATGTGCAGATCCCCGAAGTTGATATCAACAACGTCCAGATCGGGCAGTCTGTCGACCTCACCTTTGATGCCATTGCCAACAAACAATACCAGGGTAAGGTCACCGCTGTCGCCAATGTCGGCACTGTGCAATCCGGTCTGGTGAACTTCAAGGTCACCATTGAACTCCTCAACCCTGATGAGCAGGTGCGTCCGGGCATGACAGCAGCGGTGAACATCATCATCAACCAGCTTGAGGATGTGCTCACCGTTCCAAAGCGTGCCGTTCGCCTGGTGGATAACCAGACCATCGTCTACCTTCTGAAAAACGGCGCTATCGTTGAAGTTCCCCTGAAGATCGGCGCTTCCTCTGACTTGATCAGCGAGGTCCTTTCCGGTGATCTGAAGGAAGGCGATCGCATCATCCTCAATCCGCCCTCATCGATCATGGACATGGATTTTAGCGGCGGACCGCCATTCTAATATGGAAAATATGGAAAAAGTCATTCAAATCCAGGATCTGACCAAGATCTATCAAATTGGCGAGGTGGAAGTCCGCGCTCTTGCTGGCGTCAGTTTTTCCATCGACCGCGGCGAAACTGTTGCCATCATGGGGCCGTCAGGATCGGGCAAATCCACCCTGATGAACCTGCTGGGCTGCCTCGACCGTCCGACCAGCGGTCATTACACGCTGGATGGAGAAGGGGTCGCCGAACTCGACGATGACCAGCTCGCCGGCATTCGCAACCGCAAGGTAGGTTTCGTCTTCCAAAGTTTCAACCTTTTGCCGCGCCAGACCGCGCTGGCGAATGTTGAACTGCCCATGCGTTACGCCGGTATCACCAGCGAACGCCGTGACCGGGCTGTTGCTGCCCTTGAGGCGGTTGGCCTGGGTGACCGCATGAACCACAAACCCACTGAGCTTTCCGGGGGTCAACAGCAGCGCGTGGCCATTGCCCGCTCCCTGGTCAACAACCCCGCCATCATCATGGCCGATGAACCCACCGGCAACCTGGATTCCCGTTCCGGCGCTGAGATCATGGAACTGTTGTTGAAACTCAATCGTGATAGCGGTACCACCCTAATCATCGTTACCCACGACCAGGACGTGGCCACCCAGTCCAGGCGCATCATCCGTTTGAAAGACGGCCTGATCGAGGAGGATTCGAAATGACCCTCTGGCAGGCGATCATCGAGGCTCTGGAAAGCCTCAACTCGAACAAAACGCGTTCCGGACTCACTATTCTGGGAATCGTCATCGGCGTTGGCGCAGTCATCGCCATGCTCGCTGTGGGTGCCGGCGCCCAGGAGACCATCACCGGTTCCATCAGCGGCATCGGCAGCAACCTGCTCTTCGTCTCGCGCGGTAACCCTACACTGGAACTAACCCGCGTCCAACCCCTCACCATGGAGGACGCTGAAGCACTGCTTGACCAGTTCCAGGCTCCCTCGGTCGCAGCCGTGGCACCCGTGGTTAATGACGGACTGACCCTTTCCGCAATGGGTGAATCCACCCATACAACGGTTTATGGCGTCACCCCGTCTTACGAACAGGTCCGTAATTATGCGGTCACAGAAGGCGCTTTCATCAGCACCGACCAGGATCTTGGCCGGGCATCCGTGGTCCTGTTGGGACCGGATACCGCCGAGAAATTGTTCGGGCGGCGTGAAGGCCTGGTGGGAGAAGTGGTGCGCATCGAGGGCCAACCTTTCCGCGTCACCGGCATTCTTGAATCCAAAGGGGGGTCCTCCTTCGGATCACAGGATGACCTGGCCATCATCCCCCTATCCACCGCCCAGGCGCGTCTCATCCGCAACAGTCAGAACCAGCTCGACCTAATCCTTGTGCAGGTGACATCTGCCAGCCAGGTATCCCTGGCTAAGGAGGAGATCGCCCAAGTTTTGCGTATACGCCATCGCACCAACATCGGCGAAGATGACTTCAGCATATTCTCACAGGAGGATTTCGTTGACATCGCCCGCACCATTACCGGTGTGTTAACCATCTTCCTGGGTGGTATCGCCGGCATTTCCCTTCTGGTAGGGGGCATCGGCATCATGAACATCATG